>SXSC01000384.1 GCA_005792355.1 Opitutaceae bacterium
CACGGAGGGAAAAGAGAGGCCACAGAGCGGAGGAGCGGGCGTTCTTTTCCGGTGGTATTCTCTGTGACCTCCTGCCGGGCCTCAGTGACCTCTGTGACCAGCGGTTTGATTCCTTCGGTTGCGGTTGACGCGTTAGGAAATCTTCAGGCTGAACCTGACTGCGTCGCGGCCCCTCCGGGCTTTCAATTCCGGTTCGCATCTGGCAGCAGTTTCCCTTGCCTCGCTTGGTCCCCACCCCGCCGCCTGAAAATTTCCCGATGAAACGAACCCTATTAAAAACGCTTGGCGCCCTGGTGCTTGGCGGCGCGGCGGCGTTCCTCCTGCCCGCCTGCTCGGCGGACAAAACGATCCGGATCCGGGGAGCCGCCCAGTTTGACGAGTCGCACGTGCACACCCGCACGCTGCGCAAGTTTGAGGAACTCGTGAAGCAGTACTACGGGAAGCCGGTGGTTTTCGACCTTCACCTCAACAGTGCACTCGGCCTCGAAAAGGATTATTTTGCCTACATGTGCCAGGGCATCTCGGTGGACTACGGCACCGTCTCGCCCTCGCACATGTCGACATTTTCCAAGGCCGCGCCCTTGATGGACATGCCCTTTTTGTTTCGGGATGCGGCGCATTGGAACAAGGTCCTGGAGGGCGACGCGCTCCAGCCCATCGCCGACGAAGTGGCCGGCAAGGCGGACGTGATGCTGGTCGGCTACGCGGGGGGCGGTACGCGCAATCTGATCGTCAAGCGGCCCGTGACCAACCTGGCCGAGTTGAAGGGGCTTAATATCCGGGTGATGGGGGCGCCGATTCAGACTCGCATCTTCCAGGCCATCCAGGCCGCACCCACCGTGATTGCGTACAATGAAATCTACAATGCCGTGCAAACCGGCGTGATCGACGCCGCCGAAAACGAAGCAGCCGGAATGCAGCAGATGAAGTTCTACGAGGTCGGCCCGGAGATCTCGCTGACCCAGCACGCGATCACGGTGCGGCCCCTTTGCTTCAGCGGCAAAACGTTCCGGCGCCTGCCGGCGGATTTGCAGGCCGCGATCATCCGGGCGGGGCGGGAAGCGGGCGCGTGGGGGCGACAGGCGGAATCGAGCGAGGATGCCGCGATTCTCGCCAAGCTGAAGGCCGAGGGAAAACTCCGGACCCATCCCTTCAAGCAGCGGGACGAGTTGTTGCGGCTCGCCGAGCCGGTAAAACTCGCCTACGCGCGGGAGATCGACGCGGAAAAGGTGTATGCCCGCATCCAGGCCGCGCAGTGATCTTGCCGTCGATCGCGGGCCACGCAGGATCCGGCCCGACGCGTCGTGATCCTCGGGGCAAGCCCCGAGACATTCAACCAAACCCACGCCATGCCACAAGAAACTCATCCGATTCCAGTAGCCGCGAGCGCCAGCGAGTGGTCGTTCGTCCACTCGCTGGCGCTCGCTGCTACACCAACCAAGCCAAAACAGGCTGCGGAGTATCGGACCCATCGCGCATGACGAAACTGCTGGCAGGTTACCACCGACTGTTGAAAGCACTTCTGACCGTACTGATGGGGCTGATGATCGTCCCCGTTTCGTTACAGGTGCTATCCCGCTATACGGGCCTCATCCCACGCTATATCTGGACGGAGGAGGCGGCGCGCTTCTGTTTCGTCTGGATCATCATGATCGGTTCGATGATTGCGGTGCGGGATCGCGCCCATTTTGACGTGGATGTCTTGCCGCATCCGAAAACGCCGCGGCAACAGGGCATCGCGGGGTTGATCGTGCATGGCACGATGATGCTGATGGCCGCGGTGTTCATCCGCCACGGCTACGACTTCGCGAAATTTGGCGCGATCCAGACTTCCGAGATGAGCGGCATCAACCTGCTGGGCATCTACATCGCGTTCCCCCTGGCCGGCGTCACCTGGTGCCTGTTCCTGCTGGAGCACATTATGGCGGATTTTCGCCTGCTCGCGAAGCCGTCGGGGGAATCGTCCGGATGAGCCCGGGCACCGTTGCAGCCCTCATGTTTGGCGCCTTTGCGGTGCTGGTCATCTTGCGAATCCCGGTCTCGTTCGCGCTCGGGCTGGCGTGCCTCCCGGTCTTCATCCTCGATGATCGTTTGAGCCCCATCCTGCTGATCAGTGAAATGTGGAAGTCGTACAATTCGTTCATTCTGCTGTCGGTGCCGGTCTTCCTGTTGTCGGCCAACCTGATGAATTCCGCGGGCATCACCGAGCGACTGGTGAATCTCGCCAAGGCCTCGGTGGGCCATCTGCCGGGCGGTCTCGGCCACATCAACGTCGTGGTGAGCATGCTGTTCGCCGGCATTTCCGGCTCGTCCACGGCGGAGGCCGCGGGCATCGGGTCGCTGCTGATTCCGGCCATGAAAAAGCAGGGATATGACGCCAGTTTCTCGGTGGCGATCACGGCCTGCGCCTCCGTGATGGGCGTGATTATTCCACCGAGCATTTTGATGGTGGTGTGGGGCGGCATGATGTCGGTTTCGATCGGTGGGCTGTTCCTCGCCGGCGTCGTCCCGGGCGTCCTGATCGGCCTCTTCCTGATGGGCACCGTCTTGATCTACGCCCGGGTGCGCCGCTACCCGGTTTACCAGCGGTCCTCGTGGCGGGATTTTGGCCGCGCCCTGCAGGCGGCCGCGTTGGCCCTGATCACTCCCGGCATCATCGTGGGAGGAATCGTCGGCGGTTTCGTCACGCCCACGGAGGCGTCCGTCGTCGCCGTCATCTACTCCGCCTTGTTGGGCGGAGTCGTCTACCGCTCACTCGGGTTGCGCGAATTTTCCGGAGTCCTCTACGAATCGGCGCGGCTGGCGGCCATCTCGCTTTTCTGCATTGGCACCGCCTCGGCATTTGGCTGGTTGCTCGCCTATTTCCGGGTGCCCCAGGCCCTGGTCGGCGCGATGGCGGGCTGGAGCACGGGGGTGATCTCGACCGGGGTCCTCGTCGCGCTTTCCTTCCTGTTCATCGGGATGTTTATCGATGCGATTCCAGCCATCATCATTTTGGGTACGATCCTGCTGCCGCTGGCGCAAAGCGCGGGCATGCATCCCATCCACTTCGCCATTATCGGCGTGATCTCCATCGCGTTCGGGCTGGTCACGCCGCCCTACGGGCTGTGCCTGCTGATCGCCGCCAGCATCGGAAAAATCAAGGTGGTCGCCGCCCTGAAGGACGTCGCCATCATCCTCCTGCCGATGTTGCTGCTGCTGGCCCTCGTGATCATTTTCCCGGAATTGAGCCTCTTCCTCCCACGCTTGATCGCACCGCAGTATCTGGAGTGATTGGGGCAGCGGGCTTCTTGCCGGTGCGGTTGGAAAACCCGGTGCCAGGTGCCGTAGCGACGCGGTTGAGCCACATCCCGCAAATAAACCGCCGGCCCTCCACTCAACTGAATCGATACGCCTCTGGCAGGATGGCAAGGGAATGGGTGGCAGGGGAATAATTCCACGGCTCTTCATTCCCCTGCCACCCATTCCTCTGCCACGAATTGAGGCCGAAGCCACCGAGGCATTGCGGTGCTGCGCCCCGGCGCGGCCTACCCCAAGTTTCCTCCTCGACGCTTCATCCGCTTTCGCCGAGAGGTCGGGAATGCTTTCCCCGCATTTCCCCAAAATATCCCGAGTGATTTCCATGCTGTTCCTGACGCTGGCAGCTGCGCTCGTCGCTCTAGCGCAGCCGCCACCCCCAGCAGGGATGGACTGGCCGCAATGGCGGGGCGCGCAGCGGGACGGGGTCTGGCGCGAAACAGGCATCCTGGAAAAATTCGCCGCGGAAAAGATCCCGTTGCGCTGGTCGGTTCCGCTCGGCGCGGGCTACTCCGGGCCGACCGTCGCCGCCGGCCGCGTCTACGTCATGGACTATGTAAAAAACAAGTCCACCGAGCGGGTGCTCTGCCTCGATTGGAAGACCGGCGCGCAGCTTTGGGAGATTTCCTACGCGTGTTCGTACACGGATTTCACCTACGAAGCGGGACCGCGCGCGTCGGTGACGATCCACGACGGGCGGGCCTATGCCCTCGGCGCCGCGGGCCACCTGCACTGCCTCGACGCGGTGTCGGGAAAAATTCTCTGGCAACGCGATCTCCGGGCTGAATACCGGATTAGGATGCCAAAATGGGGAATCGCCGCCCATCCGATCATCGAGGGTGAGGTCATGATCACGCAGATTGGCGGGGCGGGCGAGGCCTGCGTCGTCGCATTTGACCGCAAGACCGGCGCGGAACGCTGGAAGGCGTTTCCCGACGAAGCGTCCTACTCGCCGCCGATCGCGATCGAGCAGGCCGGCCGCAGGATCATCGTCATGGGCCTGGGCTACCGGCTCGTCGCTTTCGATCCGACGGATGGCACGCTCCGGTGGAGCCACGATCAACCAAAGGGCAGTTGGCCGATCGCGATTCCCGCACCCGTGGTCCAGGGCGATCTGATGTTCTTCTGCACCGCGCATGCCGGTTCGTATCTCTACCGGCTCGCGAGCGATCGGCCGGCGGTCGAAGTCGTGTGGGAGCGCGGTCGCCGACCGCGGAGCGACGACACGCTGAGTCCCGTCATTCCAGATCCGCTGGTGATGAACGGGCTGGTCATGGGCGTCCAGACCGACGGCGAACTCCGCTGTCTCGATCTGATGACGGGAAAGCGGCAGTGGGAAACGCTCGCGCCCACGCCCAAGGCATGGCACGCGACGATGCACCTCGTACGGGCGGGCGACACGGGCGATCGCGCCTGGATATTCACCGAGCAGGGCAACCTCATTTTGGCCCGGCTGGATGCCGCGGGGTATCATGAGCTGACTCGGGCGAGACTGCTGGAGCCGACCTTGGAGCAGGGGCCGCGCGGCCGGGCGGTCACGTGGTCGCACCCCGCCTTCGCCTACCGTCACATCTTCGCGCGCAGCGACCGTGAGCTTGTCTGTGCTGACCTTGGCGCGCGGCTCTAGCAACGGCCTCGAAACAAAAAACGTACCGGTTCTCGACTGACCGACCGGCGCGCCGGAAGCCGTAATCGACGATCAGAATCGGCAAAAAGAGAGTTGGCAAAAAAAGCAGATCCCGGGCCTTCGTTCCCCACGTCGAGTTTGCCCAAAGAATTTCACGCCACCTGCCCTCCTCCTCTTTTTTTGCCAACTCTCTTTTTTGCCCTCCCCTCATCCCTAGGATTCACTTTGGTTGCGGCTGCTCCGCGCTGGGCTCTTTGCGGTCAGTTCCCAATCGCCGCAATTGTGATCGGTTGGTGGGATACTTCTCTCATTTCGGCCCCGCGCCGTCGTAGCGGACGGCGTGACCGTTTTCGAGCAGTGCGTTGTTCAGAAAGATTTCGGTCTTCGGCTCCAAGTTTTCGGCTTCAAGCTTTTCGCTTGCCGCAGGTCGCAGAAATACATCCGCCAGATACCGGTCGTATTTGTCGGGCTTGATGGTGCTGAGGACGACCTCGTCGCCCGCGTGCACGAGGCCGTCGACAAACCGTTTCGCGGCGCGGCCCGCGGCGGTGGCGATCTCCGGACCGTCGAGTCCGCGCAGCCGCAGTTTCAATTGTCTGCACCCACGCAATATCGATGGCGCGCTGCCCGGCGAAGAGCGTGGCCTTCACCCGACGCAGCAATTCGGCATAAGTGCGCGGAACGGAAAGTGGCATGGGTCAGGGGGAACAGAGGCCGTATTGCTCGCGAACGCCGGCGATGTCGCGCCGAAAATCAGCGGCGACCGAGAGCGGCACGGTGTTGTTTTCCCGCGTCACGTACGGGTTGAGGGCATTGGTGGTGTAATCGTCGCGCAGCGTGGTGTCGCCCGTGCGGTTGGACCGCGCACCGGTAAAATTGTCGTCTGCCTCGGGATGAAAGTTTGCGCGCATCACAGGCCCACGAGCTTGCGCGCCCTGGCCATGACCTCCTCGGCAGGGATGCCCTTCACTGTGCCGCTCTCCAGTTCGGCGAGACGGCGGTCGATTTCACGGCCCCAGGCTTCGTCCACCACCGGATCGGGCTGGCTGAAGCATGCGGAAGGGGTCACGTCGCGACTCTCGACAGGGTCTGTCAGTTCGTCGGTCGCTTTCGCCGCGGCGGCGGGACGGAAACAAGCGACCTCAAGTCGGCGTTGTCGAGAGTCGCGACGTGACCCCATCGGCCGCTCACGCGCCCCGCCGTCCCCAAGGGTTCTTCATCGCCGATTTTTTCCACGACCCGTCGCCGCACACAACGGCCAACCGGATCGAAGGCCGACAGAGCAGACCCGCTGATGGCGGTCATCAGCAGCCACGATTTGCCCTCTTGCGCCCGGCCGGGCTGCGATTATGATCACGGTCATGAACCACCTGCGTTTTCTCACTGTGGCGGTCGCCCTCGCCGGCACCAGTCTGCCGGGCCAATCGCCGGACGTTTCCGCGGCGCAAACCGTCATCCACGACGCCGCCTGGAGCAGTTCGGTCGCGGCGCTGGCCGCTTCCCGCGCACCGGTCGGTGCGGCCCGCCTGACCAACGTCTCGGTCCGGGCGCGAGCCGGCCGCGGCGCCGACACACTCATCGCCGGCGCCGTGGTCCAGGGCGCCGGCAACCTGCCGATGCTCGTGCGCGCGATCGGCCCTGGCCTCGGGCAATTCGGCGTCTCCGGCTTCCTGCGCGATCCCAAACTGGAAATCTTCCGGGGCGAGGTATCCGCCGCCCAGACCAATACGACCGGACCCGGGGTGGCCGCCGCCTCCGCGTACCTCGGTGCTTTTCCCCCGATCGAACGGTCCGGTACTTCGACCGTGAGCGACGCCGCGCTGGCCGGCCAGGCTTCCGCCGGCGTGCTCACCTCCCATTGCAGTCCGTCGGGCGCCACCGCCGGGATTGCCCTCCTTGAGTTTTACGACGCGACCGCGGTGCCAACGGAAACCTCGGCACGCTTCGTCAACCTCTCCGCCCGCTCCCGGGTCGAGACCGGCGAGGGAATCGTCGTCGTCGGTTTCGTGGTGGCTGGGGAGGGCAGCGTCACGCTCCTGCTGCGTGGCATCGGCGCCACGCTCGGCCAGTTTGGCATCACGGACTTCCTGCCCGATCCGGCGATCGAACTTTTCGCGGGCGGCGTTAGAATCGCGGGCAACGACAACTGGCGGGCGGGCGGGCCGGCGGAAATCGCCAAGTTGGAGACCGCGCGACTGGCGGTCAGCGCCTTTGCGCTCACCGGTCCAAACGACGCCGCCCTCCTGGTCACGCTGCCGGCCGGCAACTATACCCTGCAGGTCCGCGGCGCCGGAGTCCAAACCGGCGTCGCCCTCGCCGAGATCCACGAAATCTCCCGCGTCAGTTTCGACGCCGCCGTTGCGACCAACGCGGTTGGTCTCGATCTCTTTCGTGAGCTGGCCCGGACGCGGCCGGGCACGAACCTCATCGTCTCGCCCTACTCGATCGAAAGCGCCCTCGCCCTGGCCTACGTCGGCGCCGACGGCGGCACCCGCGAGGAGCTGGCCCGTGCGCTGCATTTTCCGGCTGACTCCGCGGCGGTGGCGACCGGCTTCGCCGGCTTGCGCAGCGCGTTGGAAAAAACCGCGGCCGATTCCCGTGCTCTCGCGGACGCGCGAACCAAGGCTGGCGAGCGGACCGACCCGATCGAATGGAGCGCGGCCAACCGGCTCTTTGGCCAGCAGGACTACGCGTTTCGCGATGCCTTCCTCACCCTCATGCGGGACGGGTTTGCGGCGCCGTTTGAGCCGATGGATTTTCGCCGCGACCCGGAACGGTCGCGCTTGACCATCAACGGCTGGGTTGAGACCCAGACCCGGCGGAAGATCACGGATCTGATTCCCGCGGGCGCGCTGACCGAAGACACCCGGCTGGTGCTCATCAACGCACTTTATCTGAAGGCTCCCTGGCAAAAGCCGTTCGAAAAAACCGCGACCACCCCGCGACCATTTCGGCCCGCCACGGGCGGCAGTCGCAACGTCCCGACGATGAACCAGACGGGATCATTCGGTTACGCGACCGACGAGGGATTCACCATCGTCACGCTCAACTACCTCGGACTCGACCTGCAGTTTGTCCTCGCGCTGCCCGACGAAGGACTATCGGTCGAGGCGGTCGCGGGGAAACTCACCGCAACGCACCTTGCGCGGTGGGCGAGACTGGCTGACACCTCGCGAAGGAACGTCGCGCTCTATCTGCCGAAGTTCACCGTGAAGGGGGCGACGGTTCCCCTCGGAACGGCGCTGCGCGCCCTCGGCATGAGAAGCGCCTTCGACGAACCGCGCGGCAGCGCCAACTTCGATCGCATCGCGCCCCGCCGCCCCGACGACTACCTCGCCATCTCGGATGTGTTTCATCAGACTTACGTCGCACTCGACGAGGAGGGCACCGAGGCAGCCGCGGCCACCGCAGTGGTGCTCATCTCGGTCGCCTCCGCCCCGCCGCCCCCGCTCGAAGTACGCGTCGACCGCCCGTTCCTCTTCGCCATCCAACATCGGACCAGCGGCGTCTGCCTGTTTTTTGGACGCATCATGGATCTCCCGTAACCCGGCCTGGCCGCCGCCCGCACCCGGCGCGCGCCGCGAGTTCGACCTGCGTTTCCTTCGAACATGAGGGGGCGTATCGTCACCTCGGCAACGCCTGGAGCGTGGCCAACCAAATCACGCGCTACCGCAAAATGAAACCGAGCAACGCGGGCCCATTCGAGGTCTACCACAACTCGCCGGAGAACTCCGCACCCGCCGGGCTGAGGGTTGATGTCTTTCTGCCGCTCAAGGGCTGACTTGAGGAAATGAGGATGGCCCCTATCCCCGGGGACTCCGGCTTAAAGCAGACCAACCTTGGCCAGCTCGTCGAATTCACGCAGGTCGACGCGCGATCTCATCTCGCGCAGGTCGCGTTCAATGCGGTCCACAACTTGCCGAAAGCGCGGTTCGTTGGCCAGCGGGGCCATGAGTGGATTCACCTTGAGCAGGCCCACGTCCAGGAACCCGGAGCTGACCGCCGCCTCGAGCGATGCCAGCGCGGCGGTCCGATCGCCGAGCATCAGATGCAGCGCGGCGTTCTCGTTCGGGATGGAAGAGTTCCGATCTTCCTTCTCGAGGGCGGCGCGATTTTCGGCCAACGCAGCGTCGATCAAGGGGCGGGCCTTATCCCGGTCTCCCGCCTGCAGCCAGAGAAACGCCCGGAGCGTCCGCGGGGTATAGGCCAGGAGGCCGGACCGCGCACCTGGACCCACCTTCAGCGCTTGGTCCACGCGCTCCGGGGCATCAGCGGCTCCCGTGTAAACCGCCAGTTCTGTGAGGATGACCCGAACCTCGGGATTCCTGGGATGGTCTGCGGCC
>SXSC01000385.1 GCA_005792355.1 Opitutaceae bacterium
CGCACTGGTGAGCGGCCTTACCGTCGCGACGTGGCGTTATCGCGCCGAGAAACACGCCCGTTCGGCCGAGACCGCCGCGCGCGAGCTCGCCGAGCGACGCCGCGCCGAGGTCGAGAGCATCAATCGGTTCCTCGTCTCCGACATGCTCGGCTCGGCCAATCCCGAAATTGCCCAGGGTCGCGAAATCACCGTCAAGGAGGTCCTGAACAATGCGGCGGCCCGCGTGCCCAAGGCATTCGAGAACTATCCGCTGCTGGAGGCGACACTGCGCGCGACGATCGGCGAAACCTATCGCGCGATTGGCGCCCATGACCTGGCCGAACCGCACGTCCTCGCGGCGCTCGAAACGCGCCGGCGGCTGCTGGGGCCGGAGCATCCCGACACGCTCATCACCCAGCGCTCGCTGGGAAATCTTCGTCGCGACGAGCATCGCCCCGACGAAGCGGGAAAAATTCTGCGCGAGACGCTCGAAGCGCATCGGCGGAAGCTTGGCGCCAATCACGAGCAAACCCTGGAGTCGGCCAACGACCTTGGCGGGGCCCTGAGCGCGGCCTCAAAGTTCAGCGAGGCGGACGAACTCGCCCAAGACACCTGGGATCGCGCGCAGCGTCACCTTCCACCGGAGCACCGGGTCGCCTTGACGGCGCTGCACATTCTGGCGGGTTCGGCTTTCAATCAGAGCAGACTCACGGAGTCCGAGCGGCATTCCGCCCGGCTGCTCGAGCTTCAGCGGCGTGTGTTGGGTGACGATCACCCGGATACGATCGGATCGATTCACGGCCTGGGCGCCGTCCTCAACGATCTGGGCCGCTACGCCGAGGCCGAGACTTTGCTCCGGTCGGGCGTCGACGCCGCCCAGCGCGTGTTTGGCCCGGCACATTTCATCGTCCCACGGTTGCAGGGGCGGCTGCTCGTTACGCTGCACCGGCAGAACAAGACGGCCGAAGCCGACCAATTGCTGGCGGGCGCACTCGACGCCGCGCGCAAGGCCGGAGGCGTCACGGCCCAGAATGCGTTTAGCCTCGTATTTCTACGGTCCGAATGGCTGAAGGGGCAAAAACGAGCGGAGGAGGCAGCCGTCCTCCTCCGCGACTGGTCCGGCGTGTTGCGCCGGACAAATCCAGAATGCAGCGAGTTGAGTTCCTGCCTCTACTCGCTCGGGCTCATCCTGAGCGAGCAGGGAAACCGCACTGAGGCGGAGTCTGTGTTGCGGGAAGCGCTGGCCATGCGGGAACGAACGACGCCGGAGGACTACCGCCGGTTCAACACGCAGCGGGATCTTGGTCTCGTATTACGAGGCCAGCTCAGATTCGAGGAGGCGGAAAAGCATCTCGCCGCTTCCCACCGTGGGTTAAGAAACCTTGAAAAGCAGCTTCACGGCAGCCACCGCCGATCGATCTTCGAGTCGCTGGACGCGCTGATCGAACTATACAAGCAGTGGAACCGCCCGGATCAAGTTGCCGTCTGGCAAGCGAACCTGGGCGACTATGAAAAACAGGCGGCTGCACAGCGCGACTATTGGCATGTGGTCGGGGCGCGGGCGCAATCGTACCGCGAGACCAAGCGGGGCCGGGAAGCGGTGGCGTTGCGCGGCGAACTTCTGGCGGCGCAAAAAACTCAGCTCGGGGCCGAGCATCGCGACACCCTGGGGGCCGCCGAAGCCCTCGCCTTCGATTACCTCGCGGCCGGCGAACCGGCGCGCGCCGAAGAGCTCCTGCGCGAAACGCTGCGCATCCGGGAACGAATCATGCCCGACGACTGGATGCGTTTCGAAACGCAGCGGATGCTGGGCGGTGCGCTGCTCGCCGGAAGAAAGTTCGCCGAGGCCGAGCCGGTGGTTTCAGCCGCGCACGACGGACTCTTCGCGCGCCGGGAAAAGATCCCCGCTCAGTGGCGGAACCGCCAGCTACGCATGATTCTCGATCTGCGATCGCGGCTCTATGATCGCTGGGGCAAGCCGGACCAGGCCGCGGAGTGGAAGCAGAAACTCGCGGAGTTCGATCGCGAAACCGCGACGTCCGCGGGACCGCCCGGACGCTGACCCCGCCGGCACCGGCAACCGCGTCGGCTTTGGGGCCAGGCGGACGCCCCCCGATTCGGTCAGGCTGTGGAGGCGAGGGAGGAGAAGCTGTTTGCGTTGGTGCTCAATCCAACCTGGGCATGGCCCTGAGCATGAATTCATCGAACAACGGCACCGTAAAGGCCATGTCGCCGTGGGCCGGGCTGTAGATCATGCCCTTCTTGATCAGATTGGCCCGCACCGGGCCAAGGCTGTTAATCTTCACTCTCAGCGCGTCGGCAATGTCGCCGCTGCGGTGCGCCCCCGCGCCGAGGCTAGCCATCGCCCGAAGAAACCGTTTTTCTCCGGGGGTCAGCCGATCGAAGCGTACCCGAAAAAAATTCTCGTCCAACCGCTGAATCACGGTGGCCGTCGCCGCCTTGACGATACGCGCGGTGATGGGCGAAATCTCGGCACGGTTCCACGCCTGATAGCCCCATTCCTGCAGGAAGTAGGGATATCCCTGCGTCAGTTGAAACACTTTGCGCGCGGCGGCCACTTCGAACTTCACGCCCGCCACCTTGGTCGGTTCCTGCAACGCCTTGATCACATCGGGTTCCGACAGCGCACCGATGTTCGGAAAGCTGAACAACCGCTCAGCGTAGGATTTCGACTCGCCCGCAAGCCCGGGCAGGATGGGCAGACCGGCGCCCAGGAGCAACATCGGTAGCTGGCGCTGCTGCATCTTGTGCATCGCCATGATGAGGGCGCTCAATTCCTTCACGTTGAAATACTGCAGCTCGTCGATCAACAGCGCGACCGGTATCCGGCGCTCCTCGGCGGCCTCGGCGACCGCGACCAGCAGATTGGGCAGATCGCTCTCCAAGTCGCCGCTGTCGGCCGCGCCCTTTTCCGGATCGATGTCGAGGCCGACCTCAAGATCGCCCAACGACACCTTGACGCCGTTCATGAAGCCCTTGAGCACCGCCAGCGCACGTTTGGCCTTGTCGCCCGTGCCGGCCACCCGGTCCAATTCGTAGAGCAGCTTGCGCAACGGCGGCACGAGCAGCGCGGCCAGCGATTTGTCCTCGTGCGCTTCCACCGCCACGGTCCGGTAGCCGGTCTGGAGCGCGAGGCGCTCGATTTCATTCAACAACACCGTTTTCCCGACCCCGCGCAGCCCGGTGAGCAGAATGCTCTTCTCGGGGCGCTTCGCCCTGACGCGCCCGAGGAGGATGCGTGCCTGTTCGAGGATGCCGGCGCGGCCGACCAGTTCGGGCGGCGGCGAGCCGGCGCCGGGGGAGAAGGGGTTTTTGATCGCATCCATGTCCGAAGGAGAAAAGACGGTTCTAGTCAGTTATAGCAATGTCTAGTTTTTTTTCGCTAGAAATGGCTACGATCGGCAAGAGCTGTGAGGCAACCTCATTCCTCCTCCTCGTCGCCGGCCTCGCGGCCGAGGCGGTATTTGATGTCGTAGTTCAGGATGAAATCCAACTCCTCCGCCGGGCGCCCCCGGGGTCAGTCCGCTAATGGTCGTTCCGAATCGGAGGCGCGCTTCGTATTTCAGCCTAAAATAAATCGCCCGCCCCGTTCCGATCGCGCCACGGGCCATCCCGGCACCACGAATTTCGATGGTACTTCGCTGCTCGAAAACTCGCTCGGGAAACACTGAAACAAGGTCAAGCCTTGGAGCGCGGGGCCGCCCAGGCTGATCCTGCCGGCGATGGAAACTGAATCCAGCCGGCGCAATCTGGCATTACTAATAGCCGTCTAATCGTAAAATATACCTGCATGGTTGATCGTCCCCTCTGGCAAGAGCGGGTCTGATTTACCATGCGCGCGGCTGGGACCATCTGCGGCCGGACTGCCGAAGATCCATTTCTGGCGCGACAAACAGATGCGGGAGGTGGACTTCTTCATACCGCGCGACCGCGACGCCGTCGATGCCATCGAGTGCAAATGGCCGCCCGCGGTTTTCGAGATGCGCGGGCTGGCGGCCTTCCGGGAAAACTATCCCAAGGGAAAGAACTACGTCGTGCGCCCCTTGAATGGTCCGGGGTACGAGCGGACGCAGGCCGGCCTGAGAATCTCGGTTGTGTCGCCGAAGAAACTGCGGCTAGGTTTTCGCTCCGCGAAAACCTGATGATACGATCCGCCGGCGATTCTCGCATTGAAGGATGAACACCCATGAGCGCCCCAATCCCACCGAACGAAGAGGAACTCTTTTCCCGCGCCTCCGACCTGCCCGCCGTGGAGCGGGCGGCGTATCTGGAAAAAGCCTGCGCCGGCGACGCCGCTCTGCGCGTCCGCGTCGAGGCGCTGCTGCGAGCGAACGACGCCGCGCGGAGTTTCATGGAGTCCCCGCCGGCGGCGGACCTCGCCAGTGCGGTGACTCACCAGGCGCCGCGCGTGTTTGATACCGCCGTCGGCGAACGCATCGGCCGGTACAAGCTGCTCCAGA
>SXSC01000386.1 GCA_005792355.1 Opitutaceae bacterium
GCAGTTGTCGCACGAGGATCGCGTTCTCGGGCAGTTCAAGCGTTTGTTTGATCGGCGGGGCCGCTGGCATCTTCCCCGCTGTGTAGCAGAACGCCGAAGAAAAGTCCCGTCATTTTTTTAGGGGCAAGCGCAGGGCTAGCACCGCCCGGCAAACGGCGTGATTACGGCAGCGGCCGAACCCAGATATTGCGCATGCGAACGGGGGGCGAATTCTTGTGGTCCTGAAAACGGAGTGAGGCTTTCGCCGGGAAGTCGCCGCTGTAGTCGGTGGTCTTCTTGTGCATCGTCGGCCCCATGATCGCGGTGTTGGGCTGCACGCAGACCCCGTTGAGAAAAGTCGTGATGCGCGCGGGCTCCACGACCTTGCCGTTGGCCAGCTTCGGGGCGGTAAAGACGATGTCGTAGACCTGCCACTCGCCGGCGCGCCGCACCGCGTTGACCAGCGGCGGAGTCTGGCCGTACACCGAGCCAGCCATGCCGTCGGAATAGGTCGGGTTGTTGTCGCAATCGAGCATCTGGCTCTCATAGCGGTCCATGAAGAACACCCCGCCATTTCCCTTCTTCTGCGAATTGCCCTTTGTCGCCGGGTGGCTCATCCACTCGAGATGCAACTGGCAGCTCGCAAACTCGAGTTTCGACCAACAGTCGCCGCCGTTCACGATTAGCTCGCCATTCTCGATTGCCCACGGGGAGGGGTATTTTGCGGGGTCGTCTTTCTTCCGGCTGAAAAACTGCGCCGTGTCCTGGCCGTTGAACAGGATGATCGCGTCGGCCGGCGCGTCACCGAGCCGGGCGCCGGGCTTCACCACCGGCGGAGCGGGACGATCGATGTCATGCACCTTCCATTTCGTGCCCGGGATGAGGGGCGTATCGGCATAGCCGAGGGGCGAGGGCTTGTCGTCGTCGGCCGCAGCAAAAGCACTGGTCGCGACGAGCAGGGTGGCAAGGGTGGTGAGGATTTTTTTCATGAGGAGAACACGGGGAGGAGGGCGTTGCAGCCGTTCTTCGGCTGCAACCTGCGAACCAATTCAGTTCCAGAAAACCGGTTTATTCAACCACGGATCGGCCCCCGCCTTGAGACCGGGGCGTCTCGCGCGTTTCGCTGAACTTCCAGGAGGTGCGGCGCCCGCACCGCGCCAAAGTCCTTCAAGCGGGCCGTCAGCGGCACGTCGATTTCGCTCTGGCCGGGCAGGTGGCCGGAGGCGTGCCTGAGCAGGAAGCCGCCGTCCCCCATCTGCCGACGCCGGGCCAATGGTCGGGAATGCGGGTTTGCCTCGTCGCAGGTCGTCTGCCTAAGTGGGATTGCCGTCCCGCCGGCCAAACCCTCCACCCAAACAGCACCCGACTTCACCCCGCCCCACTTTTGTCCGCAGCCACCAATTCGTTTCTTCCGGCCGTTCCGCCCGGGATGCGGCTGCCCGAATCATGATCCATGAATAATCTCTCGTCCGGCGACGATGCGATCCAGCCCAACGCCACCCGAGCGATGCCAGCGCCATCGCGGACGGATGAGGGAATCGGCGACCTAATTGGTCGCTACAAGCTCCTGCAGCAGCTCGGCGAGGGCGGCTGCGGCGTCGTTTATCTGGCCGAACAGTCGGAGCCGGTCCGGCGTCGGGTCGCGCTCAAGGTCATCAAGCTCGGCATGGACACCAAGGAGGTCATTGCCCGCTTCGAGGCCGAGCGCCAGGTCGTCGCGATGATGGAGCATCCGAACATCGCAAAGGTCTTCGACGCCGGCACCACCGCCAGCGGCCGGCCTTTTTTTGTGATGGAGCTGGTCCGCGGCGTGCCCATCACGAAATTTTGCGACGATCAGAATCTCTCCACGCCGGCCCGCCTGGAACTTTTCGCCAAGGTCTGCCACGCGGTGCAGCACGCGCATCAAAAAGGCATCATCCACCGCGATCTCAAGCCGTCGAACATTCTGGTTGCGCTGCTCGATGACGCCCCGGTGCCCAAGGTGATCGACTTCGGCATCGCCAAGGCCACGGCGGGCCGGCTGACCGATCAGACGGTCTTTACGGCGGTGGAACAGTTCATCGGCACCCCCGCCTACATGAGTCCGGAGCAGGCGCAGCTGAGCGTCCTCGATGTCGATACCCGGTCCGACATCTATTCGCTCGGTGTCCTGCTCTACGAACTGCTCACGGGCCGGACGCCGTTCGACACCGCGGAACTGCTCAAGACCGGGCTCGACGAGATGCGCCGGCACATTCGTGAGGTTGAGCCACTGCGGCCTTCCACGCGACTGCGGACTCTGGATGGCGAGGCGATCAGCGCGATGGCACATCACCGCCAGAGCACGCCGCCCAAATTGATCGGTCTCCTCCGCGGGGAACTCGACTGGATCGTGATGCGCTGCCTCGAAAAGGACCGCGCCCGCCGCTACGAGACCGCCACCGGACTCGCCAACGACATCGGGCGCCACCTCAGCCATGCGCCGGTTTCGGCCGGTCCCCCGACCGCCGCGTACCGAGCGCGAAAGTTCGTTCGCCGGCATCGCCTGGGCGTCTTGGCCGGGGCGGGTTTGGTCGCGCTCCTCGCGGCCTTTGCAGTCGTGACGGCAATCCAGGCCAGGCGTATTGCCCACGAGCGCGATCGCGCCAACCAGGAAGCGACGGCGGCCAGGCAGGTGTCCGATTTTCTGGTCGGCCTTTTCAAGGTATCGAATCCAAGTGAGGCGCGTGGCAAGACCCTGACGGCACGTGAAATTTTGTCCAACGGGGCGCGGAAGATTGAAAGCGGTCTTCGCAATCAACCCGGCGTGCAGGCCCGACTGGAAGCGACGATTGGCGAGGTCTACGTGGGACTGGGCCTCTACGCGGACGCCCAACTCATTTTGGACCGGGCGCTCCAAAGCCAGCGCCGGACACTCGGCGACGATAGTGTGGAGACGATGGCGACTGCCAACCTGTTGGGCGACGTGTACTGGTATCTGAAAAAATACCAGGAAGCAGAGGTGCTTTACCGAGACCTTGTCCAACGGCGAACGCGCGTCTTGGGCGAAGAACACGCCGCCACCCTGAAAGCCAACTGGGATCTCGCGAGTCTGTATATGCGTCTGAAACGCTGGGACGAAGCGGAGCGCCTTTCGCTGAAGATTCTGGACGTACAAAGCCGCGTGTTGGGCGGTGAACATCCGGACACGCTGGCTTCCCTCAACAATCTGCAAGGGCTGTATTACATACAGGAACGTTACAAGGAGGCCGAACCGCTCGCGGTCCGGGTGCTCGAGGCCCGACGGCGGGTGCTGGGTGACGATCACCCCGGCACGCTCATGGCGATAAACAATCTCGCGTCCATCCATCAAAGATTCGAGCGCTACGCCGAGGCGGAAAAACTTCACCTCGAGGCGCTGGAAAGGAAACGGCGGGTGCTCGGCGCAGAGCATCCCGACACCCTTACGTCCCTGGTGAATCTGGCTGGCGTCTATCGCGTCCAGGGCAAGCACGCTGACGCCGAACCCCTGCTGCGCGCCACCCTGACCGTCCGGGAAAAGACCCTGCCGGACGACTGGCTGACCTACAGCACCCGGAGCCTGCTCGGCGCGGCGCTGTCCGGTCAGAAGAAATACTCCGAGGCCGAACCGCTGCTCGTGTCCGGCTACGAGGGCATGCAGCTGCCCAACGCGACGCTGCCCGCGACCAGCCAGGCACGCCTGCGGGAGGCCCTCGAACGCCTCGTGCAGTTATACACCGGCTGGGGCCAGCCGGAAAGGGCCGCCGCGTGGAAGGCAAAACTCGCCGCCTTGGAAGCGGCCACGCCCGCCGCGCCGAAAAGCGAGATTGGAAGGTAGTTCGCCGGCGGCACGACGGGCGGCGGTGGCCGGCGTTTTCACTCCACCATGGCCAATGTGTTTCTCCTCGTCACTCACGGCAACGCGAGTACCTTGGCTGCGATTCAGTCTGCTCCGTGTCCGACGCACCCACATCGCCCACCACCAACGCCATCTTTCTCAGCTACGCCCGCGAGGATTCGGGCGCGGCGCGGCGGATCGCCGACGCCCTGCGCGCCTTCGGGGTCGAGGTCTGGTTTGATCAGAACGAATTGCGCGGGGGCGACCAATGGGACGGGAAGATCCGGAAACAAATCCGGGAGTGCACGCTGTTTGTGCCGCTCGTGTCGGAGCGCACGCAGGCGCGCAGCGAAGGCTATTTCCGCCGTGAATGGAAACTTGCGGTCGAGCGCACGCACGACATGGCGGATGGGATCGCGTTCATCGTGCCCGTCGTGATCGACGACACCTCCCAGCACGACGCGGCGGTGCCGGAGGAGTTTCTGAGCTATCAGTGGACGCATCTGGCGCACGGTGTGCCCACCCCGCAGTTCGTCGAACAGGTGAAGCGCCTCCTCGATTCTCCGCGCAAGGCCGCGCCGGCCGCCAAAGAGGCGGGCCGCTCACGTCCCCCCATCCACACAGGGGAGGTCGCCTCCCCGGCCAAACCCCACATGCCCGGCTGGGTGTGGGGCGCCGTCGTGGCGGTGGTGGCGGTTGGCGTGTTCGTGTTCCTGGAGTCGCGGAAGACGGAGCCAACCTCCGCCCCGGCCCCGACCGAAACCAAGCCCGCCGTGGCCACGCTGGACACTCGGCGGATCGCCGTGTTGCCGTTGGACAATTTCAGTCCTGACGCCAACGACGAATATCTTGCAAGTGGCATGACGGTGGAACTGACCTCCTGCCTCGCTAAAATCAGCGGCCTGCAGGTCGTCACCAGCCTCTCGTCCGACCGGTTGAAGAAATCCGGCAAGAGTACGTCCGAGATCGGCAACGAGCTGAAGGTGGGCACGCTGCTGGCCGGCAGCCTGCGCAAAGCGGGCGAGCAGTTGCGCATCTCGGTGCAATTGATCGACGTGGCGACCCAGCGACAGGTGTGGTCACACGATTACAACACGAAGTTCGATGACGTGTTCAAGATGCAGAGCGACGTCGCCGAGCGGGTGGCCGAGGAGCTGAAGGTCGAGTTGCTCGGCTCCGAGGTGCAGCGGCTGAAGAAAGACCCGACGGCCAACATCGCCGCCTACCAGTTGTATCTGAAGGGTCGCTTCCACCAGTTCCAATCCACCCCGGAAGATGCGGCCAAGGCGCGCGAATACTTCAAGCAGGCTCTCTCCATCGACCCGAATTATGCCCTCGCCTACTGTGGGTTCACCGACACCGGGACTCCGAAGTCGGTCCCGCGGGAAATCTGGCCTGAAATCGAAAAGGCGGCCCACAAAGCGCTGGAGTTGGACGACAACCTGGCCGAGGCCCATCTCGCGATGGCTGGAGTCAAGTGTTGGTTCGAGTGGAATTGGGCCGCCGCGGAAACGGGATTCAAACGCGCCATCGCGCTGAAGCCCAGCCTGCCGACAGCCCGGAACAACTACGGAAATTTTCTGATGGCGATGGGTCGTTTCGAGGAAGCGATTGTCGAAATGAAAAAAGCCGTGGATCTCGACCCCACTTCTCCGGCCATGATGGCCGATCTCGGCAATGCCTACTACACCGCCAGGAAATATGACCTGGCCATCGCCCATGGGCGCAAGGCCATCGCACTCGACGAGAACTTCGTGACCGCGCACGGCTCGGTCGGCTGGGCGTATGCCATGCAGGGAAAGTTGGCCGAGGCGCGACTTGAGTTGCAGCTGGCGGTGACCCTGGAGAAGAATCCGTGGACCATCTGGAGCGTCGGCTGCTGCGACGCGCTGGCCGGCAGGTCGGTCGAAGCGCGGCGGGCCATCGGAGAGCTGACTGAACTGTCCGAGTCGCGGTTTGTCTCGGCGCTGTACCCCGCCGGGATCCACCAGTTCTTGGGCGAGAAGGAGCGGATGTTCGAGCTGTTGGAAAAAACCTACGGCGAACGTGACCCGGCGTGTGTCTGGCTCAGGGTGGATCCGATCTGGGACCGCGTCCGTTCCGATCCGCGCTTCCAGGCCTTGCTCAAGAAAATCGGTCTCGAACCATGAGCCGGAACCGCCGCGCGCTCTCCCGGGCGGTGCTCGCCGCCACTCTCGCCCTCGGCGGCGCAATCCTGACAGCCGGCGAGCCGCGCCCGCCGGCCCGCCCCAACATCGTCTATCTCCTCGCCGACGACCTGGGCTACGGGGATGTGCAGGCGCTCAACCCGACGCGCGGCAAGATCAAGACTCCCCACCTTGACCGACTCGCGTCGCAGGGGATGACGTTCACCGACGCGCACAGCGGCTCATCCGTCTGCACACCCACGCGCTACGGCCTGCTCACGGGCCGCTACGCCTGGCGCACGCGGCTGCAGCGCGGCGTCCTCGACGGCAGCGACGACCCGCCGCTGATCGCCGCGAAACGCCTGACCGTGCCGGCCTTGCTCCGGCAATACGGCTACGCCACGGCCGCGATCGGCAAATGGCATCTCGGTTTCACCAGCGAACTGCCGCCCAACGTCAACCCCGTTGAAAAAGGAAAGGGCAAGACGGGCCGGGGCGGGCTGCCCGTCGGCGCGCGCATCATCGGTGGGCCGATCACCCGCGGCTTCGATTATTTCTGGGGCTGCTCCAACGCCCGCACAATGTCGGGCCTGATCGAAAACGATCGGGTGATCGAGGACCTCGCACCCATCGCCATGCTCCCGCGGCTCGGCCGGCAGGCGGTCGGTTACATCGCCGACCACGCCGCCGCCGCGAAGGCCGGCCGGCCGTTCTTCCTCTACGTGCCGCTCACCTCGCCGCACACACCGATTGTGCCGACCGCCGAGTGGCAGGGCAAAAGCGGCCTCGGCGCCTATGGCGACTTCGTGATGCAGACCGACGCCATCGTCGGCGACGTGCTCGCCGCGCTGGAGCAACACGGCCTGGCCGACAGCACGCTCGTCCTCTTCACCGCCGACAACGGATGCTCCCCCGCCGCCGGCACCCCCAAACTCGAAGAACAGGGTCACTTCGCGAGCGCGCAATTTCGCGGCTACAAGGCCGACATCTGGGACGGCGGCCATCGCGTGCCGTTCTTCGCCCGCTGGCCGGGCAAGATCAAAGCCGGGACGCAAAGCGCGCAGATCATCTGTCACGTTGATCTCATGGCGACCTGCGCGGACCTCCTCGGCGCCCCACTTCCCGCCAACGCCGCCGAGGACAGCGTGAGCATCTTGCCCGCGCTGCTCGGCACCGACCGCGCTCCGTTGCGCGAAGCCGTCGTGCACCACTCCATCCAGGGGATGTTCTCGATCCGTCAGGGATCGTGGAAACTCGAATTCTGCCCGGGCTCTGGCGGCTGGGGAAAGCCCGGCGACGAAGAAGCCTTCGCCCAGGGCCTGCCGGCCGTGCAGCTCTACGATCTTGGTGCCGACCTCGGGGAAACGAAAAACGTGCAGGCGGAAAATCCCGCCATCCTCGCCCGCCTCACCGCCTTGCTCGAGCGCACGATCGCCGAAGGCCGCAGCACACCCGGCGCGAAACAGCCCAACGACGTCGAGGTGAGTTTCGCGCAGGCGCGCCCGGCACGAACTCGAAAATTGCGCCGAAGGCCCCGGCCGGCCTCCGGCGTCATCCTCATCGCCCCGGGTGCATCTCCGCGTGGACGCCGGTCAATGCGCGGCCGACGGATCGGCGGTCGCCCAACCGCCGCCCTGCCGCAACTACCATGGGCGCTTGGGCAAGCGCCCCTCCTTGAGCCCGCACTCTAATTCGCGGCGTCAACTCGGAAACGCACCCCGTCGCGCCGGAACCAGAAACGCTGACTGGCAATCGGTGCGCGCCTTTTCGCAGACTGCCTGACCGCGCACCCCATTCCCCGCCATGAACACCCCGCTGACCTGTTCCCGCGATCTGCTCCGGATATTCGCAACCGCCGGGATCGTCCTGCAACTGGGCGCGGTGCTCTTCGCGCAATCCGCCACCGGCACCATCGAGGGCCGCGTCACCAACCCCGCCACCGGCAGCATCGTCGAACGCGCGCGCCTCACCGTTGAAGGGACCACGCACGAAACCTTCACCGACGCCGACGGCTACTACCGCCTGAGCGGCGTCCCGGCCGGCCCGGTGCGGGTGCGGGCCTTCTTCAGCGGCTTTCCGTCCGCCACCCTCGCGGTCACCGTCACCGCGGGCCAGATCGTGCAGCGCGACTTTCAGCTTTCCCCGCTCACCTCCCGCCGCGCCGCGCCGGACGCGGCGCCAATCAAGCTGGATGAATTCGTCGTCGCCACTTCCCGCGAAATGAGCGGCGCCGCTCTCGCCATCAACGAGCAGCGGTTCGCCGCCAACATGAAAAATGTCGTCGCCACCGACGAGTTCGGCGACATCGCGGAAGGCAACGTCGCCGAGTTCCTGAAATTCCTGCCCGGCGTAAACATCGACTACGCCGGCGGCAACGCCCGCGACATCTCGCTCAATGGCGTGCCCTCGATCTACGTTCCGGTCACGCTCGATGGGTTCGGTCTCGCCAGCGCCGTGGGCGGCGGTGGCGGCGGCACCTCCCGCGGCATCGGCCTCGATCAGGTTTCGATCAACAACCTCTCCCGCATCGAGGTCTCTTTTTCGCCGACACCCGACTCCCAGGGCAACGCCCTCGCCGGCTCCGTGAACATGGTCCCGCGCAGTTCGTTCGAGCGCACGCGGCCCGCGCTCAACTTCAGCACCTACTTCATGCTGCGCGACGACCTCAAGTCATGGGGCAAGACGCCCGCACCGCGCCGTCCCACCCGCAAGATTCATCCCGGCTTCGATCTCTCCTACCTCGTGCCGGTGAGCCAGCGCTTCGGGTTCACTCTCTCCGCCGGTGCCAACCGCCAGTACTCCGGCGAGCCCCAGGTTCAAAACACCTGGCGCGGCGCCCAGGCGGCGACCAACGGCAACGCGTATCCAAATACCACATTCGACCGGCCGTACCTGACCTCCGTGCTCATCCGCAACAGCGGCAAGGACACGAACCGCAGCTCGTTCGGCGTCACCACGGACTACAAGCTCACCGCCCACGACCGCCTCTCGCTCTCCGTGCAGTACTCCACCTTCGACGTGCGCATCAATCACAACGAGCTCACGTTCGAAGTCGGCCGCGTGAACCCGGGCGACTTCAGCCTGACCCAGACGCGCGGCGCCGCCGGCCAGGGCATTCTGAACCTCGCCACCACCGGGGCCACCCGCAGCAACTGGACCGTCATGCCGTCAATCGTCTGGCGGCACGACGGCCCGGGGTGGAAGTATGACGCGGGTTTCGGGTATTCGCGGGCGGCCAACCGCAACCGCAACACCGAATCCGGGTTCTTCGACACCACGACCTCCCGGCGCACCGGCGTGACGGTGTCATACTCCGACCTCTTCTATCTGCGCCCGAACGTCATCACCGTGACCGATGCTGCCGGCGCGCCGGTCAACCCCTACGCGTTGAGCAGCTACGTCCTCACGGCCGCCACCGGCAACTCGCGCAGCACCGACGACTACAAGCGCACCCTTTACGCCAACGTGCGGCGCGATTTTTTTGGGCGCGTGCCGCTCTCGTTGCGCGCGGGCGTCGACTTCCGTCAGTCGGAACGCGACCAGCACTTCAGCGTGCCGAACTACACCTACGTCGGCCGCGACGGCGCCGCCAGCACCACCCTCACGGCCGCCAGCGACGACCTCGCCCTGCCTTTTCTTGATCCGAGCTTCTCCGACCGGCAGCCCAACTACGGCTTCCCGAAATTCCAAGGCGTCAGCAGCGAGTTGTTCCACAACCACTACGTCGCCAATCCGGGCTACTTCACGATCAACGCCAACACCCTTTACCGCAACCAGGTCACCAATTCGAAATTCGCCGCGGAACTCGTTTCCGGTGCCTACCTCCGCGGAGACCTGCAGCTTCTTTCCAATCGCCTGAAAATTGTCACCGGCCTGCGCGTCGAGCAGACCAACGTCGCCGCCGAGGGCCCGCTCTCCGATCCGACGCGCAACATCCAGCGCGACGCGCAGGGCCGCCCCATCCTCGGCGCCAACGGCCGGCCCCTCGCGCTTCTGCCCGCGACGGACGCCCTCGGCGTCTCCAAGCTCACGTTCCTCGACCGCGCCGCGCACGCGGACAAGGAATACCTGCGCTGGTTCCCCAGCCTCAATGCCAGCTACAACCTGCGCGAGGATCTCATCCTGCGCGCCGCCTGGTACACCTCCGTCGGCCGGCCCGATTACAACCAATATGCCGGCGGCGTCACCCTGCCGGACCCGGAAAATCCGACCCCCAACGACCAGATCACCCTGAGCAATGTCAGCATCAAGCCGTGGAGCGCGCGCACCGTCAACGTGCGGCTCGAATATTATCTGCAGGGCGTGGGTCAGCTTTCGCTCGCCGCGTTCCGCCGCGAATTCGCTGACTTCTTCGGCAGCACAACTCTTCCTGCGACCCCCGAGTTCCTCGAGCTCTACAGCCTGGATCCCAATGTCTACGGCCGCTACCCCGTCGCCACCCAATACAACATCGACAGCACGGTGCGGATGGAGGGCATCAATTTCAGCTACAAGCAGGCCCTTACGTTCCTGCCGCGCTGGGCGCGCGGGTTGCAGGTGTTCGCCAACGCCGCCACGCAGCGACTGATCGGGCCGCAGGGTTCCTCAAACTTCCCGGGCTTCATCCCGCGCACGACGAGTTGGGGCCTGAGCCTCAACCGCGAGCGCTACAGCCTGCGCGCCAACTGGAATTACCGCAGCTTGCAGCGCCGCGCCGCCATCGCGGCTGGCAACAGCATCGAGCCGGGCACATTCACGTGGTGGTCGAAGCGGCTCTACCTCGATCTCAACGCCGAATACACCGTGTGGAAACGCTTCGCGCTCTTCGCCAGCATCCGCAACATCGGCGACGCCCCCGACGACATCAAGGTCTACGGCCCGAGCACGCCCGCCGTCGCGCGTTTCCGCGGACGGATCGAATACGGCTCGCTCTGGAGCTTCGGCGTCAAAGGCACGTTCTGATCGATCGCGTCGAAGACGATCCTAAGAATCTTGGATCGACCGGCAGCGACAGTCTGACGATCAGCCCGGGCCGTGGCCGGTCGGTCTTGGTTGCCGTCGCAAAAAACATCAGCCGCCCACCATCCCAAATCGATCCGAATCGCGCCGGCTGACCACCACGCCGCCACGGGCAACACCGGATCCCCGTCGGAGTAATTCCGCGCGCGGAGGAGGTAAACGCCGGCGCCAACCCGGGGGTCACCACGCTCAATCAGGCGGGCAGCACCAGGCGACAGATTCGATCGACGGGAAGGCGGAAGCGCCGCTCTTTTTTTCCATCGGCGATCGTTTGAGTTGTCTCGCGTCGGTTTCGAACCTAACTCCCGGTCGCTCCGCCTTCCAACCCTTGTTGCCCCGCCTATGAAGCCCCGCTGTTTTTTCTCCACGTTCGCCGCCGGTGTAATCGCGTTTTCGCTGACCGGCCCGCCCCTCGCCCGGGCCGCCACCCTCCCGACGGGAGTGTGGGTGCGCGAGGGCTACGAGCTGTCGATCGCCGTGGACGGGATCAAGATACCGCGTTTCCTCGCGCTCGGCCCGGACCACACGCTCTTTGTCAGTGTGCCGAAGGAAGGGAAGATCGTCGCCTGCCGGGACCGGGACGGTGACGGCAGCTACGAAACGCAGACGCCCTTTGTCTCTGGAAAACTGCCCGCCACCATCCTGCAAGGCATGCAGTGGCACGACGGCTGGCTCTGGTTCGCCCAACTTAATTCCGTGTCCAAGGCCCGCGACCTCGACGGCGACGGCAAGGCGGATGAGGAGGTGCAGATCCTGGGTCCCGACCAGCTACCGACCGGAGCGCGGGGCGGGCACATGTGGCGCGCGCTGCTGATCCACCGGGACCGAATCTACACCCACGTAGGCGACCAGACGAACGCCACCGACGAACCAATCGACGCCTCCGAGCGCCGGAAGATCTGGAGCTTCGCGCTGGATGGTTCGGGCAAGAAGCTGTTCGCCTCGGGCATCCGCAACACCGAGAAACTGGCCGTGCGGCCGGGCAGCGACGAAATCTGGGGCGTCGATCACGACGTCGACACGATGGCCGCGAAGCTGGAGGTCGACAAGCAACTCGGCCAGCCGATCACCGACCACAATCCTTCGGCGGAACTCAATCACTATGTCGAGGGCGGTTTCTACGGGCACCCGTGGATCGTGGGGAAGAACCAGCCGAATCTGAATTTCCTCAGCGAGCCAAAATTAATCGAATACGCCCGCATGGCCACCGTGCCGGAATGGCTGATGCCGGCCCATTGTTCGGCCAATGCGCTGACCTTCTACCGCGGCGACAAGATCCCGCACGCGCACGGCGACATCTTCGTGGCCCAGAAAGGAGGGTGGAACGCCACCGCCAAGGTGGGCTATTGCCTGTCCCGGATTCTATTTGAGAACGGGCACCCGTACGGCGAGTTGAAGATGGTTAACTTCCTCAAGGGCGGAACCGAGATTCTGGGCCGTCCCGCCGATTGCACGCAGGCTCCGGATGGTTCCATCCTGTTCAGCGACGATTTCGGCCACAAGGTGTATCGACTGAAATACGTCGGGAAATAACGCCCGGTTCGCGCCGCCCCGGGGCGGCGAAAACCGTCAGGAAAGACCGGAGCCCGGCAACAAACGCGGGCCGCAATCCACCGTTCGTAATTCGCGCCCGAATTATCCGCCCGGTCAACTCACAGCGTCGCCAGCAAGATCACGATGCTGACCATGCCACCGCCCAGCGCGACGAATCCCCACCGGCGCGTGGCCGCCAGCTTCCACCATAGATAGATTCCCGTGCCAATCCAGACCAGCGAGGTGACGCAGTACACGTCCACCATGAAAGCCCAGACGTTGTTGAGCACGCCCGGCTGCCCGTAGCCGGTGCGCTCATGCAGGCGGACGAACACTTCGACCCACGAAGATCGCCTCGCTTCGGCCCGCAGTTTCTTCCGTTCGTGATCGTACGTCAGACGCTTCGGTTGCCAGAAATTCTGCACGATGATGTTCAGCCGCTGGCCCTGGCGCTGCACGCCGAACGCCCCGCTCCAGCCCTGCTCCCGCAGAACCCGCTGGGCCGTCTCACGCAGGCCTTCGTTGCCGGTTGGCACATCGAGGGCGTAATCCTTTTCCCAAAGCGGCAGCCACTGCCGGTCCAACACCCGAAACTGCCGGAAGTAATGACCATGGTTGAACAGGACGGTGGACAGCGCGTACACCAGCAGCCACGGAATCAGCAGCATGCCCAGGTAGAGATGCGTCCGGCGAAAGAGGAGGTTCCAGTTTTTCATGGGCTAGAGGGTCGCCAGCATGATCCCGAACAGGCCGAAACCCGTGAGTGCAAAGGCGGCGCCCCAGCCTCGCGCCGGTTTGATCTCCCACCACATCCAGATGCCCGACCCCACCCAGAACAGCATCCCCACGATTACCAAGTCCACAAGCACGGCCCAGATCCACGCCGCCAGAAACGGCTGCTCGAAGCCACTCCGGAAGTGCGCACGGTTCAGAAACACCGGCGCGACAAATTGCTGCTTCTCGATCAACAGGCGGTTTTCCTGGCGCAAGTAGGTGATGCGATGCGCGGCGAAAGCGCCGTTGCGGTTGATGACCAGCTTCGGCTGGTCCGCCTTCCCCTGGACGTTGAATGTCCCAGCCAGGTCGAGGTGTTCGAGGATTTGGGCGCCGATCATGCGCGCGTCCGCGTCGGCGGAAAACGCGGCGGAGTAGTCGCGCTCCCCGATTTTTTCAAACTGGGTGAACTTCGCGCCGTAAAAGCCGCGCACGGCCGGCCCATGATTCAGCACCAGTCCGCTCAGCGCGTAGACAATCATCCACGGCGTCAGAAACAGCGCCAGATACATGTGCGTGCGACGGATCAGCTTGGAGGAGGTGGAGTTCATGACAGATGCTTGCAGGCGGCACTCACTCCGCGTGTCGCTGGATCGGCGAACTGCCGCGGTTGCCTGTTTCGTTATCCGGACCGACCCCCCATGTAAAGGCCTCGTCGCGACGGCCTGCGTCGAATAACGTGAACCGTCCGCCTTTCGCACTTCCGTATGCGGCGGCGGCGACCAGTCCCCTGGTCCGGCGCCGGGATGACGGAATTTCTCCGGGACACGATCGCGAACCTCAACGGCATTTATTACGTTTTGTCGCTGAATCCCGACTTGTTGCGTTCGCCGAAGCTGCGGCTCATTACGGACCACCTTCCGCCACGATGAAACGACTCCTCCCCGCTGCCTCGCTGTTCCTCGCCCTGCTCGTTCCCCTTCCCGCCGCCGACACCCCATGGCGAATCGGCCTGGCCGCCGTGAAGATCACCCCGGAGGAACCCGTGCTGATGTACGGTTACGGTGGACGCAACGATCCGCACCAGGGCGTGGCCAGCGATCTTTTCGCCAAGGCCCTCGCCCTCGAGGATTCGACCGGTCAACGACTACGTGCATCTCCTCGAAAACGCCCTCGGACCGACGCGGCTCTGGGTCGCGGGGTATTGCCACGACGTCTTCGGCTACGTGCCCAGCGCGCGCATCCTGCAGGAGGGCGGATACGAAACCCGCGGCCTCGACCGCGGCGACACCGTGGGCCAGTTCACCTCCGAAGCACAGGACCTCATCGTCGCCGCCCTCACCTCGCTGGCGCGCGAAACCAGCCGGCTGAAATAGGGCGGAAAAGATCTTGTTGGTCGGAAGATTTTTCGGAGGGCTGCGCTTCGTCGCAGCCGTTTCTTCATGCGCGGCGCCGACGCAGGCTGCACGTTGTACGGATCTCGTTGCCCGCGCCTGCCAGCCATCGGTGAACGGATCGAAATGTTGTACCGGGCCACCACGCGCTGGCGTCGCCGACCAAGCGGCGCCCTCCGAATGACCTCTTTTGACGCCCTCGTAGTAATTCAGTGGATCGACGTTCCACCTCTGAAAACGAAACCACCAAATGGTGGAACCCGATGTCCGCATCTGGTTTGGAGCCCTACGCTCTCCAATCAGCCCGTTGGGGACAACGGGCTCCACCTCGGACAGAATCGTTACGACTTGGCCCGGACACTTCCCAACGCGGCTTACCGCAACCGTAATCCAAGACTCCACCTCTCGACCGCCTGGCGACGGAGGGTGCGAGCACGAGGAACGATTACGAAAGCGAACACGACGGAATCGTCGCAAGCCCCTCGGTTGCGGTTTCCCCGTCAGGAAAAGTCCGGGCTAGCGCAGCGACGTCCGCTCCGCCGTCGGGAAGTCGGCGGGGATCTTTTGGGTAACCCGCCCCGTGGCGGCCCACTCGGTGCCGCGCTGCAGGGTGACGACGAAGCCGACGCACGCGATCGAGGAGTACGGCGGGGCGTCCTTCGTGCTAACGTGGCCCAGCGTGGAATGAAAGACCCGGCCCTTGCCGTAGGAAATCGCCATGAGCATCGGTTCGTGTTCGCCGGTGGCGGTCGGATGCTTCGCCTTGTCGGCGAGCGCGGTCGCGAGCACCGTGACATTTTTCGCGGGGCCGCGGAGCCGGCTGTAGATTTCATCGTTCGCGTGCATCCACGAGGCGGGCAGCCCTTTCATCGTCGGGTGATCCGGCGCGCGGGTGACGATCGGAAAATCGTGCCGGGCCGGATGCGTGGCACCGCCGGGGGTGGTGGCATCGAGGACGATCTTGCCGTCGCGCCACCGAATCATCGGGCCCGCGCTGATGTCCCGCGCGCCGATGTTGCCGTCGGCCTTGAATCCCCAGCCGCCGACCGCGATCATCTCGTTCCACTCTTTCCAATAGGGAAACGCATTGTCGGTGTCGTGGACCGTAACGAGGCCGCCGCCGTTCTTCATGTAGTCGACGAACGCCGCCTTCGTCGCGGCGGGCCACTCGTCGCCCTCGTAAACGACGACGACCGCGGCGTAGTTGGAAAATTTCGGATGGAAGCCGGACATGTCGGCGCCCATGGCGGGCGTGGTCACGACGTCGACGGCGAAGAGGCCGGTTTGGTCGAGGTGGGCTTTCACCATCGGCGCGCACTTGGTCCAATCGTGATACTTGTTCGACTGGCCGGTGAGGAGCATGACCTTGTGCATGGGAGCGGCGGCGAAAGCGCCGGCGGTCAGAAGCACGGTCAGCGCGGTGGAGGAGAGGATTCGTGCAGAAGTAGGCATGGACGGAGGATCCGAAGCGTGTCGAAGGGCGCGGGGACAATCAATACCGCGCATGGGATGAGGAACAAGATCGGTGCCAGTGTCCACTGACGGTGATTGGCCAGCTGTTCGGAGGGCGCCGTCCGGGACCCTGAGCCTGTCGACTTGGCTTTGTCGACGCCGTTGCGTTTGGGTCCAGGCTCGGCTGCGACGAAGCCCGTTCGACAGGCTCAGGGGTCCGGACGCAGCCCTCCGAAAATGGGGTTGTCGGAAGCGATCGCGCCACCGCCAGCCGGGAGAGGCGCCCCGGTCGACCAGTGGCGTGAAGCTGGATGGTAATCCGCGCCGGAAAGTGCTCGTATCTCTCCACCCCAATCGAAAATGAAATCGAAGACGCTTTCTCTTCCCATGCTCCTGGCCGCCATCGCGTATTCAGCCACCGCGGCAGACGCGCCGAAATCTCCTCGCGCCACGCTGGGCGATTCAGTCGTCGAGCCGGCCTGGGACCAGCGCCTCACTCTCACCGTCGGGCCGGCCGCCGCGGACATCGTCGGCACGGGCGAGAAGGCGATCCAGGCGGCGGTGGACTACGTCGCGCGATTCGGCGGCGGCACGGTGAAAATCCTGCCCGGCACCTACCGGCTGCGGAACGCTGTTTACCTCCAGTCCAAGGTGCGCATCCTCGGCAGCGGATCTGCGACGGTTCTCGTCAAGGAACCGTCCGTCACTACGACGCTCGCGGAGGACAGCGACTGGTTCGACCAGGAAATCACGCTCACCGACGCAACCGGTTTTGCCATCGGCGATGGCGTCTGCCTCCGCACCAAGGACGGAGGCAGTGGCAAACCGGAGACCGTGAAACGCACGCTCGTCGCGCGGTCCGGAAATCGCTTCAAGCTCGACCAGGGGCTGCGGAAGAATTTCTGGCGGCACGGCGACACCACGGTCTCGACCCTGTTTCCGATTCTCTCCGGAGAAAGACTCTCCGACCTCGTCATCGAAGACCTCGTGCTCGATGGAAATCGCGCGCACAACGGGAACCTCGACGGCAACCACGCCGGTTGCGTCTTTCTGCTGGAGTGCAACCGCGTGACGATGCGCGGCCTCACGGCCCGCAATTTCAACGGTGACGGCCTGAGCTGGCAGGTATGCCACGACGTGCTCGTGGAGGATTGCGCGGGCGAAGGCCACGCGGGGTACGGCCTGCATCCCGGCTCCGGTTCGCAGCGCACCGTCATGCGCAACAACCGCCTGGTCGGAAACCGCATCGGCCTTTTCTTTTGCTGGGGCGTGCGACACGGCGTCGCGGAGAAAAACCACGTCGAGGGCAACGACATTGGCATCTCCATCGGCCACCACGACACGGACAATACGGTGCGCGACAACGACGTCACCGGCAGCACGAAGGTCGGCGTGCTGTTCCGGCCGGAGCGCAGTCGAGATTTCACGGGCAACCGCAATCGCATCGAGCACAACCGCCTCGTGAACAACGGCGCCGACGATGGCTTCGCCGTGGATGTGCAAGGCGGCACGGAGGCAATCGTGTTCGTCGGCAACGAAATCACCGAGACCCGCAGCCCCGCCCGGCGCACCGCGATCCGCCTCGGCCCCGAGACCGCCGGCATCACGCTGCGCGACAACCGCATCACCGGATTTGCAAAAAACGTGGAGGGGGAATCGGCCCCGTCCGCCCCTCGGTGACCACCTGATGCTCCGCCACCAAATCAATCCCGCCCTCGAGTTGCGGCTCCTCCAGCCCGCCGACGCCCCTGCGATGTTCGCCGCCATCGAGGCGAATCGCACGCAACTGCGCGAATGGCTGCCCTGGGTCGATGCCACGAAGAAGCTCGCGCACACCGAGAAATTCATCGCGAAAATGCTGCGCGAACGGGCGGAGACGCGCGCGTTCGCCGCCGGCATCTGGTCGGCCGGGAAGTTTGTCGGCCTGATTCGTCACAACCGGATCGACTGGGCGAATCGCATCGGTTTTCCCGGCTACTGGCTCGTGCCGGCGGCGCAGGGCCAGGGCATCATGACCCAGTGCTGCCAGGCATTCTTCGCCCACGCTTTCCAGCAGTTACAGGTGAGTCGCCTTGTCATCGGGGTCGCCACGGGCAATCTGCGCGGTCAGGCGCTCGCCGCGCGACTCGGCTTCAAGCAGATCAGCACCCTGCGCAACGCGGAATGGCTCTACGACCATTCGGTCGATCACTACATCTACAGCCTGCTGCCGCCCACGTAGGGCGGCGGCCGAAGCCACTCTTTGGCCGCTCGCCGTCAGCGCGCAGCCGGGCCGAAGTCTTCAAGGTACTGCTCGACGATGACCTTGAGCTCCGGCGGTGGTGGCAGCCCGAGGGCAATCGCGCGGGCGCCATCGACGCTCACCGGCCAGTTGCTCACGATGCCCTGGATTCGCGCATCGAACGCATCGACGATCGGGCCGAGCGTGAGGCCACGTTCGGCGGCCACCTGGCGGAGCACCGCATCCGCTAGGTCGGGTGTCACCCGATGCGCGGGCAGCACATATCCGCGATCGTCGCCGAGCCGGTTCTCCGGAATTTCGTGCAACGCGATCAGCGAATCGATCACGGTGCGATAGCTCGTCATCGGGTGGCTTTGCGTGCGGCGCACGGGCAGCGCGCAGGTCTCGCCGCTGAGCGGCTCGCGAAACATGCCGCTGGCCCAGCTCGAGGCGGCGGCATTCGGTTTGCCGGGGCGAATGATCACCGTGGGCAGGCGCGCGGATCTTCCGTCGAAGTAGCCCTTGCGGGAGTAATCGTTCACCAGCAGTTCGCAGATCACCTTCGTCATCCCATACGTCGTCCGCGGCGTCAGCTTGGTGCGATCCGTGTTCGGATCCTCCATCGCCTCGCCACCGTAGCCGGCGATGCTGCTCGCGAAGACGACGCGCGGCCGGCCCGCCGCCGCCCGCGCGGCCTCGAAGACGTTGCGCCCGCCATCGAGATTCACGCGCAGCGCGTCGTCGAAACGCTCCTCGCATTCGCCGCTGACCATCGAGGCGAGATGAAATATCGCGGTGGCGGCGTCACGGCCGATGGCGGCGAAGACGGTCGCCCGGTCGCTGATGTCGCCTGTGATCTGGCGCACGCGCGCCTCCTCCGCCGGCCGGTGAAAAAAGGCATCGAGCAGCACGACTTGCTCGATTCGCTCGGGCGCGCCCGACGGACCGGTGAGTTCCCCCCGCTGGAGAAGTTTTCGCGCGAGCTGCGAGCCGAGGAAGCCGCCGCCGCCGGTGATGATGATTTTCATGAGTGCATGATCTGGCCACCGTCGATGTTGAGCGTCTGGCCGGTGATGTTCTTGGCGTGATCGGAGGCGAGAAAGACTGCCATCGCCGCGAACTCCGGCGGCGTCTGCCAGCGACCGAGCGGTGACACCTTGCGAATCTTCTCCTCGGCCCACTCCGCATAACTCCGCCGCTGCGCTTCCGGCAGTTTGGTCTGGCCCGCCGCCCACACGGCTTCGTTCAGGCCGGTCTGCACCATGCCGGGCGACAACGCGTTCACGCGAACGCCATGCGGCGCGAAGTCCTTGGCGGCGCATTGCATGAAGTTGATCAACCCCGCCTTGGCCGCGCTGTACGGCGGATCCGTTTGCGAGCCCATCTGGCCCGCCACGGAAGCGAGCAGGAGGATCGAGCCGCGCCCCCGCGCCATCAACCCGGGCGCGAACGCCTGGGCCGCGTTCACCGCCCCAATGAGATTGATCTCCAGCACCCGCGCCCAGTCGCCGGGCTCCAGATTCCAAAACGGAAAACCAAATTTCCCCGAGCCCACGCCCACTGAAAACACGACGTGGTCGATCGCCGCAAACGTGGCCGCAAACGCCTTCACCTGAGCGTAGGACGTCACGTCCCCCGCGGTCGTATCAAGACCGGTTTGTTCCACCCGGTCGAAGCCCCGCACGCGGCATCCTTCGGCCACAAATCCCTCCGCGATAGCGCGTCCGATGCCGTTCGACGAGCCAAAGACGGCCACACTCTGTCCGGCGAGGTTTAACTGCATGGGCGTTGATGGCATGGTGTGCACCGTAGCAAAAGATCGTTTTGCGATCGAAGACGACTCCCTTTTCGCGCCCGCCAACGGCGCCATCTCAATGGGCAGATCCGAAGGGCTTTCGCAGGGCCTCGGTCTTGCCGGTTCGATCGGCACCAAACATCAGCTTCACTCCAACGGTCCGATCCGAAAGCCGCACCCACCGCGGTTCACCTCCCACTCCCGCAGTTGCTTTTGGCCGCGAAGTGCGCCCTTTGCCGTCACCCCCGCCCATGTTCGCCAATCTCGTTCAACTCATTTCCGGTCGTCCGCCCGAACCGGAGGTGGCGCAGCAGGCTTTCATCGAGGACGTGCACGTGCACCATCGCATGCCGCGCGCCCCGCGGGTCGAGCGTTTGATTCTTGTCTGCTGGATCCTGATCGCCGCCAAACACGTGTTCGTCATCTGGGTGTGCCGGCACTACCCGGTGCCTTTTCATCAGCTCTGGGTGAATTTCCCGACCTGGCTCCTCGGCGCGCTGGCGACGGGAATCTATTTCGGGCGGGTGAGCCGGGGCTACCGCTGAATCCGGGCGGAGCCGCCCCGGGCAAACGCCCGCACTTGCTCCATGGTCGCCATGGTGGTGTCGCCCGGAAACGTCGTGAGCAACGCCCCGTGCGCCCAGCCGAGATTGACCGCGTCCTGCGGTGATTCGCCAGTCAACAGACCGTGGAAAAAACCGGACGCATAGCCGTCGCCGCCACCGACCCGGTCGATCACGTCGAGCTCACAGGTGGGCGAGATGTACGTCGCACCGTCGATCCACGCGACCGCTCCCCACGAGTGGCGGTTGGTCGAGTGCACTTCGCGGAGCGTCGTCGCGACGATTTTGACGTTCGGATGCTTCCGCGTGACGTTGCCCATCATGCTGAAAAATGCGCTCGGATCCAACTTGGAGCGGGCGGTCACGTCCGGCCCGGGAATGCCGAGGCCGAGTTGCAGGTCCTCCTCGTTGCCGACGAGCACGTCGACGTGCTTGATGATGCGGTCGAGCACGGCAACGGCCCGCTCGGGTCCGCCCGCGATGTTCCAGAGCTTCGCCCGATAATTGAGATCGAAGGAAGTGACGGCCCCCGCCGCCTTGGCCGCCTGCATCGCCTCGATGATCGTCTCGGCGGTCGTCGACGAGAGCGCGGCGAAAATCCCCCCGCTGTGAAACCAGCGCACGCCGCCGGCGAAGATTTCCCGCCAGTTGAAATCGCCCGGCTTGAGCTGCGCCGCCGCCTCGTTGCAGCGGTTGTAGAACACCACCGGAGCGCGCACGCCCTGGCCGCGATCACTGTAAACCGTGGCCATGTTCGGGCCGTGCACACCGTCGTGCTGGAAGTATTTGTAGAACGGCGTGACGCCCATCGCGCGCACCCGCTCGGCGATCAGATCGCCCAGGGGGTAGTCGACCATCGCCGACGCGAGGCCGGTCTTGAGGCGGAAGCAATCGGAGAGATTGGCCGCGACGTTGAACTCGCCCCCGCTGACGTGAACCTGAAAGGCGGACGCCTTGCGGAAGGGGATGACGCCGGGATCGAGTCGGTGCACGAGTGCTCCGAGCGAGACGAAGTCGAGGGCCGCGGCGGGGCGGAGGTTCAGGCCAGATTGCATGACGAAGCGGACGATGATGGTTCGGCGGACAGCGGTGAAAACGCCTATTTCGCGCCGAGCCGGTGATTTCAGGCAAGGAACTTTTCCAGACCGGCGTTGACCGGACCGCCCCGGGTCCGATTCATTTACCCCACCTTCCCCGCCCCATGTCCGCCAAGAAATCCGCCGACCAGTGGTTCGCCGAATACGGCGAGAGCCACCAACATCACGCCAACGAGCTGATTCACTGGATCTGCGTGCCGGTGATCTTCGGGTGCATGCTCGGCTTCATCTGGTCGATCCCGGTGCCGGAAGCGTGGCAGGATCAGGTGCCCTGGTTCAACTGGGTGCTGGTCGCGATGGCCGTCGTCATGGTTTTTTACGTACGACTGTCGCCGGCTCTCAGCGCCGGACTGTTTTTCTTCATGTCCGTCTGCTACGCGGCGATCGTGCTCCTCGAGCTCTCCGTCCCGTGGCCGGTGTGGCGGATCAGCGCGATCGCGTTTGTGCTCGCGTGGATCGGCCAGTTTATCGGCCACAAGATCGAGGGCAAGAAACCCTCCTTCTTCAAGGACGTCGTCTTCCTCCTGATCGGCCCAGCCTGGCTGATGAGCATGGTGTATAGGAAAATCGGCCAGAAATACTGACGGCTCAGGATCTGGAGCGGCACTTGCCCCGGAGCCGTGGCCGACGGCTGCCCAGCCACCCGGCCGGCCGGACCGCCGGGTCTATTTCTTTTCCTTCGCGTAGCGCTCATAGGCGGCCGCCACGCCGCCGGTCTTCTCGTCGCCCTGATGAAAGAAAAAACGGTGGCGCAAAACGAGCCGCTCACCCTTTTTCAACGTGTGGGGTCCGTTCGGGTCGTTTTTATCCAGCGTGCCGAAGCAATTCGCCGTGAGCAGCCCGTAGGTGCGCGCATGCCAGCTCGTCGGGTGGCGAAAACTCGAGGGATGATTGAAGAGCGCCACGCCGAGCGTTTCGCCCCCGACGGGGCCGGAGTAGTCGGCCCAGGTCGCGCGCTTGCCCCAGGCGGCCGCATCCGTGAATCCCGTGCTGGTGACCAGCCGGCCGCCTTGCTTGCGGTCGACCGCCATCGAGGTCGGCACCCGGATGTTTACGCCGGCATCCTTGGCGTCGCCAAACGTGGCGTCGCCCTCGGAGGCGGTGAACTCCTGGTCCCAGTCGATCAGGCGCGCGCCGCCCTCGACACGGAACGTCAGCCGGCGCACCTCGGTGAGGTATTTCTTGCCCTGGGCATCGAGGTAATCGTTCTCGGTGACGATCACGGCGCGGTTGGCATCGGCCGAGATTTCCCGAAACGCCCGATGTTTGATCGCGCCGAGGTGGCCCGCGGTTTTCGCCAGAGCCGTCTTTTGCTTCGCGGTGAGCTGGTCGTCCGGCGCGCCACCGGTCGCGGAGCCGCGCTCCAACCAGGAGTTGGTGCCGTTGATGTTCTCGTGCCCAAACCAGATCCCACGGTGGTGGTAGTGGTCATGTTGCTCACCCTCGATTGTCCGCATCGGGTAAACCCTCGTCATCGGTTTCCCGGTCGGACCATGGACCGGAAAAACGTACGGCTTGTTGGCTTCGCCGATCACATATTCGGCGAACGGCGCGCCAGCGTGCTTGATGGTCACGCCCGCCGGTGTTTTTTCGGCGGTGAACGCCGGGGTCGCGGCCCGGGCGGGAGCGGCGAGGACCAAGGCCGGTGCGACGAGTGCGATGAGGAACTGGCCGCGGGAGAACGATGACGGGGAATGCATTTGGGTGAGCGACGACGACACGGGAAAGACGTGGGCCGGCGTGGAGGGAAATTGGGCACACGGATCGGCCCCAGGCGAGGCAATATCACGTAACAGCCAGCCGGAGTGCAGACGTCTTCGCGGACGTTCGACCGCCGCCAATCTGGCGGTCTTCCGGCCCCTCGACCGGGAGCACGGGCCGGCGACGCGATTGCCGGCGCAGGCAACGGGGGCGGGTCTTCGCGAAAAGTTCGTCGGTCCGCACAAGGGAAGAAGTCGCACGCCCGCGACCCCTGCCGCGGAAAACCGCCGCCGGCTACGCCTCCCACAACCGCTTCTGCAAGTCGACGAACCGGCCGACGATCGGGCCGTGGCTGACGTGGCGGCCGTTGGCGAGCCGCTGGCGGGCACCCACCCAGACGTCGCGAATCGCGCGCCGCTCGAGCGCAAAAACGATGTTCGCCAGCAGGGAGCCGGCATCCGCGCCCGCAATCGACGGATCGGCGAGATTCACGGTGAAAAAATCCGCCGGCCGGCCCACCTCCAGCGCGCCGCCCGTGGATCCCAGGCTGCGCGCCCCCGTCACTGTCGCCGCGTGAAACACCGCGGTCGCAGCATCCGGGGCGATCGCGGCGCGCGTCCGGCCGGGCGCACGCAGCCGGTATTCCAAGAGCCGCGCCTCCGCGAGCAGATCGATCTGCGTGTTGGTGTCGCTCCCCAGCGCGAGGCCGGCCCCGGCGGCGAGGAGTTTCTCCGCCGGCGCGACGGCCAGCCCGGCACTCAACTCGCTCAGCGGACACACACAGACTGCGGCGCGCGCGGCCCCGAGCAACTTCACCTCGTCGTCCGTCACGTGGATCGCGTCGACGACCGTGAAGCGCTTGTCGACCAGCCCATGCTCGGCGAGCAGCGCGATCGGCGTGCGCCCAAACTCCGCGAGACAGGCGGCGCTTTCGTCCGCCGTGGTTGCGCCGTGCGTGTGCAGCCGCATCCGCTGGGCCCGCGCATAGGTCGCGATGGCTTTGAAGGCCTCAAGCGGCACCGCGGCCAGCGAATCGGGCGCCGCCCCCAGCCAGGCCTCGTCGGCCGGAAATTCTTTTTCCACGACGAGGCGCAGGGCCTCGAGCTCGCGGACAAACTGCTCCGCCCCCGCCGTCCGGCTGCGGGCCGGCGCCGAACCGGCTTCAGCGCGAAAGCCCGCCCGCAACTGCGCCACTTTGAGCAGCGCGATCCGGATGCCGACGTCGTGCGCCGCGCGGATGATTTCGCGGCTGAGAAAATTCGCGTCGGGCCACGGCGTACCATCGGGCTGGTGATGCAGATAATGGAACTCGCCGACGCACGTGACACCTGCGAGCAGCATCTCCAGGAACGCCATCCGCGCCACGTCGAACACCTCTTCCCCCGACAGCCGCGCCACGACGCGGTGCTCGACGGCCGCCTGCGCCTCGCGCCCGGCCCCGGGCTCCCCGCGACCGCGTTGCTCGGTCCGCCCCCGGAGCACGCGCTGAAACGAATGGGAGTGCGTATTCACCAGCCCCGGCAGCACGGCCTGCCCCGCGAGCCGCCGCGCTGAGGTCAGGTCCGCCGGTTCGCGCGAGAAGCGCGTGATGCGCCCCAGGGCGTCGGCAAAGAACGCGACGCCCAACTCGAATTTTTCGCCGGTGTAAACGCAGTCGGGCAGCCAGCCGCCTTCGCGCGCGCCGTGCGGCACGCCGGATTCGACGACGGCGGCGGGCACCGGAACCGGCCGCGGGGCCGCAGTCGTGAAACCGGGCCGCCCTCCGCCACTATAATCGCGCGGATCTCGCTGGCCGCGGGAATCGCCGCCGCCCTGGCGTTGGCCGCGGGGATCGCCGCCACCTTGGCGCGGACCGCGGGAATCGCCGCCCTGGCGCGGGTCACGTTGATCCCCGCCCTGGCGCGGCCCGCGGAAATCACCGCCTTGGCGCTGGCCGCGTGGATCGCCACCTGACCGCGGACCACGTGGATCGCCACCTGACCGCGGACCACGTTGATCGCCGCCCTGGCGCGGCCCGCGCTGATCACCCGGGCGGCGGGGATCAGGGTTTTGTCGCGGTGGATTCGGTCTCCGGTCATCTCGTGGTTGGTCGGTCATGCGATGGGCGTAGAACGATTTCAATGATCCCGCCACGCGACGCAACCCGAGATCTCCGCTTCGCGCGCGGCCGGGCGGCACGCAACGAGCTTGTCGCGGCGCACGCCCGCCGTTCCACTCGGCATGCCCTCACCGGCACCCCCATGAACGCACCCCTGATCCGCCGCCCGTTCTGGCACCGCGCCCTCCAGTGGCTGGGCCTCGCCTTCGGGCTGCTGCTCGCCGCGGCGGTGCTGCGTTCGTGGTACGCATTCCGCGATCGCCATCCCGGCTACCAACTGCGGATCGCCATCGACGATCAGCCATCGCGAACCAGCCCGCGCCCGCTCCGCGCCGGTTTCGCGCGCGAGAAGATCAATCCCACCCTCGGCGATTCCGCGCGCCCCGTGTGGCTCGCCGGCTTCAGCCAGCACCGGAGGGCCACCGCGATCCATGACGACCTCTGGGCGGTGGCGTGCGTGGTCGATGACGGCTACACCCGCGTCGGCGTGGTGGCGCTCGACGCGATCGGTTTCTTCCACGACGACGTCATCGCCGTGCGGGGCCGCCTCGGATCGGAACTCAAACTGGACTACACCATCGTGTGTGCGACGCACAACCACTCGACCCCGGACCTGATGGGTTTGTGGGGGCCGAATTTCCTGCAGACCGGCGTCGACGCGGACTATCGCGAGCTGGTGATCGCCGCCGCGGCCAAGGCGCTGACCGCCGCGGTGGCCGCCCTCGCGCCAGCGAGGGTGGCGTTCCACGAAATCGTGGTGCCGCCCGCCGGCCTCGTCGCCGACACGCGCAAACCGATCGTCTTCGATCCGGACGTGCGCGTGATGCATTTCACCAAGCCCGACAACTCCGCGACCATCGGCACTCTGGTGACCTGGGGCAACCACCCGGAGACGCCGTGGTCGAAAAACACCGAGATCACCGCGGACTTTTGCGGGGCCTTGCGGGAGGCGCTTGAACACGGCGTCAAGCACGACGGCCAGGTGCTCGCGCCCGGCCTCGGGGGGATTCACTGCTACGTCAATGGCGCGGTGGGCGGCCTGATGACCACGCATCCGAGTGTAACGGTGCACGACCCGTTTCTCGGACGCGACTTCAAGGAACCCAGTCACGACAAGAGCCGCGCCGTGGGCCGGCAGCTGGCCGCCCGGATTCTGCCGCGCCTGCGTGAGCCCGCGCCGGCCGGCACGACGCACGCTCCGCTGGCCGTGCAGGCGCGCACCATCGAGCTGCCGCTGGACAACGCCCTCTTTCTCCTGGCGCCGGTGCTGGGCCTGCTCGACCGCGGCCATTCCCGCTGGATGCACATGCGCAGCGAGGTCGCCGTGCTGCGTTTCGGCGACGCCAGTATCGCCTGCGTGCCGGGTGAGATTTATCCGGAAATCGTGAACGGCGGGGTCGAGCGCGCCCCGGGCGGCGATTTCGGCGTCGAGCCGGTCGAAGTGCCGCCGATCCGGGCGATCCTGCCGGGCCGGGTGAAGTTTGTCTTCGGCCTCGCGAATGACGAAATCGGATACATCATTCCCCGGAGCGAATGGGATCGGGCGCCACCCTATCTCTACGGATCCCCCAAAAGCGTCTACGGCGAAACGAACTCGCTCGGCCCGGACACCGCGCCGGCCCTGCACGCCGCGATTCAGGGATTGAGCCGGGAACTGACCGCCGGGCGACGCTGAGCCAGACGACTCACTCCGAGGCGGAGCCCGTTGTCCCCCACGGGCTGAACTGAGAGCGTACCTTCCAAAACCCGATGAGGACATCGGGTTCCACCTTCCAGTGTTTTCATTTTCGGAGAGAGCATGCACTCCGACTGAATCGACCCTGCCGAGGCATTGGACGGGACCGCCCCCATCCGTCCCCCCGCCGAATTGTAAACATGTAACGTAATACGTTACATGTTTGCCTTGCCCGCCAGGGAGGAGAACGCGCGGCGCCAACCGCGAGCTGCGCACCGCGTGAGACCGGCACTACGGCTCCGCCAATGGCACCAAACCCCATTGCGCGGCGGAGAACAAACCGCGATCGCTCAGCTTCAGGTCGGGGATGACGAGCAGGGCCATGAACGACAAGGTCATGAAGGGTGCGTCGAGCTTCGAGCCGAGTCGCTTCGCCTGGCGGTCGATCTCCGAGTAGCGCCGCGCGACCGTCCGGCCATCGAGCTTCGACATCAAACCGGCAATCGGCAGCGGCAGCACCGCCCGCCGGCCCCGGCCCACGACACTGAGCCCGCCGCGATGCGCGATCACGAGATTCACCGCCGCAGCCAGCGCCACATCATCCACGCCCACCGCGACGATGTTGTGCGAATCATGCGCGACGGACGACGCGATCGCCCCGGCCTTGAGACCAAAACCGCGGATGAAGCCCACCGCGATCGGCGCGCGCCGGGCGTAGCGGTTCACGACGGCAATTTTCAGCAGGTCGCGGGCGGGATCCGCCACGACGCAGCCACCGGCGATGGCCGCCGCTTCGCGCAGATGCCGGGTGATGAGCTGGCCGCCGATCGCCTCGATGACACTCAGTCGCGGCGGCGCGGCGGCGGGGCGCAGCGCCGCCGGGCCCGGGAGGGTGACCGCAAACTCCGCCGCCTTCCTCGCGGTCGCCTTGAATTGGTTGGGCGAAGCTGAACGCAGCCGCGGCAGCCGGCTGCGGCCATTCGCCGCGACCAGGTCTCCGCACAGATAAGTCCGCTGCACGCGGAAACTCCGCCAGTGGTCGACGAGCACAAAATCGGCCGGGTCGCCTTCGCGCAGCAGTCCGACGCTAAGCCCGTAATGCTCGACTGGATTCACCGACGCGACGCGCAAGATGTCGAAGCGATCCGCCCCGGTCGCCAGCGCGCGCCGGATGTGGCGGTCGATATGGCCGCCCAGCAAGAGATCCGGATGCAGGTCGTCGCAGCAGAACATGACACGGTCGGGATGCGATTTCAGCAACGGCGCGAGGGCGGCGAAGTTTCGCGCGGCCGAGCCTTCGCGGATCAGGATTTTCATGCCCGCCGCCAGTTTGTCCTGGGCCTCAGCGAGGGTGAAACACTCGTGGTCGGTCGTAATCCCGGCGGCCGCGTAGTGCGCGGCCTGTGCTCCGCGCAGCCCCGGGGCGTGGCCGTCGACCGGCTTGCCGTTCGCCCGGGCCGCCGCGATCATCGCCCGCAGCGAGGGATCGCGCGCGAGCACGCCGGGAAAATTCATCACCTCGCTGAGGTAGCGAATCTCCGGGCGGGCGAGCAGCCGGGCGACGGTCGGCGCGTCGAGCCGCGCGCCCGCGGTTTCGAAGGCGGTCGCGGGCACGCAGGACGGGGCGCCAAAGTTGAACTGCAGCGGCGTGCGCCGGCCGTCGCGAATCATGTAGTTCACCCCGGACACCCCGAGCACGTTCGCGATCTCGTGCGGATCGGAGACCGTGGCAACCGTGCCGTGGAGGACCGCCAGCCGCGCAAACTCGGCCGGCGGCAGGAGCGAGCTCTCGATGTGGATATGCGCATCGACGAAGCCCGGCAGGATCAGTGGTCCGCCCTTCCCGGCCGGGTCGCTCACGATTCGCGTGATCCGGCCGGCGCGCCACTCGACGCGGCCCGCGAACACGCGGCGCGCGTGGAGGTCGACGATCTGCCCGACAAGTTTGTGTGTTCTCCCGGTCATGAATCCACCGTGTCACGGTGCGACCGCGTGGGCAATGCCGCGCTGGGTCGCGGCGGAGCCGCCCTCGCGAGGCCACACCCGGCCTCGCCCCCAAGGCCCCGGGCGGGTGGAGAAGGGCCGCGTGATTCCCGCCGGGCTCTGATCACATCGGAAACTCCGGCACGAAGCCGTGCAACAGGTCGCGGGCTCTCTTGCCGACGTACGCTTCGAAACCGAGGAGAAACGCCTCGCAGTCCTGATGGTAATAGCCCGGGCGGAGGTGCACCGGAAACCCGTCGATCACCATCTGTTTTTGCGCCAGGAGCGACAGGGAATCCCCCGTGAGCGCGCCGGCGCGGCCGAACGGATTGGTCCAGAACCAGAGCCATTCGAAGGCGCCGAGATCGCGGGCGCGCTGCGCCAACGGCCACTTCGGATCGTTCGCCCGAAACCAGTATTCCGCCGCCTCCTGGCGGAGGTTCGGGACCCAGCGATGGTCGAAGTGCTCGATCAAATGGACGTCGGTGCACAGCTGGATGCGGCGAACGTAGAATGCCCCCTCGGGCCGGGCGCGGAACCGCGGAAAATGCTGGTGCGCCCAGGTCGGCATCACGGGAAAAAACTCGTGCGGGCCCAGCGGCAGAAACGGGTACGGCTTGATCGCCGGATCCCAGACGCGGGTCTGGTTCGCAGGTGTCCGGGTGGCGAGGCACCACTGAAAAAAACGCTTCGTGCGCGGCAGTTCCCGAATGGCGAAACTGTAGCAATGGCCGTCGGTGGCGCCGGTAAAGCGCTCGCGCCAGAGTTCGCGCGCACCGGCGACAACCTGGGTGGCAAAAAAGGTGCGGTACTTCTGGGCGAGAGCGAGGCGGCGCTGGAAGATCTGAAACGCCAGCACCTGGAAGTGGGCCGGCGTAGCGGCGTCCTTTTTCGCCGAGGTGGCGTCGATCCACGCGCCAAACTCGATTTGGAATTCCCGCCCCATGTCATCGTAGGGCTCTTCCGCCACGATGGTGCCGAAGGTTCGCGGGAGTCCAGTCATTGTGCCCGGATACTGGGGCGTTCCGCCGGAGCGTGTCGATCTCGCTCGTTGACGACGGGCCGGCCGGCGGACTGTGTCTTCGCACCCCACATTATGATCAACCAACGCCTCCCGATTATCCTCCTGGCCGGAGCGTCGATCTTCTCCGGCGCCTGCGCTCAAACCGCGGCGCCACGCACCGCGCCGATCGAGCGGGCGAAAGCCCTCGAACTCAACACGCCTTACGTGCCGCCGCCGGGCGATCCGCTCGAGCATCACGCCGCCGGGCTGGCGAAGGTCATCTGCTCGGCCGTGTTCATCACCGGGCTCGACCCGGATTTCGCGGCGGAAAACGTCGGCTACTTCACCGCCCCCTATTCCGAACGCGCCAAGCTCGGGAAACCCGTGATCGATCGCGCCAACCGCGCCGTGCACGTGACGCTGCCCAACGGCGTCAGACGCACCGCCGTCCATCTGGGCTCACAGGGGTGCGTGACGCTCCCGCGTGGCACCGACAAGGTCGCGTTCACTCCCGTCACGATCAAAAGCACGCTGCCAGATCCGGCCCGCCAACCGTGGCCGATGGGAGACGTTTTGCCCGACACTCCGCTGCCGGCGGCCATCAACGCGGAAAAACTAAAACAGGCGATCGCCGCGGCCTTTGAGCCGGCGACCGGACTGACGGCCGCCTACGTCGTGACATGGCAAGGGCGGCTGATCGGCGAGCGCTATGGCGATGGCATCACGGCGCGCACTCCGCTGGAGAGCTGGTCGATGGGCAAGAGCGTCACGGCCACGCTGATGGGCATCCTCATCCGGCAGGGGTTTACGATTTGTGGCAGCCGGCGCCGATTCCCGAATGGCAGGGCCCCGGCGACGCGCGCGCCAGGATTCGCATCGCGGACATCATGCGCATGTCCAGCGGAATCAGAATCCGTGCGCCACAGGATCCTGGATACGACCCGACCGGTCCGTATCCCGACCATCTTTACCTCTACACGGGCGGGGTGGATTCATTTCACTATGCCGCGACGCGGCCGCCGCAGTGGCCGCCCAACACGGTCGGGCGTTATCGCAACACCGATCCCGTGCTCATCAACTATCTGGTGCGGCTCGGCGTGGAAAAACGCCGGCAGGAGTACCTGTCCTTCCCGCAGCGGGCGCTCTTCGATCAGATCGGCGTCCGGACGATGGTGCTGGAGACGGATCCATTCGGAAATTTCCTGACGCAAGGTTATGAGTTCGCGTCGGGCCGGGACTGGGCGCGGCTGGGCAATCTGTATTTGCAGGACGGTGTGTGGAACGGAGCGCGCATCCTGCCGGAGGGTTTTGTGAAATTCGTGAGCACGCTGGCGCCGGCCTGGGAGGCGGACCAGCGGCCGATCTACGGCGGGTTCTTCTGGCTGAATGGCGACGGAGCCTATCCCGTGCCGAAAGAGGTCTTCTTCATGGCCGGCGCCGGCGGCCAGGCGACGATGATCATCCCCTCGCACGATCTCGTCGTGGTGCGGATCGGACATTACAAGGGCAGCACACCGGGGACCGCGGCGTTCAAGCGATCGCTCGCGCTCCTGCTGGAGGCGGTGCCGCCACGCAGATAGGCGGAGCCGCCGGATTCAGGGTAGGAAAATTTTGTTGGTAGGAAGATTTTCCAAGCCGCAGAAACCCGATTTCTGCGCCAGGTTGCGGAAGCCGGGCTAAATACCGCACTTGAACCACAGAGGCCCAGAGAACACAGAGAAGAAAACCACGCAATTGAAAGGAGAGTGCTTCACCCTGGCGATGAGTCGCCCTGGCGGGACCATATTTCTGCGCTTGGTCAGCAGAATTCATGGGCGCATTCCGGTTCGGGCAAATGGCCAAGGTTATGATATAGGGCCACCTCCATTGCCCTATAGGTTCGGAAACCATATGAGCGTCTGGTCACCACTCGGACTTTATTGTTCAAGCC
>SXSC01000387.1 GCA_005792355.1 Opitutaceae bacterium
CGGCGTCATCGATCACATCGAACTCTTCGCCGGCGCGCGCAACTTCGTCTTGTGCCCCGGCAAGGCTTACGACCGCTCGCCCTGCGGCACCGGCACGTCAGCGAAACTCGCATGCCTCGCCGCCGATGGAAAACTCGCCGAGGGCGAAACGTGGATGCAGGAGAGCATCATCGGCAGCGTCTTCGCCGGCCGCTACCGCTGGCTCGATCGCGCCAAGGGCGTAATCGCCCCCACCATCACCGGCACGGCGCACGTCATGGCCGAAGCCACGCTGCTCCTCGACGAGCACGATCTCCTCTGCTGGGGCATCCAGTCGTGAATCACGCCCCCCGTGCCCAGCACGTCGTCGTCTGCGGCGCCGGCATCATCGGGCTCTGTTGCGCGCACTATCTTCGCGCCCGCGGTCACGAGGTCACGGTCGTCGATCGCGCGCCCGAGGAGCACGACGGTTGCTCCTTCGGCAACGCCGGCATGATCACGCCGAGCCACTTCATCCCGCTCGCCGCCCCCGGCATGGTCGCGCTCGGCCTGAAGTGGATGCTGAACTCCAAGAGCCCTTTCTACATCCGTCCGCGCCTGAATTCCGAACTCATCGGCTGGGCTCTGCGTTTCATGCGCGCCTGCAACCCCGGGCATGTCACCCGTTCCGCTCCGCTGCTGCGCGACCTGAATTTCGCCAGCCGCGAACTCTACGTCGAATTCGCCGACACGCTGGGCGCCGACTTCCTGCTCGTCCAGCGCGGCCTGCTCATGCTCTGTCGCGAAGCGCGCACTTTCGAGCATGAGGCCGCGTTCGCCGCCCGGGCCCGCGAACTCGGCGTGCCCGCCGAACTCCTCTCGGCCCAGCGCGCCGCCGAACTCGACCCGACTGTGCGCATGTCCATTGCCGGCGCCGTGTATTTTCCGCGCGACGCCCATTTTTCTCCCAGCCTCTTCATCGCCGCACTCACCCCTTCGCTCGCCGACTCCGGAATCAAATTTCTCTGGAATACCGAGGTCACTGGCTGGCGCCACGAGGGAAACCGCCTCGCCGCCGTCCGCACGACCCAGGGGGAGATTCCCGCCGACGAATTCGTGCTCGCCGGCGGCTCGTGGTCGCCCGCGATGGTGCGCTCCCTCGGCCTCCGTCTGCCGATGCAGGCCGGCAAGGGCTACAGCCTGACGCTGCCGCGTCCGCGCCAGTTGCCGCGGCTCTGCTCCATCTTCACCGAGGCCCGCGTCGCGGTGACGCCGATGGGCTCGAGCCTGCGCATCGGCGGCACCATGGAAGTCGTCGGGCTCGACGAATCGATCCAACGCAACCGGGTCGACGGCATCATCGAAGCGGTGCCGCGCTATTTTCCCGATTTCACCCCGGAGGATTTTCGCGACGTCCCGGTGTGGCGCGGCCTCCGCCCTGTTTCGCCGGACGGCCTGCCGTACCTCGGCCGTTTCGGCCGCTACCGCAACCTCACCGCCGCCACCGGCCACGCCATGATGGGCCTCAGTCTCGGCCCCATCACCGGCAAGCTCGTCGCCGAGCTCATCTCCGGCGAAAAGTCGTCGCACGACCTCTCGCTGCTGAGTCCTGATCGCTATGCGTAAGCGCCGCCCTCCGGTTCCCGCCAGCCGGACGGATGAATTTTTGTGCCTGTTTGCGGCCATTCTTCCGGGGCGTGGTCGTCTTCGTGCAGACGCGATGGGCATTTCAATCCCGGAGAAAATCCAGGTCGACCTTCTTCCGAATTTCCCCCACTTGTCCGCCTCCGGCGGATTGCAGAGTCAAGATTTTGGATTTCAAGATTTCCAATCGTCCGGGATCACCTCTCAACTCTCCACCACATGAACTGGTCCGGCATTCTCCCCGCTCTCACCACCAATCTGCGCGCCAACGGCGCCATCGATCATCCGGCGTTCGCGCGGCATTGCCGCTGGATGATCGACAGCGGCTGTCATGGGCTTGTCCTCGCCGGCTCGCTCGGCGAGGCCGCCACCCTCTCCTCCGAGGAGAAGATCTCCCTCGTGCGCACCGCCGTCCGCGCGCTGCGTGGCCGGGCCCCCGTGGTGCTCGGCATTGCGGCGCTCAGCACCGCTCAAGGAGTCGCACTCGCCCGCGCCGCCGCCCGGGCCGGTGCCTCGGGCCTGATGGTGCTGCCCCCGTACGTCTACAGCACCGACTGGCGCGAGATGAAAGCTCACGTCGCGACCGTCATGCGGGCGACGCGGCTGTCGTGCATGCTCTACAACAATCCGGTTGCCTATCAAACCGACTTCCTGCCCGAGCAAATCGCCGAACTCGCCGGCGAGCACCCGAATCTCGCCGCCGTGAAAGAGTCGAGTGGCGACGCCCGGCGCATCATCGCGTTGCGCGCGGCGCTCGGCTCGCGGCTCGCGCTGCTCGTGGGCATGGACGACGCCATCGTCGAGGGCATCCGCATGGGTGCGCAGGGCTGGGTGGCTGGCCTCGTGAACGCCTTTCCCGCTGAGACGGTTGCCCTCTTCCACGCCGCCACCCGCGGTGAAACGGCCCGCGCCGATTCACTCTATCAGTGGTTCCTCCCTCTCCTGCGCCTCGATACGGTGCCGAAGTTCGTGCAGCTGATCAAACTCGTGCAGGCTGAAACCGGCACGGGCAGCGCCACCGTCCGCCCGCCCCGCCTCGAGATCACCGGCGCCGAGCGCAAGGCCGCGCTCGCCGTGCTCCGCACCGCCCTCCGCACGCGACCGAGGCTCGCACCTTGACCCGCAACGCGCCGAGCGGGCCGAAGCCTGCATGCTACAGTTGAACGGTCGAACGCAGCACGGGCTCGGCCGCACCAATCCGCTCTCCCAAGGGCACCCGATCAACAACCTCATCGACGCGCGGCGCCTCGCCCACGCCAACTTCGCCCGCGTCGCCGCCAAGTCGCCCACCGGCGGGCGGAAGCAAAACGGAGCTGCTCCCGCCCAACCTTGAGCCCCGAATAAAGGTTTCCCACGCCGCTCCCCTCGCGTCATCGCTGGGGCATGTCGTTTTCCAAACTCGGCCTTTGCGTGCCGCTCCTCCGGGCCATCGCTGAGCGCGGCTACGTCGAGGCCACGCCCATCCAGGCCGCCGCCATCCCCGCAGTGCTCCGCGGTGGCGATCTCTGGGCCTCGGCGCAGACCGGCACGGGCAAGACCGCCGCGTTTGCCCTGCCGATGCTCCAACGACTCTCCGGTACCGCGCGCGAACGCGGGCGCTTCGTGCGCGCGCTCATCCTCGTGCCGACGCGGGAACTCGCCGCCCAGATCGGCAACGCCTTCCGCGACTACGGTCGTTTTCTGCCGGCGCCAGCGCTCAAGACCCTCGTCGTTTATGGCGGCGTCTCGATCAATCCCCAGATGATGGCCCTCGGCGGCGGAGCCGACATCCTCGTCGCCACCCCGGGCCGCCTGCTCGACCTGATCGCGCAAAACGCCGTCTCGCTTTCCGCGGTTTCCACGCTCGTCCTCGACGAGGCCGACCGCCTCTTTGCCCTGGGTTTTGCCGATGAGCTCGCGCGCGTCCTCGACCAGCTGCCCACGCGCCGGCAGACGCTGTTTTTTTCCGCCACCTTTCCCCCGGCCGTCTGGAGTCTCGCCGCAAGCCTCCTCCACGACCCGACGCGCATCGAGATGCCCGTCGCGCCCGCCGACACCCCCGCCATCGTCCATCGCGCCATCGAGGTCGATGCCCCGCAGCGCACCCGGCTTCTGCGCAACCTCATCGAGTTTCATGCCTGGACGCGCGTGCTCGTCTTCGTCGCCACCAAGTACGCGACGGAACACGTTGCCGAAAAACTGCGCCGCGCCGGCCTCGCCGCCAGCGCATTCCATGGTGAACTCAGCCAGGGCGCCCGCTCCACCGCGCTCGCCGATTTCAAGGCGTCACGCGTGCGCGTCCTCGTTGCGACGGACGTCGCCGCCCGTGGCCTCGACATCGCACAGCTGCCCGTCGTCGTGAACTACGATCTCCCGCGGTCTCCCGTGGATTATCAGCACCGCATCGGCCGCACCGGTCGCGCCGGCGAAAGTGGCGTGGCGGTAAGTTTCATCAGCGCCGAAACCGACGCGCATTTCCGGCTCATCGAAAAACGGAACCGTCTTGCCGTGCCGCGCGAGCAGGTCGCCGGCTTCGAACCGCTGCGCGCCGACGTACCCGCCCCGCCCTCCACCGGCGGTGTAAAAGGAAAGCGGAAAAGCAAGAAAGACCGGCTCCGCGAAGCCGCCGCCCGCGCCGAGCCACCGCTGCCGGGGATGACACGATAGTTGAACCGTTGCGACGCTTTGCCCGTGACGCCACCGTCCTGCCCGGGTTGAGTGCCGCTGTGCCCTTCTTACCGATGACCTCGCTCAATTCCACTTGCACCTTGAAACGCGTCGCGCCCAGCCAACCTGAAGCCGGGACAAGGGACAGGTCGATCATCGAACGCGGCGGGCCACTCGTTTTTTCCGGACTGTTGTTTCTCGCGGTGGCGGGATGCGCGACTGGGGACGTGGTGATGCTGGCCACCGTCGCCGGCGGCGAAAAAATCCGCGTGCCATTGGGTCGGGGCGGACCGGAGCTGACGAACGCCGACGGCGTACAGATCAATGCGGCTAGTTTCACGCTGAATCCGGAGAAGAAAATCGTCCACGTCTTTGAGTTTACGGACAGCCGCAACCGCCCGCTGCGCAGCGTGCGCGTCGAGGACATCTCGGACGCCACGCCTGTGACGTTGGTTGACGACACGTCGGCGAAATCGGCGGACAAGGGCCGTTGGCGCGGGGAGTCGCCGCCGCTTGAGCTGGGCGACCCGCGTCTCAGCTGGATGGCCACCATCTCGAACAGCCTGCGCGTGTATCGCTTCACGCTCACGTTTTCCGACGGAGGTGTGCGGCAGCTCCACCAGGGAGCGCTTTATTCGCCGCCCATGAAGTCGGCCGTGCGGCAGACACTCGGCCAGAGTTCCTGAATCGCGCGCCCGCGCCCCGCTCGGCAAGGGCGCCGTACAAGGGACAGGTCAAGAATCCCGACGTTTCAAGGGACAGGTCAACTATACCCGAATTCGGGTATACCCAACGCTGTTCAAGCCGGCGCTGGCGGCCAGGCTCGGGGCACATGAGACAAGCGCGCATCAAGATTTCGGCCGCAGAGAGCGAGGGGGCGTACCACTGCGTCACTCGTACCGTAAACGGAGAGTGGCTGTTCGATGACATGGCCAAGGAGATCCTTCGCCGCCAGATCTGGCAGGTGGCAGACTACTGCGGTGTGCAGATCGTGACCTACGTGATCCTCTCGAATCACTTCCACGTCTTGCTCAACGTGCCGCAACAGGTCCCCGTGACCGACGCCGAAC
>SXSC01000388.1 GCA_005792355.1 Opitutaceae bacterium
CGGGCTGCGCCGTCGTGGTGTCGCACGATCGCTGGTTTCTCGACCGCGTGGCGACGCACAATCTGGCATTCGAAGGCGACAGCATGGTGGTGTGGTTCAACGGGAATTTTTCGAGCTACCTCGAGGATTTGCACCGCCGCAAGGGCAAGGACGCGGACCAGCCGCACCGGATCAAATACCGGAAGCTCGGGCATTAGGAGTTTGCCGGTTGGGGGATTTCGCGTCCGCCGGTCATCCGGTGATCTCCCCGCGCTGCAACCAGGCCGCGCCGACCAACTCCTTGTGTTTGCCGCGAGGCGGCGGGAAATACCGTAAAAAGTTGCCTGGAAAATTCGCACCGCGGCTCAGGCCCGCCACCACCGGAGGGCAGTCAATCTTCACCACGGTTGTCACGGATCGGCACGGATAAAGGCAGGGTGCAGCCGGGATGGATCCCGCCACAGGCGGGCAAGGTGTGTAGCTTGTGCGCCTTTGGCGCATCAGTGGTTGATTGCCTGGAGCAACGACCATCGGAGAATCGTCGCAGACACGCACGATTCGCATGAATAGTTGTGCGGCTATTTCCCGAGAGTACGCCCGGAAGAAGTGGCGCGCGGCGCGCAGCCAGATTTGCACCACAGAGCACACAGAGGACACAGAGAAAACCGCTTACCGAAACAAGGCTCAGTTCTTTGGGTTCACTGTCAGCGGCAACCCATCTTCTCCCATTTTCTCCTCGGTTTCCTGGTCTTCTCCTCTGTGTTCTCCGTGCTCTCTGTGGTGAGATGGTTTGGTCGTGCGGCATGCTCGCCGGAGGCTTCCGCAGCGGAACGCGATCGATCTTCTGTCCGTCGCTATCGATGGCGCGGGCGTCGAGGCGATCGCGCGTCGCTGTGAACCCCACACCGCTGTTGACGACCTATCCCGCAATCTGCCACAGCATCCGCCGTGCCCACGCACACTCACACCCCCGCCTTGGGAGCAGGCCCTTCGGTCCCGCGCATGAAGCGGCGTGATTTCATCGGTAGCGCCAGTGTCGTCGCCGGCACTTTGCTGCTGCCCGCCTGGTCGCACGCCGCGAAAATTCTGGCGGATGCCCCTCCCATCCCGCTGGCGACCAGGAAGAAACTCGCCGCCGCCGCGCTTAACGCCGCCACCGGGCGCGGCGCCACCTACGTCGACGTCCGCATCGGCCGGTATCTTAACCAGTCCATCTCCACCCGGGAAGCCCAGGTCCAGGGCGTCACGAGCACGGAGAGCTACGGGGCCGGCATCCGCGTGATCGCCGACGGCGCCTGGGGTTTCATGGCGGTCGACCAACTCTCGGTGGACGCGGTGGCGCGTGCGGCGGCCGACGCAGTCGCCATCGCCAAGGCCAACGCCACGCTGCAAACCGAACCGGTCGTGCTCGCGCCGCAGGCGGGTCTCGGTGAGGTCGCGTGGCGTTCGCCCATCGCGCGCAACGCCTTTGAGGTGCCGCTCGGCGAAAAGGTCGAACATCTGCTCGCCGCCAACGCCGCGGCGATGAAGGGCGGTGCCAGCTTCATCGCCTCGCAGCTCTTCCAGGTCAATGAGCAGAAATATTTCGCGAGCACTGACGGCTCCTCTGTCGACCAGGACATCCACCGGATTTGGCCGACCTTCACTGTGACCGCGACCGAGGCGAAGACCGGGCGTTTCCAGACGCGCGACGCGCTCAGTTCCCCCTGCGGCCGCGGCTATGAATATCTCTCCGCCGATCCCGCCGGCAAACGCCCCGGCATCACGCCGCGCTATTTCGAGGCCTACGACATGATCGAGGACGCCGCCCTGGCCGCCGAGCAGGCCCGCGCCAAGCTCACCGCGAAGCCGGTCTCCGCCGGCCAGTACGATCTCGTCCTGGATCCCACCCATCTCGGCCTCACGATTCACGAGTCCGTGGGTCACGCGACCGAGCTCGACCGCGTGCTCGGTTATGAGGCGAACTACGCCGGCACGTCATTTGCGACCCTCGACAAGTGGCGCGCGAAGAACTTCCGCTACGGCAGCCCGATCGTGAATTTCTTCGCCGATCGCACCGAGCCGGGTACGCTGGGCGCGGTCGGCTACGACGATGAGGGCGTACCCGCCAAGCGCTGGCCGCTGATCAAGGACGGCATTCTCGTCGACTACCAGAAGACGCGCGACCAGGCGCACATCGTCGGGCAGACCGCCGGCGACGGCTGCAGTTATGCGCAGGGCTGGGACGACGTGCAGTTCCAGCGCATGCCCAACGTGTCGCTCCAGCCCGGCCAGAATCCCCTCACCGTTGCCGAGCTGATCAAGGGCGTGGAACGCGGCATCTACATCATGGGGCGCGGCTCCTGTTCCATCGACCAGCAGCGCTACAATTTTCAATTCGGCGGCCAGCTCTTCTAAGAGATCAAGAACGGCGAAATCGCCGGAATGCTGCGCGACGTCGCCTACCAATCGAACACGCAGGAGTTTTGGAACTCGTGCGCCGCAATCTGCGACCGGCGCGATTTCGTGCACTTCGGCAGCTTTTTCGACGGCAAGGGCCAGCCGGGCCAGGTCAGCGCCGTCTCGCACGGCAGCGCCACCACCCGCTTCAACAAGGTCAACGTGCTCAACACGGCGCGGAAGATCTGAGCGAATTGGATCTGGCGCAGCGGAACCGCATAAAAATGAAAACCGGAAACAATTTGACCACGGATGGCACGGATGAGCCCGGATTCAATTCTGCGTTTATTCGTGTTGGTCCGCCTGATCCGCGGTCGATTGGTCTTCAATGGCATCGAAAAATGTTCTGGCCGCGTTGGGCGTCGGTCTTGCAGACGCCGACGTCCGCAGGCGAAACCTCTGTCCGGCGTCTGCAAGACAGACACCCTACCGCCTTTTTTCGACGGGCTCTGAGCCGGAACCATTCAGCCCCAACCGAAAAAGCGACTCTTGCCCGTGCCCGGAACAAACACGAATTACGTAGCTGCGAGCGCCAGCGCGTGGACAAAGCTCGTTCGTTGCATCCACTCGCTGGCGCTCGCAGCTACCAAGGAACTTCGGGTTGTTTCCTGGGAGCCCTACACCAATTGCCAGCGCTGAGCTCATTCAAATCCCGACTCTCGAAATCACAACCGGTCCGCTAACGTCCCCCCCATGTCCCTCCTCACCGAATCCGAAGCCCGTTCCATCCTGCAAAAAGTCCTCGCGCTGTCCAAGGCCGACGAATGCTCGGTCAGCCTGAATGGCGCCCGCCGCGGCAACCTTCGCTTCGCGCGCAACACCGTCTCGACCAGCGGCGGCTCCGACACCCTCGGCCTCGCGGTCAGTTGCAGCTTCGGCCAGAAGACCGGTTCCTCGACGTGCAACGAGTTCGATGATGCCTCGCTCGCCCGCGCGGTCCGCAACGCCGAGGAACTCGCGCGGCTCTCCCCCGCCAGTCCCGAACATGTCGAACTCCTCGGCCCGCAAACCTACCTCGAGCCCAAGTCGTTCTTCGCCTCGACCGCCGCGCTGACCCAGGACGATCGGGTCCGGGCCGCGGCCGCCAGCATCAAGATCTGCCGGGACCAGAAGCTCACGGCGGCCGGCTATCTCTCCGACGCCGCGGGCTTCGGAGCGATCGCCAATTCGCGCGGCCTCTTTGGCTACCAACGCAACACGGAGATCGATTTCACGGTGACGGCGCGCACGGAGGACGGCCGCGGCTCGGGCTACGGGGTGGCGGATTTCGACGACGCCGCGCGTCTCGACGCCGCCGCGATCACCAGCGTGGCGGCGCGGAAAGCCGTGCTCTCGCAGGGCGCCCGCGCCATCGAACCCGGAAAATACACCGTCATCCTCGAGCCAAGCGCCGGCGCCACGCTCATCGGCAACATGCTCTTCGCGATGAATGCCCGCGCCACCGACGAGGGCCGCACCTTCCTGAGCAAGGCCGGCGGCGGCACGCGGGTGGGCGAGAAGCTGATGGACGAACGCGTCCACCTTTCCACCGATCCGATGCACCCGGAATTGCCGGGCTCCAAATGGACAGCGGGCGGCCTGGCCCAGCGGCGGGTCGACTGGATTGCCGGTGGCGTGGTCAAAAACCTCGCCTACACCCGTTACTGGGCGCGCAAGCAGGGCCTTCCGGAGGATAAGGTCGCTCTGTCCGGCGGAGGTGGAGGGCGCCGCGGTGGCGGTGGCGGCACCGGACTGATCATGGCCGGCACCAACACGAGCCTCGACGACCTCGTCAAGAGTGTGAAACGCGGCGTCCTGGTCACCAATCTCTGGTACATCCGCGCCGTCGATCCGCAGACGTTGCTCTACACCGGCCTGACTCGCGACGGCACGTTCTACGTCGAGAACGGCGAGATCAAATACCCGGTGAAAAATTTCCGCTTCAACGAGAGCCCCGTCATCATGCTGAACAACCTCGAGGCCCTCGGCCGCCCCGTGCGCGTCAGCAACAGCCTGATCCCGCCCATGGTCGTCCGCGACTTCACGTTCTCCAGCCTCTCCGACGCCGTGTGAAACGCAAAGCTGAAGGACGGAAGTGCTGAAAGGCTGAAACCGATCCGCCGAGCACGCTATTTCCGTTTCAGCCCTGCAGCTTTCAGCATTCCGCTTTTCCCCATCACCCGCGCCCAACCTCCACCCTTTTTCTTCCCCACCAACATGAATCGCCGCCGTTTCCTCCACACCTCCGGTCTCGTCACCGGCTCCCTGCTCCTGCCGCAATGGAGCCGCGCCGCGGCCGAACTCGCCGCCAAAGACCCGATCTCCGCCGGCCGGAAGAAGCTGCTCGCCGACGCCGCGCTCAACGCGGCCACCAAGGCGGGCGCGAGCTACGCGGACGTGCGCATCGGCCGCTATCTCAACCAGTTCATTTCCACGCGGGAGGCCCAGGTCCAGGCGGTGGCGAACTCCGAGAGCTACGGTGCCGGCATTCGCGTGATCGCCAACGGCGCGTGGGGCTTCATGGCGATCGATCAACTCACGCCGGAATCGATCGCCCGCGCCGCGACCGCGGCCGTCGCGATCGCGAAGGCCAATGCCACGCTGCAGACGGAGCCCGTCCGGCTCGCCTCGCAAAAGGGCGTTGGCGAAGTCGCGTGGCGCACCCCGATCAAGCAAAACGGTTTCCTCGTCCCGCTCGCCGAAAAGGTGGATCGCCTGCTGGCCGCCAACGCGGCCGCGCAGCAGGCCGGCGCGACCTTCGTGAATTCACAGCTGGCGCTGGTCAACGAGCAGAAGTACTTCGCGAGCACGGACGGCTCGTACATCGATCAGGACATCCATCGCATCTCTCCGAGCTTTAGTGTGACCGCGACCGATCCGCGGACGGGACGGTTCCAGACGCGCGGCAACCTGAGCGCCCCGAATGGCCGCGGTTATGAATACCTCGATGGCGATCCGGCGGGAAAAATCGCCGGCGTGACCACGCGCTACACCCATTCCTACGACATGATCGAGGACGCGACCGCGGCGGCGGAGCAGGCGAAGGCCAAGCTCTCGGCTAAGTCGGTCGCGGCCGGCCAGTACGATCTCGTGCTCGATCCGTCGCACCTCTGGCTGACGATCCACGAATCCGTCGGCCACGCCACCGAGCTCGACCGCGTGCTGGGTTACGAGGCGAACTTCGCCGGCACCTCGTTTGCCACGCTCGACAAATGGCAGAGCAGGAAATTCCAATACGGCAGCGGGCTGGTGAATTTCGTCGCCGACAAGACGCAGCCCGGCTCGCTCGGCGCCGTGGGCTACGACGATGAAGGCGTGCCGACCAAGGCGTGGCCGCTGATCAAGGACGGCATCCTCGTCGACTATCAGAAGACGCGGGATCAGGCCCACATCGTCGGCCAGACGGCCAGCGATGGCTGTTGCTACTCCCAACATTGGTCCGACGTGCAGTTTCAGCGCATGCCCAATGTCTCGCTGCAGCCCGGCAAGACTCCGCTGACGGTGGCCGAGATGATCAAGGGCGTGGAACGTGGCATCTACATCATTGGCGACGGCTCATTCTCCATCGACCAACAGCGCTACAATTTTCAATTCGGCGGCCAGCTCTTCTACGAAATCAAGGATGGCGCCATCGCCGGCCCGCTGCGCGACGTCGCCTACCAGTCGAACACCCAGGAATTCTGGAATTCGTGCGTCGCGATTTGCGACCAGCGCGATTACGCGCTCGGCGGCGCCTTCAACGACGGCAAGGGCCAGCCTTCGCAAAGCAGCGCCGTCTCGCACGGCAGCGCCACCACGCGTTTCAACAAGGTCAACGTGATCAACACCGCGCGAAGGATCTGAGCTGTCTCGACACCGTGCCCACCAGGCTGAAACCACGGAGTTCTTTCTCGGTGTCAAAACTCTGCTTCGCTCCCGCCGCATGAGCCGCGCCGATTTCACCTTCTCCCGTCTGCAGTACGACTCGGGCGACTGGGATCTGGTCGACCCGCGGATGCCCTCCAACCTCCTCGACTCCCTCGTCGCCTACACCACCGTCGCCGTCGACCCTCGCGAGGCGATCGTCTCCCTCGCCAGCCCCGCGCTCTTCGACACGTCGTTCTGTTATCTGAGCGGCCACAAACTCGTCCAGTTCGGCGCACGCGAGCGCGCGAACTTCGAGGCCTACGTGCGCCGTGGAGGCTTCGTCTTCGTCGACGACTGCA
>SXSC01000389.1 GCA_005792355.1 Opitutaceae bacterium
CGCCAAGGTCACGAACATCACGTTGCTCGACGCCACGGATGCACCGAGCCTGCCCGGCGGACGAAAGCCAAAGGACGGTTCCGCTCCAAAGTATCAGCGCGCCGAGATCACGCTCGCGTTTCCGTTCGCCAACGTCGGCGCGAATCTGCCGACTCTGGTCGCGACGAGTCCATAGCAGGGGTCAGCCTGTTGCATGTTGCAGTGGCGGATTGGTCCAGAAGCTGGGCCCGACTGGGCGATTATCGGCGACCGAGCCAGCAGAAGCAGTCAAAACGATATGCTTTTGCTCAACTTGGCATGGCATCCGGCGGGGCGATTCGCTAGGATGGTTTTTGTCGGTCGGCCGTGGCCGCGAGGATCGCGGCCTCTCAGGAAAGGAACTTGGACGAGGTCAAGCGGGCGGCAGTGGGTGCCGGAAAGTGGCATGTCATGAATCGAGATAAGGCGCGCTTGAGGGACCGGATCGGGGTCTGGCGTTGTGGTTTGGGGTCGAGCGGTAGCCGCGTCCCGGTTTTCCTTCCGTCGCTAACTCGCGCACGCCACGCCGATTTGCTCCCCGCCGCCCCACGTCTTCGATCGCGATTCCCGACCCCGGCCCGTCCTCTCCACCGCCCGAGAAATTCCTATGTGGTTAGCCCGATATCCTTAGCGGATCTGCCGCAGCAGCGGCGGGGCACGGGGAATGGCCCCGCCGGCGATTCGGGCCTGGGATTAGCCTACTGCCGCCCTGTGCCCTTGACAGCACCGAGTGTATATACAGCGTCATCACATGTCCACAATCACGGCGAAAGTCTTCAAGTCCGGGAACTCCCAGGCAATTCGGTTGCCCAAAGCCCTGCGGCTACCCACGAAGACCGTGCAAATCGAGAAAACCGGACGCGGCCTGCTGATCCTCGACCCAAGATCTGAAACACGACGGGTGAAGGCGCTGGCGCAACTTTACGGATCCTGTCCGAATTTTCCGATGGTTGAATCCTTGGAACTGCCGGCCTCATGATCTACCTGCCGGACACGAACGTCTTTTCGCGTTACCTCCGGGGCGAAGATTTCGCCATCAAAGAGAAGCTTGAGTCCCATCTGCGTTTCTGCCGCCTTTCGGCGGTGGTGTTATCTGAGTTGGAGTATGGTGCGGCCAAACGTCCGGAATGGGAGGTCCTGCGGAAACGAGTGCAACGACTCCGCGAGATCATGGCCGACGAGGTAGATTACACGTGCGCGGATGCGATCTACTACGGAGCGATTCGGGCGCATCTCGCCCGGCTCAAGCCCAACGCGTTGCCGATCGGTCCCTACGACCTGATGCTGGCCGCCCAGGCCCTGCGGCTGGGAGCGGTAATCGTTACTCACAATGTCGCGGAGTTTCGCCGGGTGCCAAGCCTCGTAGTCGAGGATTGGCAGGGGTGAAGCCCTCCGTTGGCGCAGGTTGGCAGACGAATTGCCAAAGAGCGGTTCAGCCAACCGCGTCACGCCACTCGCCGGGAATGTATCATCGGCTCCGCCGGCGGACCGGGCCGCCGATCGGACGCAGCCGAAGGGGTCACGTTGCGACTCTCGACAACTCCGACCTGAAGTGACTGGTTTCCATTCCGTCGTCGCGGCGAAAGCAGCCCACAACCTGACTGACGCGGCTCGCTGGTTGCACGCAATCCAGTCGAAAGTCGCGACGTGACCTGTTGGATGTGAGCGGGGCCGGCAAATCCTCCGAAACAGCCGCCGCCGCGGACATCGCGCGGGACTTTGGCCACCAGGCGATCGGCTACGCGTGCGACGTGACGGTGCCGGAGCAGGTGGACGCGATGGTGGCCGCTGCTCAGGCGCAGCTCGGTCGGGTGGATATTCTGATCAATAGCGCCGGGATCAACATCCGGGGTCCGATTACCGAGCTGTCGCTGGAATAGTTTTCGCCGGTGATGAACACCAACGTCACCGGCCCGTGGCTGTGCTGTCGCGCGGTGGTGCGGGGCATGCGCGAGCGAAAATGGGGGCGCATCATCAACCTTTCCAGCGCGCTGGGCCTGGTCGGCCTGGCGAATCGCACGCCGTACACTGCGAGCAAAGGCGCGGTGGTGCAGCTGACGCGCACGCTCGCGCTCGAAACGGCGGCGGATGGCATCACGGCCAACGCGATTTGTCCCGGTCCATTCTTGACGGAGATGAACCTGTCGATCGCCGACACCGAGGACGGCCGGAAATTCGTGGTCGGCGCCACGGCGCTCAGGCGCTGGGCGAGACTTGAGGAGATCCAGGGCGCGGCGATTTTCTCGCGAGCCCGGCCGCGAGTTATGTCACCGGCGCCATGTTCTCGGTCGACGGCGGATGGAGGGCGCAGTGAACGGCGGGCGCGGCTGCAGGTCGACTGGAAGGAAACTGGATTTTGCTGGGGTTGTCCAACCCCGGACTCCGGCCATCTGCGGTCTTTCTGAATCTGCGGGAGGCAAAAACCCGCATCCGATCAGCGGCGCAGCCACGGTGCTCTTCTGCACGTTCCACGCGGATGCCGATGGCATCTCTCCCACCAACTGAAAATGCAGGACCTCCCACAGATTCAGAAAGACCACAGATTCCAACCCCGGACTCCGGCCATCTGCGGTCTTTCTGAATCTGCGGGAGGCTCAACCCCAAACCTATCTCCATGAAACCGATCTTACGCCGTGAATTTTTGAAAAACTCTCTCCTCACCGGCACCGCCCTGTCGCTCGCCCGGCCGACGCTGGCCGCGACGGCGGGAGGGGCCTCCGCATTACCGGCCACCAGCGGCTCACCGGGCATCGTCGACAGCAACGTAAACCTCTTCGACTGGCCTTTTCGCAAACTTAAATACCGCG
>SXSC01000390.1 GCA_005792355.1 Opitutaceae bacterium
TCCTGCCGTCAACCGCGGCCTCGGCCTTTTACGTCTTTCCTCTTGCCCACCGCACCCAAGATCCTATGACCCTCCCGTCTCGCTCAGGGTGGCTGGTTTTGGGGTGACCCGAACTGGCTGGTTTTGAGGTGACCCCTGACAATTTCCGCTCCACTCCAGAGCAACGTGCGGTCGGGCTTCACGCTCAGCGTTTTTTCCAGCCGGGCCAGATCGCCCCGCAATTGGTAGTCGAGCGGTCGTCCCATCCGCACGGCGACAAAGGAATACAAGGTCACCGCAAAGACGGTGAGCAGCAGCGTGCCGCCCACCCCGTACCACAAGGCCAGCCGGAAGCGAATCGTGCGGCGGGCCCACCAGCGCGCGAGTCGTGGTTCTGACAGGGTCAAGCGGGCTTGTCCTCCAATTGGTAGCCGACGCCACGCATCGTGTGAATCAGGCGCGCGACGCCGTCGAAATCAACTTTCTTCCTCAGCCGCATCATTTGCACGTCGATCACATTGTCGAGCGAGGTCATGCGATGCGTCTGCTTCCAGACGTCACGCTCCAACATCTCGCGGGTGACGGTCTGACCCTGGTTGCGCATGAGGTACTCGAGCACGTCGACTTCGCGCGGCGTCAGGGGGATTTTCTGGCCGGCCCGCACCGCCACGCGCGCCCGCGTGTCGAGCTGCAGATCGCGGCAGTGCAACAGGCCGCCGGTGGCCCGGGAGGGTCGGCGCAGCAAGGCCCGGCAGCGGGCGAGAAGTTCGGCGAAGGCGAACGGTTTTGGAAGATAGTCGTCCGCGCCGCTGTCGAGACCGGTCACCCGGTCGTGCAGCGTGCCCCGGGCGGTCAGCATCAAAACGGGCGTGGCCACGCCGCGGCCGCGGAGATGCCGCAACACCTCGATACCGTTGCGATCGGGCAGCATCCAGTCGAGCACCACGACATCAAACGTTTCGCGGGAGAGCAACTGTATCGCACTTTCGCCACTTTCGGACCCCGTGACTTTCCAACCTTTGAGTAACATCCCCTCCGAGATGGACTGGCGGGTCTTCGCCTCGTTTTCGACAAGGAGCATGCGCGGGGGATTCGTTGACTCGGCGGGCAGCATGGGCGGATGATCTTGAGCGTGGACGCCAGTCCCCGGAGGGGAAGAGCAATCCGCCTTACATTGCTGTCAGCGTGGGGTTTTAATGAAGCGCGATGGCGCGGGCACGGAGGAATGCGGCGCCCATATTCTCCGGAAGAGAACGAGTAAGTGGAAAGTGGATTTTCAAGTCCCTGAGTTTTGTTAGCACCGCGGAGACTCTGAATTCGGCGACGCAGAGAAAACCAATGCCTTGCTCCGCGCTCTCCACGTTTCAATTCTCCGAAAGCCGGACCGTGTAGCCGGGATTGTTGACCCCGGCCCGGCCTCAGCGAGGCCGGCTACAACCAAGCCGAAGCAAGCTTCGGGGTATCGGACCCATTGCGAATGAACCAAGCGGCTGAAATAAAGGCAGGAAGATTTTACTGGTAGGAATATTTCCCGGAGAGCAACCCATTCACCCGACGTGGCGCCGGTCATTCAGCCTCATCCGAGGCGAACCGCTTCGGCGATGGACCAAACAACTCCTGAACGGAATTGCATCCGTGATTGGAAAAAAGTTTCCTACCAACAAAATGTTCCTGCCTTCACTCCGGCGTTGCTCTCTTCGTGCCGCCGTCGGTCGTTGCGAAGACGTGCATGCAGTGACGCAAGGATGGTCGGAACCCCAACCGGCAACCGCACACTCGTCCGCCCACTCGGCCCCAGCCCGGACATTTCACCGGCGGCTCATGAGCGAAGCCACCTGGTGTCCGAAATTCTCAGATTTTCGATGCCCGATGCCCAATTTCACTATTTTCGAGATCATTCGGTTGCGGTTGCCGCGTCGGAAAAGATCCGGACTAGAACGTCGCGATGTTCTCCAGCCGGCGGCGGTAGCGGGCGCCGATCACGGCGGGGGCGAAACGGGTTTCGATCGTCGCGCGCGCGGCGGCGCCGAGTTGCGCGGCCAGCGTGCGATCCGTGTAGAGCGCGCGCATGTAGCCCGCCGCGTGCGTGGGATCAGGGTCGGCCCAGGTCGAACCCTTTGCGTACGGGCCGTGATGGCGCTCAAGCGTGACGAGCGGCGCTCGCACGGGACAGCCGTTTTTCGTGGTGACGTACTCGGCGGTCGCCGACCAATCGGTGACGATCACCGGTTTGCCGAGATACATGCACTCGGCGACGGCCAGCCCGAAACCCTCGGAGCGATGCAGCGAGACGAAACAGTCGCAGGCCGCTTCGAGAGCGGAGATGTCCGCGCGCGACAGTGTTTCGGTGATCAGCACGGTGCCGGGCAGGTCGCGGACGCTGGCCTGCAGCGCCGCGAAATCGGCCTCGTTGCCGGTGACGTTTTGCACTTTGATGACAAGTGCGGCGTCGAAGCGGCCCGCCCGGAGGTCGGGCCCGACCGCACCGGCGGACGGCAGACGTGCCTGACGAAAGGCCTCGATCGCCGCGAGCGGGTTTTTGCGTTCGGCGTAGGAATTGAGATCGAACAGGGTGAGGAAAAGAAAGCGATCGAGCGGCAGGCCGAGGCGGGCGCGCAGCGCGGCCGTGCTCTCGGCGGGACGGTCGAACGCGATCGCGTGCGGCATCGTCAGCACGGGCAGCGGTGATTTTTCGCGAATCGCGGCCGCGGTGAAATCGCTCGGGCACCAGATTTCATCGTAGAAGTCGAAGCTCGGCACCCACGCGTCCGGAAACTCGGGGAGTTCCCAGGCGAAATAGCCGATGTTGTATTTACCGGTGCGAAACGCGGCGCCGTGGTGGTGATCGAGGTCGCGCGAGGCGGGCGGGTCGACGTGGATCACGTTGACCGCGTGAGGATTTTCCTCCTGCACGCGCGCGGCGTACGTCAGGTCCCCGAGGCGGTTGCGGCAATTCAGTTTGAGGGCGATGAGCGCGGTCGGGAGGCCGGCGGCATCGGCCGCGCGCACCATGCAGCGGGCGGATTCGCCGACGCCCAGATCGGCCGTAAGGAACCCCACGAGGTTGAGGCCGAGCCTGGTGTGTCGGCGCGCATAGTCGGCCGAAAGCGGGGCGTCGCGGCGGGAGAAATCGAAGATCACCTCGCCGGCGTCGGTGGCGATCGTGGTGAGGCGCAACTGGCGGTTCTTGTTTTGGGCGCGGAAGCGTTGCCAGCGGCCGAGTCTGGTGACGCGGCCGAACCACGCGAGCAGGTTGGTGAGCCCGACCCCGGTGAGGGAAAACGAGAGAGTGACGGTTTCGGCCGACTGGACGGGCACGAGAATTTCCCACGGACCCGGCGCCGCGGATGCCAGTGCTCCGGCCGGCGAGCCATTGATCGCGAGGCGGAAGCCGGGGGCGGAGGTTTCAACGCCGCGCGCGTCGGGGTGGGCGCGGACGATTCCGCGGATGACGAGGTTCTTCACGCCGGCGAGCGGGGGCAAGCGCACGGTGGCAGACTCGCGAATCCAGGCGGAGCGGTCGTCAAAGTCGTCGAAGAACAGTCCCGCGTAGGAGGTGAAGCGCCGGGAACAGGCGCCACCGGTCGGTGGCGTGCGGGAGTTGGAACGCATGGAGATGGGTGAGGGAAGAGGGCGGCGGGAAGCATGGCAAAACTTTCCGGGGCAAATGCGGGCTTGCGCGCCGGCGGTGGCGTGGTGTTTTTTTTCCGCGTTAGCTGCGAACTCACGCCGGTTCCGAATTGGGCGTGTCTTATTATTCCCCTGAAAAAAATCTTCTCCGCGTTGGCGGCGCCATGGCGCGTGGGCCTGCTCGTGCTTGTCACGTCGCTGGTCTGGGCGGCGCATTATGATCGCTGGACGCCCGCGGACTGGCGGTTGCCGACGGACTATCGGGGCGATGCGCACGAGGTTCTGACCCGCATCAAGGCGGCGGCGGAGGGTGACACGTGGCCGCTGACGTCGCAGGAGATTGAGCGGCTCGGCGCACCGTTTGGCGCTTTCTGGAATGCGTATCCGACTCCGGACAAACCGCTGATGCTGCTCCTCGGCGGGCTATCGCTCATCATGGGAGTCTTCGCCGCCGCCAACCTGGGCTTGCTCCTGGCCCAGGTGAGCGCGGCGCTGGCGTTTTATTTTGCGGCCCGGTGGCTGCGCGTGCGCTGGGAATGGGCGTGGGCGGGCGCGTTGTTGTTTGCCTACACGTATCACACGTTTCACCGCGGGCTCGCGCATTTTTCGTTCGTCTTCACGTGGACGGTGCCGCTGGGCCTGCTGGCCGTCTGGCTGGTGGCGCAGAGCCGCCGGCTGGAGTGGCGCAGCCCCGGCGCCATCGTGTGTCTGGGCATGGGGCTCGCGATGGGGGTGGGCAACCCGTACCTGCTGCTCTTCTGGGGTCAGCTGCTAATCTGGGCGCTGCTGGCGCAGTGGTTCGGACCGCGCCGTTGGGCCAATCTTCGAACCGGCCTCGCCGCCGGTGGCGTGGCGGTGGCGGCGTTTCTGATCACCAACGCCGAAATCTGGCTCCACGTGCAGGAGCCGGAAGGGTTGCCACTGTTGCTGCGCAACTATGGCGGCACCGAACGGTACGCGCTGAAGCCGGTCGAGATGTTCATTCCACCGGAATTTCATCGGCTCGATTTTCTCTCCTTCTTTGGCCACCGGTATTGGCGGTGGTCGGACTGGCACGGTGAAGCCTTCCTGCCGTACCTCGGGATCTTCGGGGTCATCGGGCTGGTCTGGCTGATCACCGCCAGTGTGCGACGGGTGTTGCAGCGGCGATCGCTGCCCGGGCAGGCGATGTCGGCCGGATGGCTGCTGGCCTATTCGAGTGTGGGTGGCGTGACCAACATGCTGGCGTTCTTCGTCGGATTTCAGCTGTTCCGCGCGACCAACCGGGTCGCGATTTTCATCTCGGCGCTCGTCTTGATCTTCCTGGTGGTGCGATTGTCGCGGCTCACCGCGCGTTGGTCCGCACCTTGGCGCCTGGCGGCGGCTATCGCAGTGGCGGCGATCGGGCTGCTGGACCAGCTGCCGCGGCCGGCCTCGGCGGAGGAGCGCACGAAAATCGCCGCCGATGTGCGGTCGGATGCGAGGCTCGGGCGCGAACTCGAGGCGGCGTTGCCGGCGGGCGCGATGATCTTTCAACTGCCGGTCATGGGTTTCCCCGAGGTCATGCCGCCATTCCGGCTGGCCGACTACGAGCATTTCCGACCGTACCTCGCGACGCGCGATCTCCGTTTCAGTTACGGGGCGGCCAAGTACCGTTCGCGCAGCCGCTGGCAGCGGGATTTGGAAAATGTGCCGACGACGACACTCGTGCGGCGCCTCGAAAGCTACGGGTTTGCGGCCCTCTATCTCAATCGCAAGGGCTACGAAGACCGAGCGGAAAAACTCCTCCAGGAACTTGCCGCGCTGGGGTATCAACGGACGATTCGCGGCGAACTCGGGAACCAGGTCATCGTGATGTTGAACCCGGGCGGGCGGCCAAAGAAAATGCCGCTGGGCCGATCGTTCACCTACGGGCGCGGGTGGAATTTGCGGCCGGACGGAGGCGTGCGCTGGGGGGAAGGGGAGGCGGTGCTGTCCTATTTCAACCCGTACGCGGTTCCATTGACCGCTGAGGTGCGGCTCGATCTCGTGGGGGTTTCGCCTCGCGAAGTGTTCCTGCGCCACCGTGGGCGGCGCGTGGGGAGCGTGCGGGTGGACGCCACCCCCACCGCACTGGTGTTGCCGGCGCTCGAGTTGCAGCCAGGGGTGAATGTGTTCTGGTTGAGTTCGTCGGAGCCGGCGACCCGCCAGAACCACGGCCGCAATCAACTTCGCGCCTTTGGGCTCAAGGTTTCGTCGATTAAGATTGTGAGCGAGTTGCCGGCGGCGGATTAGCCCGGAGGCCTGTCGGTCTGCGCCGGCCCCAGCTCGGCGCCTGGCCCTCTGTCCAATATTCCCCAAAGGCATTTTAACCACAGATTGCACAGATACGATCCGGATAGAAAGCAACGGAGGCCGAGGCTGGGAAGCATTTGATCCGGTATTTATCTGCGTAAATCTTTGGTTTACGGCCCGGCTCCGTCTTTGGGGTGGCAACAGAGGCGCGAACAAATCTGGGGTAGGAAATGGGAGATAAAAGATGAAAACCAGCCCCACTTTTTCTGCGCCTCCTGCGCCTTGTTGCGACCATTGCCTTTCGGGATGTTTGGCTTGCCCGCAAGGAAAGGGCTGCCCTCGATTCCGCTCAGGGCCTTGAGACATCGGCTGAACAGGCGACATCCTGCCGCAGGGAAAACTTCCGGGCGAGGATTCCCGCAGAATCAGCGAGACCGCAGATGGCCTGAGTTCAGACTCCGCATCTGTGGCCTTTCTGAATCTGCGGGAGGTCCTGCATTTTGGTCACATTCGCGGCAATTTGATGATCGTGGTTTCTCGTGTTCGTAATCGCGCTCGTGCTTGACCCGGCGTTTACGGGCAAGTGCACGGAGAAATCCTAGGTTGCGGTTTCCGCGGTGCGAGGCATCCGGGTGAGCGCATGAACAACGAGGAATACCTGAAGCTGGCCGAGGTCGAGGACCGGATGTGGTACTTCCGGTCGCTGCATGCGCATGTCGGGCGGGAGCTGGCACCGGCCTTGCCGGCCGCGGCGGCGGTGCTCGACGCGGGGTGCGGCACCGGCGGGCTCATCTTGCGTCTGCGGGCGCAACATCCCGGGTGGCGATATGCGGGCATCGACTTCATGCCGATCGCCTGCGAACTCGCCCGGCAGCGCTGCGGCGCCGAAGTCGATGTGCGGGTGGCCTCAATCACGAAGCTGCCGTTTGCCGACGCGAGTTTCGATGCGGTGGTCTCGGCGGATGTGGTCTGCCAGGTCGACAATCCCGAGGCTGCGTTTGCGGAGTTTTTCCGCGTGCTCCGGCCCGGTGGGATCGTCGTGATCAACGTGCCGGCGTACATGTGGATGTGGTCGTACCACGACGACTCGTGCCAGACCAAGCACCGGTACACGCGGCCCGAGGTCGCCGCGTTGTTCGGGGGCGCGAAATTTGCCGGGCCCCGGACGACGCACTGGAATGCGCTGCCGTTCCCGGTCGTGTGGGCGAAGCGCAAACTGTTTCGCACGAGCCGCGACAGCAGCGACGTGAAGGAGTATCCGCGGATCGTCGATGCCGCCTTCGGTGGCCTGATGGCGATCGAACACGCGTGGCTGCGTGGAGGTGGCAGGTGGGCCTGGGGCACGTCGGTCTTCGGCGTCGCGCGCAAACCGCTGGCGGTGGCTCCGACGCCCTGAGCAAACATGTAACGTAATACGTTACATGTTGAACGGCGGCGGGCGCGGGCAGGAGACCGCAGGTGGAATGAGAATCAGCTTTAAGTTGGCGGGCGGGGCGGGCAGACACGGAACGCGGTTTCGCCGATCATGATCCACTTTCCCGTCGCCTTCGCACTGCTGTTGCACGTGCTCTTTTGGGGCGCGGGGGCGGCGATGCTCTTGATGCCGCAGCCGTGGCGGCGGTTCTGGCCGGTGCTGGTCGTGCCGGCCGGGCTGGCACTGCAATCGGCCGTCGTCTGGCTGGGCGCACACGCGGGGCTGCGGGGAACCGATGCCTACGCGGGGTGGAGCGAACTGATTCCAGCGGTGCTGCTGGCGATCGCGCTGGGGCAAAGAGGGGTACGAGCGGTCTTCACGGATGCGAGTCGCTTTGGTTTGGTGTGGGCGACCGTCGCGGGCTGCCTCGCGCTGCTGGTGTTGCCGGTCGCGATTGCGTCGCAAACGCTCACGACGATCTCGCTGGGGAGTTGCGATGCGGCGGATTACGCGGCGGGGGCGCGGGTGTTGAAGGAGTTTGCCCGGTCGGATCGCGCGGGGTTTCTCGGCCTGGTCGAGGTCGTGCGCGTGCAGTCGGCCGACAATTTTTTCGAATACTGGCTGCGTCTGAATCATTTCACGCCCTCGGCGCTGATCGCCCTGAACGGCAGCGTCCTCGGCCGGGCGCCGGAGGAGATTGCCACGCTGCTCACGGCGGTGTTGCTGGCGGGGGCCCTGCCGGTGGTGTTCTGGGTGGCGCGCGCCATCGTGGGTTATAGCGGGGGTGTGAGCCTGATCGTGGCGGGGCTGTTTGGGGCGAGCCCGATCATGTGGTATGCGGTGGCGCAGGTCGCCCCCGGGCAGTTGCTCGCGGCGCAGGCGGTCGCGCTTCTGACGTGGGCGGGCGTCGCGTTGTGGCGCGGGCGGCTCGCGTGGTCGCGCGGAACGCAGTTTGCCGGCGTGCTCGCGACGGGGTATTGGCTCGTACTGGGCGGCTACAATTTTTTCCTGTTCGTCTGCCTGGTGCCGGCCGTGACGTATGCGAGCGGGCTGGCGATCTGGCGAAGGTCGTGGCGGCGATTGGCGCACTGGATGGCGATCCTGTTGTTGCCGCTCGCCGGCTGCGCGGTGGTGTTTGGCGGGCGGATGGCCGGACTCGCGGAGCGGTTGTCGTTGTTGCAGAGCTATGATTTCGGCTGGAAAATTCCCGCCCTGACCGCGGAGGGCTGGCTCGGGATGGTGCAGGGCCCGGACCTCGAGCCCTGGTCGATCTTCGGCGTGCGCTGGGTGCTGTCGGCGGCGGTGGTGGGCCTGTTGGTGTGGTCGTTTCTTCGCGCCGGATGGCAGCGCAGCCGCTCGTTGTGGGTCGCGCTGGCGATTCTCTTGCCGGTGCTCGCGGGCTATTTCTTCCTGCAAATGCGCGGTGCCCGCCTGGGCACCAATGCGAGCTACGATGCGTACAAGCTCTTCGCGGTGTTCTATCCGCTATTGCTGCCGGCGCTCTGCTGGTGGGTCACGCTCCGGCGCAGCCGTCAGCTGCACGAGTGGATCTTTGTCGTGGGAGTCGCCGGGGTGGTGGGCGCGTTCAATGTCGTCGGGTGTGGCATGTTCATCTGGAAGCTGAGCCGCCCGCCCTTGCTCGTGGATCGCGAGCTGCGCCAGTTGGGGAAAATCGAAGCGATGCCCGACGTAAAGTCGGTGAACCTGCTCATCCCCGACATGTGGTCGCGGTTGTGGGCGAATGCCTTGCTCCTGCGCAAGGAACAATACTTTGAGACCCACACCTATGAGGGCCGCCTCAACACCCCGTTGCGCGGCGACTGGGATCTCGAGGGCGGATTGGTGTCGTTGCGGTTGCCGGGGGAAGCGCGCCGGCCGGTCTCGCCGCGTTTTACGTTGGTGAGTGCGCGCGATGCCCGCCACTTGCGGGTGACGACCGCCGAAGGCTGGCATGGGATCGATTTTCTCCCGGGGACGGCGGAGCGCTGGCAGTGGACGGGACGCGACGCGGTCCTGGTCATCGACAATCCGCCCGGCGGCAGCCGCCAGATCCGCGTCACCCTCGATGCGCGCGGCCTCGGCGAACGGGAATTGACGCTCAGGTCGGGGGGTGGGGAGCCCGTGGCGCCGGTGGTGCGGCTGGGCGAGGCACGCGCGTCGGTGAGCTTCGGGCCGTTTTCGATCCCGGAGGGCCGTTCGCGCTGGGTGTTGCACTCGGCACAGCCGGCGGAGCGGGCGGGCCCCGATGATCCACGACTAATCGCGGTGTGTGTGTACCACGTGGCGATTGACGCAGGTGGGAATTGACGCGCGGCGCCGCCGGCGTGTTTGCTCTGATCCACATGTCAGCCCAGACGAATTTCCGCCGCGCGTTTTCCGGCAAGCGCGTTTTGATCACGGGCGGCCTGGGCTTCATCGGATCGAATCTCGCCCGCGCGCTCGTCGCGCTGGGGGCGCGCGTCACCATCGTCGACAGTCTGGTGCCCGAATATGGTGGCAACCGTCGCAATCTCGCGGGGATTGCAGGCCGGGTGAAAGTGCACATCGCCGATGTGCGGGACTGGCCGCGGCTCCCCCGTCTCGTGCGCGGGCAGGATTTTCTTTTCAACCTGGCGGGGCAGACGAGCCACATGGACTCGATGAGCGACCCGCAGACGGACCTCGACATCAACGGCCGCGCGCAGCTCGCGATCCTCGAGGCGTGTCGGCTGCACAACCCGGCGATCCGGATTGTCTTCGCGAGCACGCGGCAGATTTACGGCAAGCCCGACTACCTGCCGGTCGACGAGCGGCATCCGTTGCGGCCGGTCGACGTGAACGGCATCAACAAGATCGCGGGTGAGTCGTTTCATCTGCTTTACTCGCGGGTGTATGGCATCGCCTCGACGGCGTTGCGGCTGACGAACACCATCGGCCCGCGGATGCGGGTGAAGGATGCGCGGCAGACCTTTGTCGGGGTGTGGATTCGACGGCTGGTGGAAGGGGAGTTGTTCGAGGTGTGGGGTGGCGAACAAGTGCGCGATTTCACCTATGTCGACGATGCGGTGGAGGCATTTCTGCTCGCGGCGGTGCGGCCGGAAGCGGTGGGCGAGGTGTTCAATCTCGGTGGGCCGCCGAGGGTGACGTTGCAGCGGCTGGCGGAGTTGCTGGTAGAGATCAACCGGGGCGGGGCGTTTGCGGTACGCCAGTTTCCCAGCGACCGGAAGAAGATCGATATCGGCGATTATTATGCGGACGACCGGCTGATTGCGCGGAAGCTCGGCTGGCGGCCGCGAACCGATCTGCGGACGGCGCTGGCGCGCACCCTGGCGTATTATCGGAAGGAGTTGCGGCATTACGTTTGAGGCGGCGCGGTGCGGTTCGCCGCGGGTCATGTCCAGATTGACGGTGGTGTGGGTGTTTCTGAGGGCGCCGCCTTGGACTGCACCCTGCACGGATCGCGTGGCGAACCCGGGGATCGGGATGCATCCCGCGGCTGCGACGAAGCGCAGCCCCCCGAAACAGGTGCTTCGAATCGGAGGGCGACGCTTTGTCGTCGCCGTTGCCCGGAGTGGATCGCGGCTGCGACGAAGCGCAGCCCTCCGAAACCGAGTGCTTCGAATCGGAGGGCGACGCTTTGTCGTCGCCGTTGCCCGGAGTGGATCGCGGCTGCGACGAAGCGCAGCCCTCCGAAACCGAGTACGTTGGCGCAGGGCTAACCGCATTCGACCGCAGAGAAACCTGTTCTTGCGCCGGGGAGGAGTTTTTTGGCTAATCTGCGCTGATGTCCGGCCCGGCCCTCAGTTTTGTCATTCCGCTTTATCACAGCGCCGAAACGATCGGCGGCGTGGTGCGGGAAATCGAAGGTTTCACGGTGGAGGGCGGGCACGAGATCATTCTCGTGCATGATGGCAGCGGTGAGGCGACGAGCGGGGTGGCGCGGGAACTCGTCCGGCAGGCGAAGGTGCCGATCACGCTCGTCGAGCACGCGCGAAATTTCGGCGAGCATAACGCGGTGCTCACCGGCTGGCGCCAGGCGCGCGGTGCGCACATCGTGAACCTCGATGATGACGGCCAGAATCCGCCGGCCGAGGCGCTGCGGCTCTGGCGGCACGCGCGGGAGACGGGGCTCGACGTGGTTTTCGGCCACTACGAGGAAAAACAGCACGCGATGTGGCGGAACCTCGGCAGCTGGTTCACCAACCGGATGACGGATTGGGCGCTCGACAAGCCGCATGGTTTTTATCTTTCGAGTTTCCGGTGCGTGAACGCCTTCGTCGCCCGGCAGGTCGTGGGTTATGCGGGGCCGTATCCGTATATCGACGGGCTCATCCTGCAGGTGACGCAGCGGATTGGTTCGATTGCGGTGCGCCATGAAGCACGGCATTCCGGTGCGAGCACCTATACCTTTGGCAAGCTGGTGCGGCTTTGGCTCAGCGCGTGGGTGAATTTTTCCCTGCTGCCGCTGCGGGTGGCGACGGTCCTGGGCTTGGTGGTCGCGGGGCTCGGGGTGGCGGCGCTGGGTACGATTGCCTGGCTTTGGTTCCGGGGGATCGGGCCGCAGTATGGCTGGGGTTGGTCGATGTCGGTGACGTTGATCTTTTCCGGCACGCAACTGGTGATGCTCGGGTTGATCGGCGAGTATCTCGGCCGGATGTTCCTTTCGGTGAACCAGCGGCCGCAGTCGGTGGTCCGCGAGGTGCTTGCTTCGGAGGCTTGCGCGGAGCGAAAGCCTTGATTAGATTTTCGCGGGGCGAAGATCTTGATCGAACATTTTTTCCCAGCGGGCGAATTCGCGGGCGAGGCCGTGCTCGATTGCCGGGATCGTTTCGGGCGGGGGAGTACGACGCAGGCGGGCGAGGAAGGCGCAGGTGGCGAGCGTCAGTTGATATTCGCGAGACTCGGGAACGGCCATGGCCCGCGCGAGATGGTCGCGACACCAGGGACGGATCGCATCGGTGGAAAATTCGGCCCGCCAGCGCCGGGCGAGGCGATGCGAGTTTTGTTCGTCGCGCGACTTGCGGCCCGGCGACGAACTGACGTGGTGGCGGACGATGCTGCGCAGCGCGACGGCGTTGACGCGACCAGCGGCGCGCGCACGGTAACACAGATCGATGTCCTCGCCGCCGTTGACGTAGCCCTCGTCGAAGCCACCGAGCTGCTGCCAAAACGCGCGCTCAATGAGGACACAAGCGCCCGTCACGGCCGGCATCGGACGTACGGGTTGCAAGAGGCGCGAGAGCCGTGGTGGCAGGTTGCGAACATGGACCGGTTTGGCGGTCGGAGTGAGATCGAGGCCGGCGTGGTCGACGGCGCCGGTCCTGGCATCGAGCTGGACATTGCCGATCAGGCCGGCGCGAGCGGAAAGGTGGAGGTGGGCTCCGAGCATGGGTTCGAGCCAGCCGGGCAGCAGCACCAGATCGTTGTTGAGCAGCGCGAGCAGTTCGCCGCGGGCGCTGGCGACGCCCCGGTTGTTGCTGACGGCGAAGCCGAGATTACGCTCGTTGAGCAGGACGCGGAAGGGCGGGGCGCGCAGTGGTGCGAATTCGTGCAACCACTCGCGGGTGCCATCGGTGCTGCCATCGTCGACGAGAATAATCTCATGCGAGAGCCCGGGGGGGAGCGTCGCCTGCAGGCTTGCGAGCATGGCCTGCGTGAGCGGCAGGCAATTGAAGAGAGGCACGACCACGCTCAGGCGTGGGGGGGGAGACGGAGGGACCGAGAGATTTGGAGACGGGGGAACCAACGCGCAACAAGTGACGCGAATCGGCGGTTCCCTCAATCTCTTATTCCCTACGCCTTTTCCTCGGCGATATTTCTCAGGTAGGCGCCGTAGGAGGACTTGCCGAGTTTTGCGATGTTGGCGTCGAGGCCGGCGCGATCGATCCAACCCTTGCGCCAGGCGATTTCCTCGAGGCAGGCAATCTTGAGGCCCTGGCGATTTTCGATGACCGCGACGAATTGCCCGGCCTCGAGCAGCGAGTCGTGCGTACCGGTGTCGAGCCACGCGGTGCCGCGACCAAGCACTTCGACGTGGAGTTGGTTGGCCTCGAGGTAGAGCCGGTTGAGATCGGTGATCTCGAGTTCGCCGCGCTTCGAAGGTTTCAGGCGTCGGGAAAACGCGACGACGTCGGCATCGTAAAAGTAGATGCCAGGAATCGCGAAATTGGATTTGGGCTGCGCGGGTTTCTCCTCGAGGGAGAGCACGCGGCCGTCGGGCGCAAACTCGACGACGCCGTAGCTCTTGGGATCGGCGACGTGGTAGCCGAAAATCGTCGCGCCCGAGGGGCGCGCGCTGGCGCGTTCGAGGGAGCGAACCAGATCGTGGCCGTAGAACAGGTTGTCGCCGAGGACAAGGGCGGCGGGTTCGTCCTGGAGAAAGCCGCTGTCGCCGGCGATGTGGACGGCCTGGGCGAGGCCCTCGGGGCTGGGTTGCTCGGCGTAGGAGAGTCTGAGGCCAAAGTTGGCGCCGTCGCCGAGGAGTTTGCGGAAGAGGGGAAGATCGGTCGGCGTCGAGATGACGAGAACCTCACGGATTCCCGCGAGCATCAGGACCGACA
>SXSC01000391.1 GCA_005792355.1 Opitutaceae bacterium
ACACCGCGCCGAGCCGCGGCGACAGGCGGCTTTCGTCGTTCTGGGTGGTCGAGGCATCCGACTGCAGTTGGGAATTGTCGAAACGCGCGCCAGGGATGATCGAGCGCATCGACGATCGGATAGCCCGTTTGCCCGCGCTGCCATGCCCGCAATTGGTGGTCGCCGGGATCCTCCGCCCACGGGAACGCCGCGAATTCCGCCCGCAACGGCTGCTCCGGCGTGCGCGGAAAGTGAAACAGCAGGTGATGCGCAAATTCCCGCCACCCCACCTCGCTGAGAAAAACCCGCGCGCCGTTGCTCGGGGGAAACACTCCGCTGTCCCGCGACCGCGCCTGCACCGCCGCCCACACCTGCCGCGGAGAGATCTCCCCGAAATGCAGCCACGGCGAAAGGAGCGACGTGCCGTCGCGACCGGGGATGTTCCGCGTCTCGACATACTCATCCATCGCACCCGCGGAAAAGCGTTTCAGCCGCTTGACCGCACTCGCCTCGCCCGGCGTCCACGTCTCGCGCAGGCCGCCGTCCCAAGCGATGCCAGGCAGCAATTCCAGCTCCGCCAACGCGACCGCCCGCGGCCGCCGGGCCGGTCCCGGTATCGCCACCCCGGCGGCGAGTTTCAGCGGTTCCGTCACCGGCAGCGTGAGACAATGCCGCCAGTACGGTGTGAAGACCTGAAACGGTTTCCCCTGTTTGTTCGCAATGGTGTGCGGCTCATTCAACAGCGCGGCATTGAAGCTCTTCACCTCCAGTCCCGCCGTCCCAAACTCCGCCTTGATTTTCGCATCGCGGGCGATGATCGCCGGTTCGTACCGCCGGTTCCAAAAGAGCGCTCCCGCGCCGGTGGCACGCACCAGTTCCCGCAACACGCCCGCCGATTCCCCGCGCGCCAGCACCAGCCGCGAGCCCCGGTCGCGCAGGGCCGCGTCGAGCGAAGCCAGCGAATGATGCAACCACCACCGCGAGGCCCCGCCCGCCGGCCAGCGGTCTTCGCCGGCGTCATCGTGAATGAAAACCGGAATGACCGGCGCGCCACGCGCCAGCGCCGCGTGCAACGCGGGATTGTCCTGCAGCCGCAGGTCCCGTCGAAACCAGAGAAGCGTGGGCGTCATGAAATGCGGGCCCTCACGCCCGCCAAGACACTACGCGCGAGACCGGGACGCGGACGCCGCAAATGCACCTCACATCGATTCCTGGTACAGGCGTTCGTAAGCCTCGGCCGCCACCTTCCAGCTGAAATCGCGCACCATTCCACGCTGTTGCACCGCGGCATAACGCGGTTGATCGGCAAACAAGACGAGCGCCCGCTGCAAGGCATCGAACAGGCTCGCAGCATTGGGTTCACACATCAGGCCCGTCCCATGCTCCGGATCCGCATCGGCGTCGACCACCGTATCCGCGAGACCGCCGACGCGGCTGACCACCGGCACGGTGCCGTAGACTTGCGAATACATCTGGTTTAGCCCGCAGGGCTCGAACACCGACGGCATGACAAAGAAATCGCTGCCCGCCTCGATCAAGTGGCTCATCGCCTCGTCAAGCCGGGGCGAGAAGAACACCTTCCGGGCAGCCAGCTTGGCGAGGGCCTGCAGGTCCTCCTCGATCCGTTTTTCCCCGGCGCCGAGCACCACCAGTCGCACGTTGTCCGCGAGGAAGAAGTCGCGATTTTCGAGCACGAAATCGATGCCCTTTTGCGCGGTCATCCGCGCCACGATGCCAAACACCGGGCCCGTGAAATCAGCGGGGAATTTGCAGCGTTTGAGCAATTCAGCGCGGCAGATCTTCTTGCCGGCCAGATCCCCGGCCGAGTAGCGCGCCGGGATGTGCCGATCGGTGGCGGGGTTCCAGATCGCGGGATCGACTCCGTTGAGGAGCCCGACGATGTCTTCCGCCCGCGTCTGCGCCACGCCGTCCAGCCCGCAGCCAAACTCGGGGGTCTGAATCTCCCTCGCATAGCGCGGACTCACGGTCGTCACCCGATCGGCGAACACCAGGCCGCCCTTCAGCAGGTTGATCTGCGAGTAGTACTCGAGACCGTCCATCTGGTTGAGCTCGGCGGGCAGGTTGGTCCGCGCGAACGTCTTGGCCGGGAACAACCCCTGGTAGGCGATGTTGTGGATGGTGAACATCGTCTTGAGCGCGAGCGTCACGTTGTGGCGGCGTTCCGCCTCACGCAGCAGCACCGGCAGCAACGCCGCCTGCCAGTCATGGCAGTGCACGATGTCGGCGCTGAATTCGATCAGCCGAAGCGTCTCCACCACCGCCTTGCAGAAAAAGATAAAACGGTCGGCGTTGTCCTCATAATCCCGCTCCCCGTTGCCGTACGCGCCGCGGCGGTCGAAAAACTCTTCCCGACACATCAGGTAGACCTTGAGATTCGGCCGCGGCGAAAAAACGCGCACATCCCCGGAGAGAACGTCATCGGCCAGCTCGACCTTCACCCGCAGAGTGCGCGCGGCCTTGGCGGCATCCTTGTGTTCGAGCGCGGCCCGGTACCCCGGCAGGAACACCGCCACTTCATGGCCGTGGTCCGCGAGGGCGGCGGAGAGAGCGCCGACCGCATCGGCCAGCCCGCCGGTCTTCATGTAAGGAAATAGCTCGCTCGCCACGTGGACGATTTTCATCGCCGGCAGATTACGCGGACTGTTTCGTTAGGCCAATCCCAAAGCACGGCCCGCGCCGTGGGGGGAATTTATCACTTATGTCACTCAGAGATCGTTTGCTCGCCCTGCTGCGCGAGCCCGGCTTTTCCGCCGCCAATGAATTCGAGCTTTCCCGCCGGCTCCACTTAAAGAAGAAGGAACGCGCCTCGCTGGCACACGAGGTCCACCGCCTGCTGAAGGACGGCGGATTCACGCGGGATCGCCAAGGCCGCATCGCCGCGCGCCGCGCTGGCATCGAGGATCGCAAGCCGGCCGCTGAGTCGCGGGGATTCTTCACCCCCACGAGGCGTGGCCCGACGATGCCCCCGCCCGGGGAAGCGTTTTTCCCGTCTGCGAAACCCGGTTCAGTCGTGGCGACTCCCCGCCCCGACGACCACCACAGCCCTCGCGGCAGGTCGCCGGCCAAACCCGATCCGACCCTCCAACGAGGGAATCGGCCAGCTGCCACTGGCGGCAGGCCCGGTGGGCAAAGCGACACCAGTCGCCGAAAGGCGGATGCCGGTCAAAGACCGACGCCCCTCCCAATTCCATCCCCGGCCACCGTCAAACACGCCCCCGGCCCAGCCCATCGCGAGACAGAACCGCCAGCCATGCCCAAACTTCGCGCCGGCGAGATTGTCGGCCGAATCCAGTTTCGGGCCGGTGGGTCGGCGTTTATCGTCCGCGAGAGCGTCGAAGGCGTGGCTGCCGAACCGTCGCTCCAGATTTTCCCGGAAGATACCGGCGTCGCCTTGCCCGGCGATCGCGTGCTCGCCCGGGAATTTCCCGGCCGGCGCGGCAAACGCCCCGGCGAGAAAATCGGCGGGGTCATCCGGGTGCTCGCCCGCGAGCGCGACACCATTGTCGGCGATCTCCGCCGCGGCCGGCGTGGCTTTGTCGTCGTACCCGACGATCCCCGCCTGGGCCGCGAAATCCACGTTGGCGATCCGACGAAGGCCGGGATTTCCCCGGCGCCCAAGGAAGGCGACAAAGTGGCGGTGCAACTCGGGGAATGGTCCCGCCGCGAGCTGCCGCTGCCCGGCACCATCACCTCCCGTCTCGGTCGCACCCACGAACCGCAGGCGGAACTCCTGGGCATTTTCCTGAAGTACCAACTCTCAAAACAGTTCCCCGAGGAGGTGGAACGTGAAGCCGCCGCCCTGCCCACCAGCGTGCAGGCGGGCGAGCTCGCGGACCGGCTCGACTACCGTCGCGAGGTCGTGTTCACGATCGATCCGGATGACGCCAAGGATTTTGACGACGCGCTGTCCTATGAAGTGCTGCCGGCCGGCGAGGTGAAGGTCGGCATCCACATCGCCGATGTGTCGGCCTACGTGCGGGCGGGATCCGCGCTCGATCGCGAGGCGCAACGCCGCGGCAACTCGACCTATCTCGTGGGCACGGTGGTGCCGATGCTCCCGGAGAAACTCTCCAACGGGCTGTGCTCGCTCGTCGAGGCCCAGGATCGTTTGTGCAAGGCGGTGTTCCTCACGTTTGACGCCAGGGGAAAGATCCGGGACACCAGCTACGCCAACACCGTGATCTGCAGCCGCAAGCGGCTCACCTACAAACAGGCCTACGCGCTGTTGTTCACGGACGATCTCGCCCGGATCCGCGCGCTCCCGCTCCCCCCGAAGCATCAGACCGGCTCGACTGGCCGGGCCCTGCGCGACTTGAGCGACCTCGAGCTCCGGGATCTGCAGACTTGGATCCGCGCGCTCTGGAAAATCGCCAGCCAGCTCCGCCGGGATCGCATGGCGCATGGCAGCCTCGACCTCGACATGCCCGAGACGAAAATTTTCGTCGACGAGCAGGGCTACGCCGACCGGCTCGAGCGCATCGATCAGGACGAAAGCCACCAGCTCATCGAGGAGTTCATGCTCGCCGCCAACGAGGCGGTGGCACGGTTGACGCGCAGCCAGAAGCTGCCGTCGCTTTACCGCGTGCACGACGACCCCGATCCCGATCGGCTGATCGAGTTGCGCGGATTGCTGGCCACGTTTCACATCACGGTCGGCGACCTCAGCCACCGGGCGGAACTGGTGAAACTGCTCAAAACCCTCAGCCACCACCCGCAGGGGTACACGCTGCGCACCCAGCTCCTCCGCAGCCTCAAGAAAGCCGCGTACCGGCACACCGCCGACGGCCACTTCGGCCTGCACAAGAAAGACTACACGCATTTCACGTCGCCGATCCGCCGCTACGCCGATCTCGTGGTTCACCGCGTGTTCGAACATTACCTGGAAAAGTCGGCGGGCCGATCCGTGGCGGCCATCCATCGGGCCGGCTATGATCTGCCCCGCGTGGAGCGGCTCGGCGAGCATCTCAGCCTGACGGAGATCAACAGCACGGAAGCGGAGCGCGACAGCGTGAAAGTGAAGCTGCTGGAGTTTTTCGAGCGCGAGCTCGCGAAAAAACCGCTGACACGTTTCGCGGCCGTCATCACCGACGTGCGATCCAACGGCATGTTTGTCGAACTGACGGAGTCGATGACGTTTGGCTTCATCGCCGCCACCGCGCTAAAGGATGACACCTATGCGCTCAACGACGCCGGCAACGCCCTCGTGGGCCGCAAGCGGAAACACCGCTTCGAGCTCAACGGCCGTTTCGACGTCGTGGTGGACAAGGTGGACCGCTTCAAGCGCCTGATCGACTTCGTGCCGGCGTGAGACGGAGCGGAGTGCATCTCCCGCCTGAGGGTGCCCAGCCGATGGCGCGCGGGTGCCTGCACAAGCCTGATGAAGTTCCGCCATTGGAGTGCGGGGCGCATTTGCCGGCAGGCGGTCGCGGGGCGGCTTTCGGAGGACGCCACTTCGTCCTGCACCTAACTCTACTTTGTTACCCTTACGAAATTATCCAGTGAAAGCCTCGGGAATTGGAGGCGGGGTGCCCCCACCCCGCGAGCGCGATTGAAAAACGCAATTCCGCGGGGTGGGGCACCCCGCCTCCATTCAGACATCACAAAGTAGAACTAACCCAAAGTCGGCCCGACGGGCGAAGATTTCACAGCTCCAAGCCAAACGATACAGTCCGAGGTGGAGCCCGTTGTCCCCATCGGGCTGTTTTGAGAGCGTACGACTGAAAACCCGATGAGGACATCGGGTTCCACCATTTGGCGCTTTCGTTTTCAGAGGTAATACGCACATCGATTGAATGGAGACGGCGAAGTGTGCGCTGCTATCCGTCCCCATCGTGCATTTTTGCGACGATTCCGAGCGTTCCCCGTGGGCGCGGCGGTTGCCCAACCGCCGTAGAACCGCCGGCAGATCGTACCCGGGCGGTTGGGCAACCGCCCCTCCTTTGGTTGGGGCCGCAGGCCGCGTTGGAAATCTTCGGGCTAACCCAACTTTGAAGCGAAGGGCGCCGGACGGATTGATCTGCACCCGTATTCCGCACTCGCGGATTGTACTTCATCTCCGAATTGGCCTCCGGAGAAAGGTTGCGGCGGAGCAGGCGGGGAAAATGCAGCCAGCCTTGCGTCGATGGAGTGGACGGATGGAATATCTCACACAGCACCCATGAAACACTACGAATTCCCGTCCCAGTTTCGCGCCGTGTACGACCGGGCGGTGACGCTCTACGGCGGCGGCCAGCGCGGCGTCGGCACCTTCTTCACGCCGGATGAAACCCGCTTCCTCGCCGCCAACGGCCTCACCGCGCAAAACCTCCACGACTACGCCGAGGATCATCACGGCTACGACGGCGAACCCGGCCCGCACCACGCCCTCGCGATCGAACTCGTGCGCCGCGACTATTTCCTCAACGCGCAAGGCGGCCGTGCCTCCACCGTCGTGATCGGCGCCGCCCAACTACCCGCCAAGAGCGCGACGGTGCGCGGCATCGCCTGGCTGCCCCGGCTCATCCCCAAGGCGCACGCCAAGTTGCACGGCGAACTGCCACCGACGCTCATGTATGGTTGCGGCGGAGATCGCGGATTTTTTCGAGAGCACAACATCCTCCCGGCCGAGTTCCTCACGCTGGTCTGGCGTCACGAAAACCAACCCGACGCGATCGCCGACTGGGTCGTGCGCCGCAGCCGGTCGTAGACGCGAACCAGCTTTGGCGGCGGCCCGAGCCGGGCAGAAATTTCCGGCGCTCGCTGTTGACCGCGAGCCCCGGCGCGCTACGGTTTTGCGGCCCTGGTGCCCCTTCCCGCCGGCTCCCACCACGTTCTTTTTTCCACTTCCTCCATGAAATACACCCTAAACGTTAATGGCCAGTCCCGCACTGTGGACGTGGCAGCCGACACCCCGATGCTGTGGGTGCTGCGTGATCATCTCGACCTGGCCGGCACCAAGTTTGGCTGCGGCATCGGCCAATGCGGCGCCTGCACCATCCACCTCAACGGCGTCCCCACCCGGTCGTGCATGACGCCGGTCTCCACGATTGGTCGCATGAAGGTGACCACCATCGAGGGACTCTCCGCCGACGCGAAGCGTCTGACTTCGCTGCAACAGGCATGGGTCGATCTCGACGTCGCCCAATGCGGCTACTGCCAGCCCGGACAGATCCTGTCGGCGGCGGCGCTCTTGAAAGACAACGCCAAGCCCTCCGACGACGACATCGACGGCGCCCTGGCGGGCAAGCTCGGCCGCTGCGCGTCGTGCCTGCGCATTCGTTCGGCGATC
>SXSC01000392.1 GCA_005792355.1 Opitutaceae bacterium
AACGAGTCGTAGATTTTCAGATCGGGCACGAAGGGCGCCAGATCCGCCGGCGCCGGGCGAGCGGTTTTCAGACTGGTCGCGATGAGCTCGGGCCGTGGCACTTCGCCCGCGCGCAAGCAGGCGCCGAGCAAGTCGGCGACTCCGGCCTTGAACGGAGTCAAAGACTTTGGGCTCAAGACCCGCAAGGAGCGGACTTTGGAGAGATGCTGGTGGATCTCCTCGGTGACGCCCGAGGCGAAGAACGCCTGTTCGGCGGCATCGAGATTTTCGAAGGGCAGCACGGCAAGGCCCCGCGGCCGTTCCATGAGCTCGGTCGCCCGGGACCGGGGATCGGCTTTGCTCCTGTCGGGCGAAGCGCTCTGGCCCGGTTCGGGGGCGGTCTGAGGCGCAGTTTGACCGGGCGCAGGTGCGGCTTTGGGGGCTGACGGGACCTGCACTGCAACCTCAGGGGTGGGTCGATTCGGAGCGGGCGCGACGGTCGCGGCCGGCGGAAGCGGCACTGCGGGCGGACGGCGCAGCGCGAACCAAGCGCCGCCCGCGACCAATGCGATGGCGGCCGCGGCGGCCAGCCCAACCATCGGCCCGCGGCGCCGGCCCGGCAAGGGCTGGCCGGCCTGCAGCGCCTGGAGATCCGCGAGCATCGCACCGGCATCGGGGTAGCGCTGGGCGAGCTGGGCGTCGCAGGCCCGCTGAATGACCGAGTTGAGCGCGAGGACAAGCTGGCGGTCGGGCAGGCTATCGAGCGACGCTGGAAGTCGCGGGAAATCGTGGCGGTCCTCGCCGGTGGAGAGCTCGTACAGCACCTTGCCGAGGGCAAACACATCCGCGCTCGGTGAACCGGGACCCTCCGGCGGAACGAAACCCTCGGTGCCGACGAAGGTGGCGGCGGCGGTCGTCCGCGCGACGAGCCCGATGTCGGCGAGTTTCGGCACGCCTTCGACGAGGATGATGTTGGATGGCTTGACGTCGCTGTGCAGGAGGCCGCGGCGGTGAAGGCCGGCGAGCGCGCGCGCGAGTTCGGTCCCATAGCGCACGCAGTCGCTGGCGGGCACGCGTTGGCGCGAGGTGCGCAAGTGGGCAAGCGTGAGCGGCACGTAGCTCGCCGGCTCGATCGCGCGGCCGCGCTCGGCGTCGTCCGCCAGTTCCATCACGTAATAGAAGAAACCAGCCTCGTCGTTGCGGCCGACGTGCAGCAGGTTCATCTGCGTCGATTCGCCCAGGGAGATGGCGGCGAATTCCTTGAGTCCGCGCCACTCGCGTTCGAACGGTTCGGCGTCGGCGAAGCGGGTGCGCCAGACGACCTTGATCGCACGCCAGACACCGGTGGCACCGCGGGCCAGCCAGACGTCGCCGTAGCTGCCGCGGCCAATCTGGCGCAGCAATTCATAGTCCGGGATGCGCGGCTTGCCCCCCGTGGTCGCCGGCCGCTCCGGCGCCGACCCATCCGCAGGCGCGACGTGCCAAATCGAGATCGGTTCGGTGATATTCTTGAAGGACTCGGGCCCGAGGAACGAAGCCTGCATCGGCACCTTGCCCTTCACCAGGTCGTAGACGACCTGGCTGATGCACACACCGCCGGGCGGCGCCTTGCCCTCGAGGCGCGACGCGATGTTGACCCCATCGCCGGCGATCCCGCCGGTCTCCTGCCGAATCACGTCGCCGATGTGGATACCGATGCGATGCTCAAGGTTCTGTTCAGGTGACAGGAGGCTGCGGCGTCGGCCAAAGTCAGCTTGGATTTCCAGGGCGCAGGTCACGGCTTGAACCGGGCTCGAAAAACACATGAGGAGACCGTCGCCCATGGTGTTGAGCACTTCGCCGCCGTACCCGGTGCAGCGCACCCGCATGGTCGCAAAGTCCGCCTGCACGAGACCGAGGGTGCCGGTCTCGTCGCGCTGCATCCGCGCCGAATACCCGACGATATCGGTGAACATGACCGCGGCCAAGCCACGCTCCGAGGGAGAGGCGGGCGGCAGGAGCGAACCCGACCGTGCCCCGCTGGAAGGCGGCGCCTCCGGCCCAAGCGCTCCGGTCCGGTGCTTCCAAATCTTGACGAGACGCGCTTGCACCTCGGGTGGCACCACGCCGCCGGGCAGGCGGGTCCATTGCACTTTCCGAAATCGATCGGGCACGAGAGCGTCGGGTTCGCGGGTGCCGTCGATGACGATCGGGAGGATGAACGGCACCCCGGCGACGATGCCCATGGCCCGCTCGGCGGCGAGTTCCCACTCGATGCGGAAGTAGCCCTCGAGCCGAGCCTGCGTGTTGGCGGAGATGAGTGGCAGGAACAGCACGCACTCCTTGATCTGCCGGCGGATCTTGGCGTCCCATTCATCGCCGTGCTCCAGCCCGCCGTCGGCATCGAGCCACACCTCCATCCCGCCTTGGCGCAGAGACTCACACAACTTCCGGGCGATTTCGGTATCCTGCGAAGCGTAGCTCAGGAAAACTGCCTTGTTCATCCCGGTCATGCGCAAACCCTTTCCAGGTTCGCCCCGGACGGCAGGGCGGTGGCCCGCCGGAGGCGCGCGCGGCCGACGACGAGGGAGGGAGCCGCCAGACGGCCGCGGGATGCCGACGACGCACGCGTCATGGCAGCGACGCGGCCATTCGGGTCGGGGCCGCCAAGGGCGGCGCGAAGGGTGACGGTGTGCATCCGGTAGGCGGGTGGTGCGGGATGATGTAGTTTGTGTGTTCAAGTCGCTGGCGAGTGTCAAATCGGCGGATTGGGTTTCGCCAGGCGGTCGTTTCCGAGATCGCGCCCCGAAAAGAGGTCGCGCCACAACGCCCCACCCTCGATCCACGTTCGGCGCCCCTGCACCCCAGGCTTTCCGCTCGCCCCCGCCGCAAATCGCCCGGGCGAGTCCATCATCTGGGCGATGACAAACTGCCGGGGCGCGGAGGCCGGCCCGCGTTGCGCGCAGGCTCGCAACCTCCAGGCTTGTCTCGCGCCGGCGTTTCGCCTCGTGTGCGCGGCGCACCCTTTCACCACCTCGCCACATGTCCACCGCACCGTTCCACTGTCTGCGCGCGCCGTTGCGGCGCGTTGTCGTCCTGACCGGGCTCGCCCTCGCCAGCGCGGCGCTGCGCGCAGCCGACGCCCCCAAGCCTCCCGCCGTTGCCGCGGGCGATCCCACGGGCAGCCCGGCGCTCACCATGGAAGCGGTCGAGGTCACGGGCTCGCGGCTGCGCTCCTACGCGGGCGAGGTCGACATCAACAACCTGATCGCATTCGACCGCACTTCCATCGAGGAGCAGGGCGTCCAGAGCATCGGTGATCTGCGCAACCTCATCCCGCAGCTCTCCGTCGCCGGCGGCACGGGATTCACCGGCAACCTCACCAGCGGCACCTCGATCGACGGCATCGCCAACTTCCAGCTCCGCGGTCTCACCGGCAACGCCACGCTCGTCCTCATCGACGGCCGCCGGCTACCGCGCACGCGCCAGACCGGCGTCGGCAGCGACTACGACATCTACGGCATCCCGATCTCCGCGATCGAGCGGATCGAGGTGCTGCCGGACGGCGGCAGCTCCGTCTATGGCTCCGATGCGCTCGGCGGCGTCGTGAACATCATTCTCCGCAAAGGCTATCGCGGCTCCGAGCTCGAGCTCTCCTACGAGAACACGTTCAAGACCGACTCCGCCGTCATGCGCTACAACCTCACTTCCGGTTACAGCGTCGGCAAACTCTCGCTCAACCTCACCGCCAACTACGAGACGCAGCACGCCCTCGCCAACGTCGACCGCTGGTGGACACGCAGCAGCGACCGCCGCTTCCTCGGCGCGACGACGGACGCCCGCTCGTCCGTCCCCGTCGGCGGGCGCATCCGCGTGGCGACCGGCACCTTTCCCGGCACCACGACGAACGTTCTCCGCATCCCCACTGGCTCGGACGGAAAAAGCGTCACCGCCCAGGACTACCTCAATGCCGGCGTGCCCGCCGACGAGGATCGCTACGACTCCGCGAAGCGCCTGAATCTCGTCAACGAGAGCCGCCGCCAGGCCTACACCTTCCGCGCCGATTACCGGCTGCGCGAGTGGGTGCGGCCGCGCGTCGATTTCCGGTGGAACCGCGCGATCAACTTCGGCAAAGGCGATCCCCTCGGCGCGATCCAGAATCCCACCATCCCGGTCGGTCGGCCGGGCAATCCGTTCAACGTGCCGATCATCGTGGACAAATATTTCTGGGAGTTCGGCTACGCCGATCGCACCTACACCACGACCGACACCAGCGTGGTCGCCGGTGTCGACGGCCGCCTGCCGCGCGAGTGGCGTTACTCGGCCGCCATCCAGTATCAGAAGAAGGCGCCGGAGATCGAGGAGACGGTGAACCAGTGGAACCTCACTCCGCTCAACGCCGCCATCGCCGATCCCACGCAGTCCATCCTCGTCGCGCACGACAGCCGCCAGGGCGCCGCGAATCCCGCGGGCGCCCTTGAGCGGTTCTTTTTCCTCAACCCGAGCGGCGAGCCCAACCGGGTTTGGTCCTACGACTTCAAGGCCGACGGTCCCGTTTACCCGCTGCCGGCCGGCGCCATCCAGACCGCCGTCGGTTGGGAGAGCCGGCAGGATTACGTGAAGTTCAACCGCCGCAACCCGAACGACACCACCCAAGCCGCCGAGCCCAAGGGCCACCGCCTCACCAATTCCTTTTTTACCGAGGTCAAGGTGCCGTTGCTGGGCGAAAAGAAGAACTTCGTCCTCGCGCGCAGCCTGAGCGTGAGCGGCTCCGGCCGCTATGATCGCTACGAGGATGCGGCGACTTCCACGGCGAAAACCCTCTCGGGCGGCCTGAGTTGGAAGCCGTTCAAGTGGCTCGCGTTTCGCGGCACCCGCAACGAGGGCTTCAAGGTGCCGCAGTTGATCGAACTCAACCGCAACGCCTCCACCGCCGCCACCCAGTTCGGGCTCACGGGCACGTTCGTGCTCTTCGATACGGCGCGCAATGAGCAGTTTCTCGGCAACATTCCGCGATTGCTCGCCGGCAATCCCAATCTCAAGCCCGAGCGCTCCGAGAGCCTCAACGGCGGCATCGCCATCGACGTGCCGTTCGTGAAGGGCCTGACCTTTGACGTCGCGTTCTGGGACACGAAGATCAACGACCAGGTCACGACGCTCACCAACCTCCAGGACATGTTCACGCTGTTCCCCGAGAAATTCGGCCGCGCTGCGCCCACCGCCGCCGACGTCGCCGCCGGCAAACCCGGCATGATCAATTTCCTCGATTTCACCCCGGTGAACATCGCGCTCCGCGCGATGGCCGGCTACGACATGCGCCTCAGCTACACCGTGAGCACCGCGCGCTTCGGCCGCTTCGTCCTGAACGCCGCCGGCACGCAGCAGACGCGCAGCCGCAGCTGGATCCGTCCGGGTGCCGGCAGCGTCGCGAGCGTCGGGCTGGCCAATCGCCCGCTCCGCCTCACCGGCACGATCAACTGGATCAAGGGCCCGTGGAGCGCCGGCGCCACTCACGTCTGGCAGGAAGGCTATCGCGTAAACGTCACCACCGGCCCCGACTGGCCGATCTACACGAACTGGAACGCCAACCTCTCCTACAACTTCGGCAAGACCGCGCTCGCGCAACGCGCCGGCTGGCTCGGCCGAGCCTTCGACAAGACCCGCGTCAATCTCGCGCTCATGAACGTGCTCAACGAGGGCTTGGTCCTGTCGCCCACCGGCGGCACCTCGCCCTACGTCGACCCGCGCCTGCGCCGCTACACCGTCACCCTGCGCAAGGGCTTCTGAGGTAACTCCGTCTGCTGCCGTGACCAACGGCGTCGCCGCACGCGATGCCTCCGATCCTCCCATGAGAACACTCGCCGCTTGGTTTGCCATTCTTGCGCTGCTTGGTCTGACGGATCTTCGATAATTTCGTGAATTATTCTTATGGAATACGAGTGAAAGTAAGGCAATAGTGTGTTGTCACTAATAATTGCTTAATATGCTTGCCGTCCCCGGGTGGCTCCGCAGCGTCGAACCGTGTTCATCAAA
>SXSC01000393.1 GCA_005792355.1 Opitutaceae bacterium
GAGCATCCCGTCACCGAGGAGGTCACGGGCATCGACTTGATCAAGCAGCAGTTTCACGTGGCGAATGGCGCCAAACTCGATTTCGACCAGGGCGACGTGAAGGTTGAGAAACACGCCCTCGAGTGCCGCATCAACGCCGAGGATCCGGCCCGCAATTTCGCCCCTTCCCCGGGCACCATCGGGCTCTACTACGCCCCGGGCGGCTTCGGCGTAAGGGTCGATTCCCACGCTTATTCCGGCTATACCATTCCGCCGTACTACGACTCGATGATCGGGAAACTGATCTGCTTCGGTCCGACGCGGAAGGTCGCCCTCGAGCGTGCCTATCGTGCCCTTAGCGAGTACCTCATCCGCGGGATTAAGACCACCATCCCCCTGCATCGTGCCATCATGGCCGACCCGGTCTTTATCGAAGGCAAGGCCACGACCGCGTACATGGAAGACTTTCTCGGTCGCACGGCGTCCGATCTGTTTTCCTAAAGCACCGTCCGCTCCAGCAGCCAGTACAGGCCCGCCAGCGCCACCACCGCGGAGAGCGCCGGCACGCCGCGCGCCACAAATTTCTCGTTTTTTCGCAGCCGCCACACCAACGGCAGCACGACCCCCGCGATCACGATCTGGCCGATCTCCACTCCCAGATTAAATGTAAAGAGCGGCATCAGGATGCCGGCGGCACCACCCCCCACCCCAAGATCGCGCAGCACGCTGGCAAACCCGAATCCGTGAATCAGGCCGAAACCAAAGGACAGCGCCCAGCGCCCGCGCGGCTCCTCGCCCCGGCTGAGAAGATTCTCCACACCCACGAAAACAATCGACGCCGCAATCAGGGGCTCCACGAGCCGTGGCGGCAGATTCACGAGACCGAGCGTCGCGAGCGCGAGCGTCAGCGAGTGCGCCAGCGTGAAGCAGGTCACAATTCCCACGATCGAACGAAAGCTGCGGCACACCACCAGGAGAGCGAAGAGAAAGAGCAGGTGATCGTAGCCGGTCCAGATATGCTCAATCCCCAGCCGGATGAACGCCGCGCCGCTCGGGAGGTCGGCAAACTCCGCTGCGGGGGCCGCAGGCGCATTCGTCGCGGTCATCGCCATGAACGGGACCTCCAGCGTGAAATCGCGCGCGCTCAGTAATTTCTTGGCCAGCGTCGACCCGCGCTCATCCGCGATAATCACAAACTGCCGGTGACCCGCCGGAAGTTCGGGGATCCTGGCAGCCCGCAGCGTGAGCTGGTTCGCGCCCACCGCAGCCGGGATCATCACGTGAAAACTCACGTTGTCACCCGGCAGCAACTCCACCCGCGCATCACGCACCGGCAGCCGCGTCTCACCGGCCCGCACCTCCCAAAGCCGCGGGGCAATGGCCAGAAGTTGCTTCCGCACCTCCTCAAACTCCGCCGGCCCCCACTGCTCGGCGCGCGGCGCCGACGCCGGCAGCAGGTGGGCAACGTCCGCCGGCGCAAATCCCGTGGTCAGCAAAAGTCCGTTCGCGCGCATTTCGCCTTGGGCGGTGCTGATCCCCGGATCGTGTGCCCACGCCGGATACACGAACGCCGTCGCCACGACAAAAGCCAGCCGCAGAATCCGCCGCCCGGAAATCCCGAACCGCCGGACGCGGCACACGCGACCGGTCGCGACCGGCCGATGAGTCACCCCGCCAGGCTGAGAAAAAAAGCAGTTCGCCGACACGCAGTCCGAGCGAAGCGCCGCGCGCCTGCGCGAGGCAAGGACTAATGCCCGCGCGCCCAACGATCGGGGGTATCTCCCGATTGGCGATGGCGGTCGGAAGGAAGTCGAAAGGAGGGGCGGTTGCCAACCGCCCAGAACAGGCTCGTCGATCGTACTTCGGCGGTTGGGCAACCGCCGCTCCGAGGAAACAGCGTTCTGATTTCTGGAAGGACGACTCGCCGTAGGCGAGCGAGCCCCTGTGCGCCTCCGGCGCATCCCCGTCGCCCGTTCGGAACGTATTTCGGCGGACGCGGAGGTCCGCCCTCCAACCGAGCTACCTTGCTGTTTCTTGCTGTCCCGGGCAAAAATCGCTTTTGCGGTGAGGGCTGCATAGTCACGGCGAAGTCAAAAATCAGACCATCTACGGTCTTTCTGAATCTGCGGGAGGATTAACCCGGAAAATCTGATCGCATCGGCGGTGGTTGGGGGCCAGCCCGAAAATTATTTCCAAAAATCTACCAACAGTTATCGCAGTCCCGTGCGGCCCCACACTGCGCGCCGCGCGCTCAGCCTCGACGCAGCTTCGCTACACCCCCATTATTCCCGCACGTGCGCCGTCTGACCTCCCATGAATGGCCTTCACCCGACCCAACCGACGAGTCCGGTCTGGTTGCGCTGGACTTCGACTTGACGCCTGCACGGGTTATTTCGGCCTATCGTCACGGAATTTTCCCCTGGCCTGACGGAAACCAACGACATCCCATCCCGTGGGTGTGTCCAGTCCGTCGCGCGATTCTCGAATTCGACGCGCTGCACCTTCCCCACAGTCTGCGCAAATCCCAGCGGAAACTCACCACGCTGCGCTTCACCATCGACCGCGCATTCGAGGAGGTGATACGCGCCTGCGCCGCCGCCCATCGCCCCGGCCAGCGCGGTACTTGGATTACCCCGCCGATGGTCGCAACCTATCTCGCCGTCCACCGTCAGGGGCACGCCCACAGCATCGAGGCGTGGGACGGCGACGCGCTCGTCGGCGGAATGTACGGCGTGACGTCAGGCGGAGTGTTTGCCGGCGAGAGCATGTTTCACCGCATCGACGACGTCTCCAAGCTGTGCCTGCTCCAGTTGGTCGCCCACCTGCGCTCGCGTGGCTCGACCTGGCTCGACATTCAACAGCTCACGCCTCATCTCGCCGCGCTGGGCGCCCGGGAGATCTCGCGCGTCGATTTTCTCGCCCGGCTGGCCGCGGAACAACGACAACCGCGCAGTCTGTTTCCGTAAGTCCATTTTCACGTATTACGTGAAAATGCGGTCTACGCCGGCCGCGTCAGGACGATGTCACTCCACTCGCCCATCACGCGCGCGTTGACCGTCCACTTCGGCGTCAACCGCTCAAACGCCTCCCGGACAAGCGCGTTTTCGGGCGCGAGTATTCCGCTCAGCACCAGCGTACCATCCGGCGCGACCGCCGCGATCAACTCGCGCGCGAAACGCATGAGCACATCAGCCTGGATGTTGGCGAGCACGATGTCAGCCGACCGCCCGGCCAGGCCGGTGACAAGATCAGCGGCGATAAATTGCACGCGACTGGCGAGACCGTTGCGGACCGCGTTTTCCTCGCTCACCCGCACCGCCTCCGGATCGTTGTCAAAGCCGGCCACGTCACGAAAACCCAGCAACGCCGCCGACAAGGCGAGAATTCCCGAGCCACATCCCGCGTCGATCACCCGGCCGCCGGTGCCGTGTTCTTCGGCCAGCGTCACCAGTCTTTCCACACAAAGTCGCGTCGTCTCATGATTGCCGGTGCCAAACGCGAGACCCGGATCGAGCCAGAGCACGACATCGCCAGGCGGCAGCACAAACGTGTCGCGCTCCCACTCCGGCACCCAGTGCAGTCGATCAAATTGCCAGGCGTGAAAATGCGCCTTGTAGCTGTCACGCCAGTCGGAATCCAGCAACGCCCGCCGCTCCGGAGCCGCCACCGGCTTGATTCCAGCGGCGGACAACAATGGAGCGAGCACCCCCCATTGCACCTGCGCCTCGTGCTCGTCGGCGCAGATGCCGATCAGCCACGCCCGCTGCACGATCACGTCGTCAAAGACACTCCAATTCTCCAGGCCGTGCTCGACCAAAATGGCCTCCACGGCTTCCGCCGACGACGCCGGAACTTCGATCTTGAATTCAAAAAGTGCCACGCGGCCAACGTCAGCCCGGTCGCGCCGCTGCGCAACGCCAATTCACCCGCGGGACCGCCGCCGCGCTGATCTGCCGCATTACGCGGTCCGGCCAAAGGAGTGCGGGTGCCCGCACCCGCTGATCGCGCGGAAGCAAGGCGGCAATGCCGCGTCCTCATCAACCTATTTTCCGCGGTTATTTTGGGTCACAGAGGGCACGGAGGATGAAAAGGAGTTCACCGAGCAGCAGTTGGACATTCGGCTGCCCGCTGGAACGTATTCAGCTGGCGGGTGAATACCGTTAATCCAAGATTGTCTTCCCCTCCCTCTGTGTCCTCGCGGTTTGCCTCAGTGGCCTCTGTGTCCAACTGCATTTTTTCAGATCAATCCGGCAAATATTGGAAATCACAGGCACCCTCGCGGGGCCGATTGGCCGGTCAGCCATTTGAGGCGCCTCGAAGGGCCCGGTGAGTTCCCCGCTGGGTGCCGCCGGGCGCGTTTCGAGCGGCAGCAAGCCGTGCAGTGCGCACCACAATCGCGGAAGGTGTTTCGGTTTCATCGGGCCGGCTCCGGATTGCCCGCCGGCGTGGTTTCATGCGCGTGCCAGTCGACGTTGCGGGTGAAGAACATCACCGCCGCCAGCGCCGCGAACAGCGCCCCCGTGCCGGCGAGCAGGGCGAAATCCTCCATCCGCAGCACGACGTACAGCACGCTGTGCACCGCCGCCAGCAGCCCGGCGATCAACGTGGCACGCAGCCACGTCCGCAGAATGGCGGCGCTGTAGAGCGTGATGAGCGCCGACGATGCCACCGCCGCGCCCACGTACGCCGGCCCCGGCAGCATCACTTCACCGAGTGCCAGCAGCGCGAGATAGAACAGACAAAGCGCCGCGCCGACCAACCCGTAGTGCACGCCGTGGAGTCGCAGGTCCGCCAGCGTCTCGAAAAGAAAAAATGCCGCAAAGATCAACGCGAGCACCAGAGCTCCGTGCTTCAGGGCACGCTCCACCATCCGATACCCCTCAAAGACCGGGTCGCCGGCCACCTCGGCAAATTCCGCCGCACGTGCGACGTCGCGAGGGCCGCGGTTGCGTTCGGTCGCGATGCTCCGCGCGGGAGCCGTCACCGCCGGCAGGTTGAAGGCAACCCGTCGGTTTTCGTTCCGCTCCTGGCGCAACGAATTGACGAGGTGCAACGGGATGAGCAACACGAGCACAAGACCGGCGATGAAGAGTAACTTCAAGGTGACTGTATTGCGACGGTCGAAACGGGTGCGGGTCGGGAGGACGGGAGGTGTGTTCATGAGTTTTGTCCCAACACGATGACGGCGCGGCATGAAGCCACGATGAAGTCAGCATGAATTCGGTGTGAAATACTGCCACCGCCGCTGGCGGTATCCTGCACGTCTCGCCGGCGCTGCCGGCGCGGCACAGTTACCCGGCCGGCAGTCGCAGCATCGCCCGCGCTCCGCCTTCAGCCCGATTCTCGAGCGTCACGTCGCCTCCATGCTGCCGCGCAATTTCCCGCGCGATGCTCAGGCCCAGACCGCTGCTCTTCCGTCCCGTCTCCGGACGCGGCAGCGAGTAGAACCGGTCGAAAATCTTCGCGATCGCGTAGTCCGGCACACCCGGCCCGGTGTCCTCGACCGCAACCATCACGCTGGTTCCCTCGCGGCGCACCGCCACCGCCACCGTGCCGCCGGTTGGAGTGAACTCGACCGCGTTTTGCAACAAGTTGCCGACGCATTGTCCGAGGAGAAACTTATCGCCCCGCACGCCGACCCCGCCAGCCACCGAAATCTTCAACGCGATCCGACGCGCCGCCGTCGCCGCCTGGTAGGCCGCCTCCACGGCGCGCACCGCGGCGACGAGATCGACTTCCTCCATCACCACGCCGGCGCGCCGCGATTCCAGTGCCGCCAGCGTCAGCAGCTGATCCACGAGGAGTTGCAGGCGATCGGACTCGGCCCGGAGATTCGCCGTGAAACGCGCGCGATCCGCCTCCGGAGGATTCTCCGCCAGCAGTTCGGCCGCCCCGCGGATCGACGACAGCGGCGCCTTGATTTCGTGCGCCAGCGTTTGCGTGTAATGCTCAACGTAGGCCTTGCCCTCGAGCGCAACGCGCATCGCCTCAAACTCTCGCGCCAGCGCGGCGACCTCCCGGGCCCGCGAAGCCGGCGGCGACACCGCGCGACCGTCCCGCACGGCAATCACGTAGTCCGTCAGTCGCTCGAGCGAGTGAGTGAGTCGCGACGCGATCCACCACCCTGCCGCCACCATCACCGCGGCGATCAACCCGAGCGACCACAGCAGGCTCCGCCGCGCCTCGTTGACCCCCTCCGTCACGGTGGTGAGTGAACGGCCCACGCCAACCCAGCCGACGAGTTCGAGTTCACGTCGGACGGGAGCGGCGACGCGCAGCTCGCCGTTCACCTCGGCGACGTTTGCCATGGTGTAGTTTTCCGACGCGGCGCGCCCACCGCCGCGCATCGGCCACGAGTAGATTTGCCCCACATCGCGCCCGTGGGCCGAATCAAACAGCACGCGGCCGGCCCCGTCGCAGGCAAAGACCCGCAGCAATTCCGTGTTCGGTGGCAGGGCCGCCAGCCGCTGCGGCCAGGCCACGCGATCCCCCGCATCGGGGGCGACGAAGACCGCCAGAAACGCCGCGGTGTCCCCCATGGTGCGTCGCATCGACTCCACATAGCGCAGCCGCACATCCCGCAACACCAGCACCATCAGGGCGGCAAAGCCCAGCGCCGAGGCCGTGACGTAGACCCCGAAGATCGCCGTGCGAATTTTCACAAAAAAAAGCGCGTTCAGGCTTCCACCCGCAACGAGTAGCCCAGCCCGCGGTGGGTCTGGATCGGATCGGCATCCGGCGCGATCGCGCGCAGCTTGGCGCGCAGCGTCTTGATGTGCGCATCGACCGTCCGGTCGAGGCTCGCCCCGGGATCCTCCCAGGCCGCCGTCATCAGCTGATCGCGCGAAAACACCCGGCCTGGTTTCCCCACCAACGCTCGCAAGAGACGAAACTCATAGCGGGTAAGCTCGAGCGCCACGCCGCGATAGCGAACCGCACACCGCTCGTCATCGACCACCAAATCCGCGGGAGCACCCGGCCTCTTGTCATTTAATGGATGACAAGATCCAGATGCGCCGGGCGCGGGCGCAGGCGACGTCGCCGGCGCAGTTGCTGTCGCATTGGTCCGGCGCAAGATGGCCTTCACGCGTGCGGTGAGTTCTCTCGGGCTGAAAGGTTTGGCGAGGTAATCGTCGCCGCCAAGTTCCAGCCCAAGCACGCGATCGAGCTCCGTGTTGCGCGCCGTAAGAAAAATCACCGGCACGGCCGAGCGCTTGCGGATCTCCTTGCACACCTCGAAACCCGACCCATCCGGCAAGCCGACGTCGAGCACGACAAGCGCAAACGGTTTCACCGCCAGCGCCGCCAGCCCGGCCCGCCCGGTCGCGCACCACTCCGGCGCAAACCCTTCCGTCTTCAGCGCGTAGAGCAGCGTATCAGCGATCGCGGGTTCGTCTTCGATGATGAGGATGGGCGGTAACATGGACGGCAGTCAGCGACACGCGATGCGTACCGCAGCCCCACGATCAGTCGGCCCGCAGGGTTGGGCAAACGCTTTCTACCCTTGAGCCCACGCTTGCACCGGACAGGGGCAGTTGCCCCAAACACCTGGCGTTTCCGGAGGAAAACGCCCTGCGGGTGCCAACATTGCCTGCGCCAGCACGAAACTTGAGCGTTGAGCGTTCGACGTTGAACGTTGAGTGTTTGCCACCTTTCCTGCTGCCCTCCATGCTCGACCCTGCGCCCAAGGCGATCTTCCTCAGCTACGCCCGCGACGACGCGGCAGCGGCGCGGCGCATCGCCGAGGCGCTGCGCAGTTCCGACGTTGAGGTGTGGTTCGACGAAAACGAACTGCGCGGGGGCGACGCGTGGGACGCGAATATCCGCAAACAGATCGACGCGTGCGCGCTGTTCATCGCGGTCATCTCTCAAAACACCGAATCGCGCACGAAAGGTTACTTCCGCCTCGAATGGAATCTCGCTGTCGCTCAGACGCAGATGCTGGCCGAAGGCGTGCCGTTCATCGCACCGGTCGTGATTGACGAAACCAAGGAAAGCGGCGCGAGCGTGCCCGCGGAATTCCTCCGCGTGCAGTGGACCCGGCTGCCCGGCGCGTTGCCGACCCCGCAATTTGTCGAGCAAGTGAAGCGGCTGCTCGCCACACCCTCCAAGCCCGCGGCGCCCTCCCGCTCCAGCAGCCACCACGAGGCGAATCCGCCCAAGGTGGACCGTACGCTCCGCGCGCGGTTCGGCTGGGTTGCCGCCGGCGCTGGCGCGCTCGCAGTCGCTGCTATTATCGTCTATTTCAATCGCCCATCGTCCGAGCCTGCGGCGCGACGGAGCGCACCGCCCACCTCGGCTGCCGGTCCCCTCTCCGAAGCACGCCAGCTCGTCGCGAAAGCGCGCGCGCTCTACGAGCCGTGGGATCTCGCGTCGCGCGACGACTTTATCCTCGCCGAGCAACTGCTCAAGAAAGCCACCGATCTCGATCCGGCGGATGGCGACGCGTGGGCGGCCTTTGCCATTCTGTCATGCGGCTTTAGCGTTTCAGGCAGAGACATTGGCGTGGACCGCACCTCCGTTGCACGCATCCAAGCCGAGCGGGCAGTCAAACTCGCTCCAGATTTGAATGCGGCCCGCTTTGCCCGTGCGTTTAGTCTGCGCTTCAATCCCCAGACCCGCGACGAGTGCTTGCGGCTACTCCGGGACGAGGTGGCCCGCCAGCCGGGCAACCGGATGGTCGTCCGGATTCTCGGCACCACGTTGAACAGTTTCGGCCAGGCGGAGCAGAGTCTCCTTTATCTCGATCGGGCGGCCGCCCTGCCGGGCCGCGATCCGGTCACGCTGTATAATCGCGGGCAGGTGCTCGAGCAGCTCGGCCGCTTTGTCGAGGCCGAGGCCGCCGCCGACGAAGTCTTGGCCCTCGCGCCTCACTATCCCGATGCGAACGCGATGAAGCTGCGTCTCCTGCTGGACTACCACGGCAATCTAGCCGCAGCCCGGGAACATTTGGGGAAAATTCCTCCGGCCTTCTTAACCACCGACTCAGGGGCCGTGATTGCTGGCATCGTATGGCTGTATTCGCGTGAACCAGAGAAATGCTTGGAATCGTTGCGCCCGGCCCAGGACTTTATCAGTCAGAACAACTCCGGCTTGGTCAGGAGCATTCCCAAGGCGTATCTCACCGGCCTGGCCCAGCGCATGGCGGGAAACGTCGATGCCGCCCGAAGCGACTGGCGCGCGGCACTCCAAGTGATTGAGCAACGTCTCGCCACCCAGCCCAACGCGGGTCCCCTGCTGCTGAACAAAACCGTGCTGTTGGCGTTGCTCGGAGAGCACACCGAGGTTGAGCCATTGCTGCGCGAGATTCGACAGCGAGCGGCGACCGAAAGCGAGGGCAACGGGCGGTTTAACGTGGCGCGCGTGCTGGTGATGATGGGCAGGCAGGATGAGGCGATGGTTGCGCTCAATTCGCTCGCGGGAGAAGGGAACGTGGGTTCCACCGCGAGAAATTCTCTCCGTTACCACCCGGAATGGGATGCGCTGCGCGGCAATCCGCAGTTCGAGGCGCTACTCAAGGGGCCGGAGCGGAAAAAATAGGCCGCCCGCCGGTGGGTATAAAGTCTGCGCGCGAGCGCGCTCGCGCATTAGGTTTTTGCGAAGCGCAAACCCTCGCTCAGCCGCGCGATCACCGCCGGCAGCAGCGCGTGCTCGGCGGCGTGGATTTTTTCGGCGAGCGTTTCGAGCGTGTCGGTTGGCTCGATGCACACGGGCATCTGGTCGATGATCGGGCCGCCGTCCACTTCGGCTGTCACGCCGTGCACCGTGCAGCCGGTGACTTTCACACCGCGGCGAAACGCCTGCCCGATCCCGTCGAGACCCGGAAAACTCGGCAGCAGGCTCGGGTGGAGGTTGATGATTTTCCCGGCAAACGCGTTTAGAAATCCCGGCTTCAGCACTCGCATGAAACCCGCAAGCACGACCAAGTCCGGTGCGCACACTCTCACCGCCGCGATAAACCGCTCCTCACCTTCCCCCTCGAGCTTGGTCTTAAACGGCGCCGGATCCACGAACGCCGCCGGCACGCCGAAGCGCGGGCCAAGCTCCAAGATCTTCGCGTCGGGCTTGTCGGAGAGAATCTGTACAACGCGCGCGCGGCCGAGCTTGCCCGCGAATTGGGCTTCGAGAATCGCGGCGGCATTGGAGCCGCGGCCGGAACCGAGAATGACGACGCGCATGGGAGTTAGCTGCGCATGAACTCTACAATCCGCACTTCACGCAGCGCGTGATCGGCCCAATGCACGACGGTGAACGGACCCGTTGTGTCAGCGAAATTCTTCCGCCCCGCGTCGTCGAGACGCCACGCCGCGCCTTCCGTGTGCGGGCGCGAAGCGAGCAGGCGAAAGTAGGCCACCAAAAAATCCTGTTCTTCTTCGCTTACAAATCGGAGAGCTTCCATCACCCGCTCTTCGACCACGTAGCGGTAGGCGCCCGGCCTCACGTGGGACACGGCCGCCGTCCCGCAAGAAAAGCCTCAACTTGCTCCTGGGTGACTTTGCGGCCCGCGTCCATGGCTGCATGTGCCGCCGCCAGACGCTTCGGTGTTTCAGGATCTTCCGACCACTTCAAAAGTCGGATATGTCGCTGCAATTCCGCACGCTCGACGGCACTCAAGTGCCTGATTTCTTCTTTGATCTCGGCGACTGACATTGCGTGAAAGGTGCGTGGGGCGGGGCGTTTGGCAAGTTCACACTGCCCCAGCCGCTTTGATCTTCGCAATCAGCGCCGTCGTGCTGAAACCCGCGAGGAACGGCATGAACTCGATGCGCGCGCCCACCGCCTCCAGCGCCGCGCGCTCGCCGGGATCGAGTTTCTCCAGAGTGTAATCCCCCGCTTTGCAGTAGATGTCGGGGCGGATCGCACGGATTTCCGCGTCGAGCCGCGGCGTGTTGAAAACGAAAACCGCGTCCACGCACGCCAGCGCGCCAAGCGCGTAGGCGCGCTGCTCCTCGGTCTGCACGGGGCGCGCCGGGCCCTTGAGCGCGCGGGTGCTGGCGTCGGCGTTGAGCGCGATGAAAAGCGCATCACCGAGCGCGCGGGCCTTTTGCAGATAATAAAGGTGACCGGTGTGCAACAGGTCGAAGATTCCGTTTGTCAGCACGACGCGCCGGCCAGCCGCACGGAGCTGCTCACGGCGCTCCATCGCGCCAGCCAGCGAAAAAAGTTTTGGGCTGTCGAGCGTCACGGCCTGGCAAGCCTCATCGCTCCGACAGTTGTTGTCCATTCGGTTATCCCGTCCGCCGCTCTCATGAAAATCCGCCTCCTTTCCACCCTCCTCACGCTCGGCCTGACCGCGACGGCCTTCGCCTCCAAGGCCAAGCCCGTCATTGGGCTCTCCCTCGACACGCTCAAAGAGGAACGCTGGCAGCGCGACCGCGACACCTTCATCGCCGAGGCGCAGAAACTCGGCGCCACCGTCATCGTGCAATCCGCCAACAGCGACGACACCCGCCAGGTCCGCGACGTTGAGTCGCTGATCAGCCGCCAGGTCGACGTGCTCGTGATTGTCCCGCACAACGGCGAGGCGATGACCCGCGCCGTGAAGTCGGCCAACGAGGCGAAAATCCCCGTCATCGCCTACGATCGGCTCATCATGAACTGCGCGATCGATTACTACCTCACCTTCGACAACGTGAAGGTCGGTGAAACCCAGGCCAGCTACGTCGCCGCCCGCCTCCCCACCGGCCGCCCCGCCCGCATCGTGCGCATCTACGGCGCCCCCACCGACAACAACGCCAAACTTTTCAAGCAGGGGCAGGACAACATTCTCCTGCCGCTGATCAAAGCCGGCAAGATCGAGGTCGTGCACGAGGACTGGGCCCTCGATTGGAAGCCGGAGAACGCGAAGAAAATCATGAACGCCGCCGTGACCAAGGCGGGCCGCGCCATCGACGCGGTCGTCGTTTCCAACGATGGCACCGCCGGTGGCGCCATCCAGGCGCTGCAGGAGGATGGCCTGGCGGGGAAAGTGCTCGTCACCGGCCAGGACGCCGACCTCGCCGCGTGCCAGCGCATCCTGCGCGGCACCCAGGCCATGACGGTTTACAAGCCGCTCAAGAACCTCGCGAGCCTCGCCGCGCGCATCGCGGTTGACGTCGCGAAGGGCAACCGGCCCACCACCACGGCGACCTCCGACAACGGCACCAAGAAGGTGCCTGCCATTTTCGAGAACGTGATCAGCGTGGAAAAAGCGAACCTGCTGTCGACGGTCGTCGCCGACGGCTTTCACCAGGCCGGCGACCTGAAGTAACGCCGGCGAGCCTCACGATGTCGACGACCCCGCGAGCATCCGCGCCGTCACCAGTTTCTTGTCACCTATTGGGTGACAAGTTTCTGGACCGATTAGTTCGGAGGAAGACGACACCGTGAGACGAGCCGCTGGCGGGTCGAACCAGCCGGTCAGCCGCCACACCGCCCATGCCGCCCGTTCTCGAAGCTCACCATCTCACCAAACGTTTCCCGGGCGTGGTGGCGCTGCGCGACGTACATTTCGATCTTTTTGCCGGGGAAATCCACGCCCTGTGCGGCGAAAATGGCGCGGGCAAGTCCACCTTGATCAAACTGCTCGCGGGCATCCACCCGCACGGCAGCTACGAGGGCGAATTGCGGGTCGGCGACCGCCGGGCGGCTTTTCACTCGATTCGCGACGCCGAGGCGGCGGGCCTCGCGGTCATCACGCAGGAGCTCGCCCTGATTGATGGCTTGAGCGTCGCGGAGAACATTTTTCTCGGTCGTCCGCCGCGACGAGGGCTGCCCGCCTTCGCTCGGCGAGCAGCGGCGCGGGTGCGCCAGACGGACGGGCCGAGCCGTCGGCTGGGCGAAGGCTGGCGCGTCGACTGGATCGAGCTGCACCGACGCGCGGCGGCCCTGCTCGCGGATTTTGGCCTTGCGATTTCACCCGAGGCTCCGGTGAGCACCCTCGGCATCGGCCAGAAGCAACTGATCGAGATCGTCCGCGCAATGGACAAAAAATCCCGCGTGCTGGTGCTCGATGAGCCCACCGCCGCCCTCACCGGCCAGGAGGTCACAGTCCTCCTCGAACATCTGCGCCGTCTCCGGGCACAAGGGACCGCGTGCATCTACATTTCCCATAAGCTCGACGAGGTGTTTGCCATCGCCGATCGCATCACGGTGCTGCGCGACGGGGCGAGCATCGTCACACTGGAGCGCTCCGCCGTCACGATTCCCGCCGTGATCAAGCACATGGTCGGCCGCGAAATCACAAATCTATTTCCCCGCAGGTCCGCCGCCCCGAAAGGGCCGACGCTTCCGTCGGCCAAGCGCGAGGAGGGCGCCCCGCCCCCAGCCACGGTGCTCAGGGTTCGGGACCTGAGCGCCGCGCCGACAAAAGGCGAACCGCCGTTGCTACGCGCCATCTCGTTCGACTTGCACGCGGGAGAGGTCCTCGGCTTCGGCGGCCTGATGGGAGCGGGACGCACCGAGTTGCTCATGCATCTGTTCGGGGCGTGGGGGTACCGTACCGAAGGCGAAATCACCCTCTGCGGAGCGCCGTATGCGAATCCGACCCCGCGCAATTCGATCACCCGCGGCCTCGTGCTCGCCAGCGAGGATCGGCGCCGCTTTGGCCTCGTGCTTGGGCAGGAGGTGGGGTTCAACCTTTCCCTTTCGAGCCTGCGCCAGTTTACGCGATCGCCCGGCCGCATTGATCAGGCCGCCGAGCATGTGCGCAACCAGCAGCTCTTCGATGCGCTGCGGATCAAGGCGGCGGGCCAGCACGTGCGCGCCGGCGGACTTTCCGGCGGCACCCAGCAGAAGGTGGTGCTCGGCACGGCACTCATGACCGAACCCACCGTGGTGCTGCTCGAC
>SXSC01000032.1 GCA_005792355.1 Opitutaceae bacterium
GCTGGCCGCGACGGCGGGAGGGGCCTCCGCATTACCGGCCACCAGCGGCTCACCGGGCATCGTCGACAGCAACGTAAACCTCTTCGACTGGCCTTTTCGCAAACTTAAATACCGCGACACCACCGCGCTCGTGGCGAAGCTGCGGAAACATCGCGTGGTCGAGGCCTGGGCGGGCAGTTTCGAGGCGCTGCTGCACAAGGAGATCAACGGCGTGAACGAGCGCCTGGCCGACGAATGCCGCACGAAAGGGCAGGGGGTCCTCCGCCCGTTTGGCACCGTGAATCTCGCGTGGCCCGATTGGGAAGACGATGTCCGCCGTTGCCACGAGGTGTTCAAGATGCCGGGCGTGCGGATCTATCCCGGCTACCAGCCGTTCGACCTCGCGCATCCGGAACTCAAGCGCCTGATCCAGGTGACTCACGAGCGCGGCCTGTTGTTACAGGTTGTCTTCGGTCTGGAGGATGCGCGCGTGCATCACCCGGTCCTCAACCTGCTCCCGGTGCTGGCGGGGCCACTCGTGGCGGCGCTCAAGGAAACTCCCGGCGCGCGGGTGCAATTGCTCCATTTCTCCGGCAACGTGCAGGGCACCGATCTGCGCCAGCTCATGACCGAGACCAGCGCGTGCATCGACATTTCGCGGTGGGAAAGCAACGGCATGGTGGGAAAAATGATTGGCGCCGCGCCGGACAGCACGGCGGTGCGCGTGCCGCTCGAGCGGGTGATATTCGGATCGCACGCGCCCTATTTCCCGCTCGAGACCGCGATCTTGAAACTGATCGAATCGCCACTGACCGCGGTGCAACTGCACGCCATCATGCAGGGCAACGCGCGGCGGTGGCTGCCGGTGGCGATCGGTAATCAGTGAGCAGTTTGGAGAATCAATCGCGGGCCGATCCCTTTTCAGCGATGACCGATGCCTGATTACTTCGACGCTCCCGTCGGCTCCGGCCAGTCGAGGTGGCGATGGAGAAAGGCGAACGCGCCCACCCCATGAATCGTGTGCGGGCCGTCGAAGTATTCGATCGCGGTGCGCTCCGGGATCTTCAGCCGCGCGTAGAGCCGGTTCACCTTGGCGTATTCAAAGGCCACCCACTCATCGAGGCCGACCCCGTCGGCGTGGCCGCGCTCGACCATGAACGGCCGCGGCGCGATCAATGCCGCCATCTCCGCGTGGCCAAACGTGGAGCCAAGATCGAACTCCGGCATCTCATATTCCTTCGTGAACACGTAGCTCCCGGTCCAGTCGGTCGTGACGAGCTTCCACACCCATTCGTTGAAGTTTCCCGAGCACACCGTGACCGCATAGCGCTCAAGGAGGGCGGGTACGCGCATCGCCGTGGAGCCGCCGTACGACAACCCGTAGAATCCGATGCGCGCCGGGTCGACCTGCGGTTGCGTGCCGAGCCAGTCGAGAATGCGTTCGTGCTGGGCGACGATGAAGGAGAAGATTGAGAGCCCGAGGGGATGGGCCTTGCGCTGCAGCTGGCGAAACGCGTCGCCCCGATAGGGATTGTGCGGCGCAAACACGATGAAGCCACGCTCGACGAGCCTCACCGCGAACGCCTTGTAGGTGCCATAGGCACGACTTGCGCGGTCCTCCTCGAGGAGCTCGGCGGGAGTGCCCTCCAGACCGTGCTGCGCGACCACCACGGGTCGTTTTTCACCCGGCTTCATTCCCTTCGGCAGCAGCAAATAGCCCCAGGCGAAGACGTCGGGCAGCACGTCGAGCACGACTTCATGGCCCGTCCACGTCGGACGGTCGAGAATCCGGCGCGTGCGGGGCTCGAGGGAAATCGAACCAGCCGGCACGCGGCCGATGGTCTCGTCGCCGAATTTTTCCCGATAAGGCCGCATCGCCTCACGCCATGCCCCGGGCGTCGTGACCGGGATCTTTTTCCACAAAAACTCCTCGCGCCGTCCAGTTGAGCCGGGAACCAGGCGTTGGGTGAAGCTCTGCAACTCGCCGACGAGCCGGTGCTGGCGGAGAACCGGGTTGAAGTCGGGGCGCGCATCCTGCGGCGCGGCACCGGGTGGCTGCAGGTCGGCCGGGCTGCGGCCAAGGGCGAGCATGAGGCCTCGCAGCGTGGCCTCGGAAAAAAAGTTCGTCGGGCTTTCGTTCTCGCCCGTCGTCAGGCGAATGGTGTCCGCCCACGGCCCGGCGAGGCGTCGCGCGCGCGTGACTTCGCGCTGTACGTCGGTCTCGCGCAGGGTGGCGATGCGGCCGGGGGCGGCGCCGGTGTAACCGGTGCGTGGCGCCGGCGGGCCGGAAATCTCCGGGGCGGCCGCGTGCTCGACGATGAGGACGCGAGGCACGATCAGGCGCGTCAGCTCCGCGTCGCCAAATTCCTTCAGCAAACCGAACACGCTTCGGTAAATGGGCTCCTGCGCGATCTGTTCCCGCGGACCAAAGGTGCCGCTGACAACGGCGACTTCGATCCGGGGATCGAGGGCGGCGCTGTAGAACGCGAGCAGCGCGCCTTCGCCCCAGCCCGCGACCGCCAGCGGCGTCTTCGTTTCGCCGGACCGGGCGGAAAACCAGTCGACCGCCGCGAGCACTTTCTGCACCTCGAAGCCCAGCGGGTGCCGCCCCATGGCGAAGGCCTGCCGGTAAATCCACTCGCGATGCGGTTGGTTCGTGCGGCGGTTGAGCGCCGGATTGCCCGACAGCGTGTCGGCGCGATCGATCAGCGTCGGCACGATCACGACGCAGCCGTTTTCCGCGAGCCGCCGCGCGTATTGACGTGGCGCGGGAATTCCGGGAGCGAGGCCGGTGATCATCTCAGGCGTGTGGTCGGCGTCGGGCAGGACCACCACGCGCGCGACGACGCGACCCTTGGGCTGCAAGAGCAGACCCTCGCCAAACACCCCGGTGAGCACGGGCCAGCGCACGGCGAAGCCGCTGAAGTGCTCCGTTTCCGCGACCTTGGCGGAGTTGGTCGTCGTCGCGACGAGCTCCATTTCGGGGGAGGGCACGCGGGCGTCGACGACGCCGAGCATGTGGGCGAGGCGGGCGCGCTTCGGCGCGACGGAGGTTTCGTAGGCGGCGCGATCGGAGAAATTCACGTGCCAGGCTGGTTCGCGCCGGCCGGCCGAGGTGGCGAGCTCCGCGTCGAGGAAGCGGTGGATGCCCGCGACCATTTGCGCGGAGAGATCGCCGTCGAGCGTCAGAGGGCGCGCTCCCGGCAGCGGGCCCTGCGCATGCAGGATCGGCAGGAGAGCCAACGCGCAGCCAATCAGCGGGAGGCACGAGCGTCCAAACGTTCGTGCTTCGGTAGCTGCGCGTTTCAAAAGCGAAACCATTGCCCGGTGGGGCCCGATGTCCCCATCGGGCCTTGTATGACTCGGTCGAGTTCTCCGTCGCTCTGAATCGCAGGACAACCAACTTGGAGGCGGGGTGCCCCCACCCCGCGAGGCGTGCGCTGCGAAACCGAAATCAGCGGGGTGGGGGCACCCCGCCTCCAGCCGATCCATCAGAGTCGTACTTGGTCGATCGGTTTCCGGAACAGCCCGATGGGGACGTCGGGCTCCACCGCCAGTCAGTTGGACGCGGTTGAGCCAGACGCCGGTGGGTTGGAAAGCAACGGAAGCATCCTTGGCCATGGCGCGAGCAAGTCCGGCGCTGCGTGGCGCGTCGATCTTATCCGGAGGAGCGAGCAGACTTACTTACCGCGGGGTACCGGTGATTTCCGGCGCCTTCGACCGGAAGTATTCCAGCCACGCGCGGGTGAGGGCGGCGGCGATGCCCGGCTCGCCCTGCGCGTATTCTGCAATCGTCCGGCCCCAGTAGAATCCAACCCAGCCATCGGCAATTCGGCGCGAGCTTTCGATGAATCTTCCCAACTGCAGATGAACCCGCACGAGGTTCGCGCCGAGGGCGAGGAGCGCGGCCAGGGCGACGCCGGGGTGAGGCGCGTATCGGAAACCAGGTGACAACGGAATCGGGTGCAGTTGGTGTCTGCTTTTCATCGTGCTCGTCAGATTGGGAAATCGAAAAAGAGGACGACTGGTAAACTTCCGGAAATCGTCGCAAACCTTCGCGATGCAGATCGCGGGCGGCACCCGGCGCGTCAGATGCCGTCGCCGGCGGTCAGGGCGAGCTCGAGATCGAGCGGGCGCCGGGTGTTTTCCTCGGCAAAGGTTTCCATGTCGGTGTGCCAGGTACCGTCGTCGGCGAAATTCGCGTCTTTCGCCGGGCGGGCGGCCACCCACACCGTGCGGGGCACGACGAAGTTGATGATGTAGCTGAGATTGTCGGCGTCGTAACCCGCGGGTTGCACCTGGCCGCCGGCGGTGCGGGCGCGGGCCATGATCGTGTAGTCACCCGGCGTGCTGACGGTCCAGAGGCATTCCCACTGACACCAGCTGTACGGTTGTTGCACACCCTTCAGATGGGCGGCCTGCCACGTGCGGCCTCCGTCGGTACTGACGTCGACGCGGGTCACGGTGTCTTCGCCGGCCCATGCGACCCCGGCGATGCGGGTGGTGCCGAGGCCGAGCGTTTCGCTGGCGCGGGGAAAGAGGATTTCGCTCTTCACCGCCCCGGGTCCGAGCGGCACGCGCTGGCGCCCGCTGGCGGTCGGCCGGTTGATCGAGTATTTCACCGTCTGGAAAAATCCCTGGTAGGCGTGATCGATCACGGTCAGGCGGCGCAGCCACTTCACGGAGGCGACGCCATACCAACCCGGGACGAAGAGGCGGAGCGGCGCGCCGTGGTTCGGCTCGAGCCATTCGCCGTTCATGTGGAGGGCGATCAGCGTGTCGGGGTGAAGCGCCTTTTCGAGGGGCAGGCTGCGGGAGAAGTTCATCGTCTCGCCGTGTTCGATGCCGCGGTCGGCGCCCTCGAAGACGATTTCGAGCGCGCCGGGCGCAAGGCCGGCGGACCGGAGCAGATCGGCGACTCTCACGCCGGACCATTCCGCGTGGCCAATGGCCCCGGCGCCCCACTGCACGCCCTCGGCCTTTTCCGTGAGAAACGAGCGGCCGTTGCCGGCGCATTCGACGGTGGCAAACACCGTGTGCTGCGGCAGCGCGGCGAGTTGGGCGAAGGTCCACTGCAACGGACGCGCGACGAGGCCGTCGAGGCTTACCTCCCAGGTGGCGCGGTCGGCCGCCGCCGGGGGATCGAAGTGGTTGCGGACAAAAAACAGGCGGTTGGGCGTCACCCAGCTGGCGACGCTGTCGAGTGGGGTTTCGCTGTTTTCGGGCGAGGACGTGACGATCTTTCGGGTGGATTCCATGGGATTGAGTTCCGGCATCCGTGCAGGAGGGACGACGATGAGCTGGAGAGGCGAGGGTGGAGCGGCGGCGCTGCGGACCAAAGCAAACTGGCGGGCCCCACGCAAAACCAATCTCCGGTGTCCGCGCTACGGCAGGAAATTCCCCGTCAACGCACCGAGGGCCGCGCGATCCGAGCTCACCCGGATCTCCGACCATTCCGAGAGATTCCAAATCTTGCCCTCGTGCAGCGTCGTGAGCGCTTCGTCGTAGATGAAGTTCACGTTGTCGTTGGCCTGAATCTTCCTGGCGACGAACGAACCGATAATCGTCGTCGGCAAATCCCGATCGCCCGTAAACGTGAGGTCGGCGTTGGGCGCGTAGATGCAGGCGCAAAGGAGAGTGTCCGTGTCGACCTTGCAACCGCGGGTGGTGGTGGTGAAAATCTGCGTCGCGCCGGCCCAGTCGCCGGACTCGTTCTTGTCTTTGCCGGTGAGATCGATCGGACCGTCAATATAGATGAGACAGGAGGCATTGGGCTTCACCACCAAACCGGAGACCATGTCGGTCTTGGTCCCGACGATCGTGACCGCGGCTCCGGCACTGATGGTGAGTTTACCGATCGTGGTGTTGTCGCAGAAATAGTAATAGCGCCCGTCGGCCGCCGGGGAGTCGCCGCTTTTCGGCAGGACCGATCCGAGGGGCGCGGTCTTGGCGCTACTCGATTTGGATTTGCCCCGACGGCCGCTGGAGGGAGATGCCCCGGAATTGCTCGGGTAGACGGGCAGCGGGAAGACGCCCGTGAAGTTGGGATAGACCGTGCCGGTGACGCTGATGCCCGTGGCCGAGATTCCGGGGCCGGTGTAAAGATCTCCCTTGATGCTGGCGGTCTTGCTCACGCTCAAGGTGCCGGATGAGATCGCGACCGACGTCGTGCCGAGGGCGTCCTTGCTGGCGTATTTCGCCCAGGGTCCGGCGGGGCGGCTGGTCGGGTTTGAGTTATAGTTGTTGGCAACACCGTCGCCCGCCATCGTCAGGCCGTTGATCCCGACGAGGCCGTTGGCGAAATAGGCGTTCTTCCCGACATTCAATCGCATGATCCTGACGATCGGCGGCGTGCGGTCGAATGGCGCGATGGTCGCCTGCGAAATCACGTAGGGATCGGCGTCGCTGCCGTCGCAGCCCTTGACGTAAACCTTGACGGTGCCGATGGCGTTTTGATCGCGATTGAATGGCGTCAGGGTGCGCATGGCATTCGCGCCGGAGAGGGTCCAACCGGCCCACGACTTCGCCACGGAATTGCCGGAATTCATCTGGTTGAAGCAGTAGATTGCCTCTTCCAGCCCGGCCTCGGCCAGGTTGTTCGCGTCGCTGGCAAAGAGCGTCCGATGGGCCAGCCGCAGCGCATTCTGGCTGAGCGCGAGATAGCCGGCCAGGCCGAGCCCGACGACCGCGGCGAGCAGCAGGGCGGTGATGATCAGGCTGCCGCGTTGCCGGCGGACACGGCGGGCGGCGGGCGACGGAGAAGGCGGCAACGGCATCACGTGCTGGGTTTGTTGCGCATGGTGAAGGTGGCGGAGATCTGGCGCTGACTGCTGGCCGCGGTTTTTGCGCTGCGGGCCACCGTCATGGTTACGAGGATACTCTTGGTCGTGGCATTCGTGGTGGCGGTCGCGCCGTCGCGATCGAAGCGGGCGAACGTGAGCCCGGCGGCACCGCCCGGCAGCGCGGGAATGCCCCGCACGAGCTCAAAGCGTCCGTTGACCGCCGAGCTGCTGGCACCGGCCACGCGGTAAAAGGTCTGGCTCGCGGACGTCCAGGCGTAAGTCACCTGGGCGGTGGTTGTGGCGCTGGTCGGAATGGTCAGGGTGAGGTCGCTCTCGCCGTTCCAGGTGAGGTCCAGCGCCTCCCGCAAATCGCGGCCCAGGTAGTCGATCCCCCGTCGAACCTGGGATTCCATTTCGGCGTATTGGGTGATGCGAACCCCGCCCCGGATGATCTGCAGGTTGGCGGTCAGGATGCCGGCCAGGACAAAGCCACCGAGGGACGCCGCCACCATCATTTCGACCAAAGTGAATGCCCGGGCGCGGTGGGTGCGCGGGCGGCGGATCGAGTCCCCGGTCGGCGAAATTCGTGCTGCGGAGGGCAAATTTTCGAAAGGCGGGGTGGTCGGTGGCGCAGTCGCGCTAGTTGTACAGAAAATCATTCAGTCCCCCTTGGGTAAAATAGCTGGTGAAACTCCGTGAAAGCTGGCGGCCGTCGTAGCTGCGCCAGCGGGCCGTAAGTGTGACCTGCACGACCTTGCCGGAACGGCCGGCGAGCGCCGTCACGGTCCGGGTGAGTGAAAAGCGGCCGGCTACGTCGGGATTGCGCAGGTAGCTTGCGTCCAAGGTGGGCCGATACGTGGCGTCGCTGACCTTGGTCCAGGTGAACAGCCGTTCCTTTTCCATCTCGGTCTGCAGGATGACGCTGGCGGTCGAGAGATTGCGGGCGGTGTCGAGATTGAGGAAGGCCCGCTGGAGGGTCGTGATCGAGGTCGAGATGGCCAGGGCGAGCACAAACACGGTCATCGCCACCTCGATGATGGTGAAGGCGCGCCGGCCGGAAGCGCGGCGGGGCAAGCGCGACGAGATCGCGCAGCTTGCAATCGACAACCCAGTTTCGCCGCGCCAACGGACAGTTTTGCGATGACCGAAGCCGGATTTCACGATTTCCGAGAACCTTCGGCTGCGGTTGCCGTGTTGGGAAATTTCCGGGCTAGGGAATCCGCTCATAATTTTCTCCACCGTACTCCAAGGTCTTCTGTTCAGTCACCTTGATCGGTCCACCGGGTTGATCGGTCGCCAAATGGAGGCTGGTGCCGAGGCGGCCCAACTTGTAGGTGGCGTACACGACGCTCGGCGCCGCCTCGGCATTCACCGTGAAGAGCTTCAGATTTCCATCGCCCAGCACGACGATGCCGTGCTGACCGGGTTGGCTGCCCGTCATGTAGACCCCGGTGAGGGACGAATCTTCCGTGAGGCGCTCGGCCGGAGTGAGCGCCGTCAGGTCCGGCCGGGCGGTGACGTCGGCCGCGCTGAATTCGCTGTACGTGATGTAGCCCGCCAGGAGCACGGTCAGTCCGATGAGGGCGAAGGGCCAGGTCCGCTCCGCAGAAACGGGCAGCGGCGGGAGGCTGTCGATCGCGCCCGGTTCGGTGCCGGCCGAATCACCGCTCACGAATGGCGACACCGAGTACGGCGCTGCCGTCCGCAAGGCGGCGGCGGTGCCATCGAGTTCGGCGATGATCTCGCCGGCACTGTAGACGTAGGCGGGTTCCGACAACCGGCGGGCGTCGTAGAGCAGCAGTTTCCCCTGGCCCGTGCGGATGATGAACCGATCGCGCCGCGTCTGGACCCGGATTTCCGGATCCACCTTGAGATTTTGGACGGCGTCGATCGCCGCAAAAACCTCCAGCAACGCGAGGAGTTCATTCGCCGGAATTCTCCCCAAATCCACTGGCGCGTGCCCCTCGACCGCGGTGGTCGCATCGGGGGTGAGATTGACGAGAGTGACGTTGAACATCGGGCTAGCGGGGAGCAGGTGACGAATTCGGGTCGGAAACGACGTGGTAGACCGGCCACCCGTTGAAACCGGTTCGGAAACGACCGGTCGACAGACTGCCGTCATCGATTTTTTCGTCGAGGTAGAGCAAATCGGCAAGGGAGAGTGCGAGCGGTGGGCGGGGTGAATAGGCGGTCACGGCGATCAGCGCGACCGGTGCTGGCTTCTGGCCGGCAGTCTCAGTGGTGGCTTCGGTCCGCGCCGGTGGAATCCATTCGTAGCTGCCGCCAAACGGCGGTCCGCTGAGCCAGGTGGAGTTGGCGAGAGAGGTTTCCATGCCGCGTGGGACTTTGCTTTCGCCGTTGGTGCCGACAGGCCAGACGCCCTGGGTGTTGCGGTAGGTCTCAAAGGCGGTCGCGAACTTGCGCAACTCCTCGATGAATTGCTCCCGCTGGGAGCGATGTTGAAATTTTCTGACCTCCGACAGCGCGATGTAACTGGCAAGACCCACGCACAGGACGGCGAGACCCAGCCCGAGCAGCGTGAAGCCGCGGAGGCGGTGGGGTGGGGGGGAGCAGGAGGGCGGGGACCGGCGTTGGCCGTGGTGAATCATGATGGGACGAGGATGACGGCGGCTAAGCATTGCGCACAAATTTGCGTCAAAGAGGAGAAGCTGGGAGGCACGGATGGTCTTGGATTGCTCGTGAAGTTCCAAGTTAGAGCCGCGAATCGTCGCAGGGCGAGGGTGGAAAATGGTCGCGCCATAACCCGCGGGGACCGTCGGTCAGACGTCGGGTCCGGGAAATTGTCCTGGCGTGGCCGGGGCGATGTCGCACCGCCTGACTCACTCCGTCGTCGTCAGGTCGTCCCACAGGGCCGTGAGGTCGATATCATCCCGGGCGGCATTTTTCCACTCGGCGCTGATAGCGGAGGCGAGGGCCAGCCGGCGTTTCGCTTCTTTCCTGTCGCCCAACAGGCAGTGATAACACGCGAGATTGTAGTGGAGAATCCCGCATTTTTTTCCGAGGCGCGGTTCGGCTCCGAGGAGCACGGTCCTGGCCTCTTCGACGCGATTCAGTTCGCGCAAGGCAAAGGCCCACGAGATCCACCCCTTGTCGTCTTCCGGAACCAACTGGGCGAGCTCCCGCGACGCCGCGACAACCAGATCCCATTGTTTGGCGTGCATGTGCAGGTCGACCCGCGCGCTCATCACTTCGGGCGTGAGCCGGTCTTGGTCGACAATGCCATCCAGTTCCCGCGCCGCTTCGGCGATCATGCCGAGCCCGAGGTAACCGGCGGAGTGCCGGAGGCGGCGGGCGGTGGAACGGGGAGACATTCGCGTTACGACTTCGGGACGGGTGGCGACACGACCGGGCGGGGCGGGGGCATGACCGTGGCGGGGCTGCTGGGGCGGGCGCTGCCCGGCGGCAGCCGGCGGGCGTTGCTGTTGGTCGCGAACGCCGAGCCGTTTTGCAGCAGGCGCAGCCAGCCCGCCTGGCGGGCATACGCTTCGGCCCCCTCGGGGCCAAGTTGCTGCGTGAGTTCGGTCCTGGCGCGATTGGCGAGTTCGATGAACTGGGTGCGGCGATCGGCCGCGCTCAGGGCGGGGTTTTCGTTGATCACCAGAGACTGTGCGGAATAGGTGTCGCGCACCCGGTAGACTTGGTCAGCTGTCGTGGCGGGCAGGTTCAGGCGGGTGGCGAGGGTGGCGAGCGTGCGGTATTCGCCGTCGTTTTCGCGGGGAAAAGTGCCCCAGCGTTCATCGCCCAGCGCGGTCCGGTACTCATCGTTGAGCTGGCGTTCGGCCTCGGCGCGGAGGCGGTTCTCCTCCGGGGTGCGCACCTGCGGCCGGTTCGTCGGGTTGGAAAAGCGATCATCAAACGCTTTTTGCAAAGCGTACAGGCGCTTGAATTCCTCCTCGCTGGCGATCACGTCGCCGTAACGATTCAGCACGTTGGACGCGGCGGCGGACGTGCGCAGCTCCAGCTGTTCGCGCTCGACCGGCGAGAGCGCGGCCGCGAGATCGCGTTTCATCTCAGTGTCGAGCAAGAGCTGTTTTTGGCGGTCGGCAGCGAGTTCGACCCCGTCGCTATCGAGGGAGAGGTCGCGGCGCATTTCCTCGTAGTCGCGTTCGATGCGGCGGAGCCGTTCCTGCTGGGTGGAGGGGAGAAACCCAAAACGCTCCTGGTTTCGTTGACCGGACCACGATTCGCCAAACGCCTGACGCATGGTGGTCTCGAACTCGCGCTCGGCGGCGAGGCGGGCGGCCCGCTGCTCGCGGGTGGGCGGCGGGCGCGAAGGGGGGCGTGCGCGGCGCCAATACTCGGTGCTGCCTGCGGCGGGCGGCTCGTCCTGCTCGCGGGCGAGCGTGGCCAGCCGGCCAAAGGCGCGGGCCGCGGCCAGCAGGTGGACCGCCTCGGGCGAGACTCCGGCGGCCAGGAGGGTTGCGGTGTCACCGGCGGCGAGCGCCGCGAGGAGCGCCTCGTGCCGCTGCTCCGCCGCTCCGGTGGTCCCCGCGCGGGTGTGGGTGGCGGGAGTTGGAGGCGAGGCGGCCGGCGCTTTCGCGCTGGGGCGGAGCAGGAAAATGCCCGCCAGCACGACGTTGGCGACGAGCGAAGCGACGAAGAGAATTTGAGACCGTTTCATATCGCCCGTCGACGGGCCGTGTCCCGGATTCTGGAGGACCGATGAACGATTGTCACGCTGTCGCTTCGCTCGGTGGAAGATTTCCCTGCTCCTTGCCTGGCGGCTCCCGGGCCGCGCCAAAGCATCGCCGAACTACCGCAACTTGGTCCAAGGCGCCTGCGTGACGTTGGGATCCGCGGCCGAGGCGGCCGGGGCGGCCGAGGCGGCCGGCAGAGGCGCTGCGGCTTTGTAGGAGAACGGATTGCCGGTTTCCGCTTTCACGATTTTCGAGCGAACCTGCTCCAGCTGGCTTTTCATTTGCAGGTCATCGGCGGAGAGATGGCCCGCGGATTGCGCGAATACTTCGAGGGCACTGTCGATGGCGGCCATTACCCTGGAATAGTTTTCAACTTTCATGATGATCGTTTTGTCAAAGGTGTGATGATTTCGGTGCGGGTGATCGCGAGTCCGGGCCCGCAGAGCAAAAACGGTTAACGTCAGCCTGCCTCCCAAACAAGTGGAATCGGATCGATTTGAAATCGGAGATGTTTCCCCTAGCGGAATCATCCCGACTTTGCTTCGCCTTTGGTCGGCCGGCTCCGCTTTTGCCTGAGTCCAAATGCCAGGCGACGACGGTGCCTCAATCTCCAAAACCAATGCCGAGGTCCCGGGCGGTGCGGATGATGTCCCCGTCGGGCGGCACGGTGCGGAGATGGCCAATTGCTTCCGTCAGGAGAATCGGCTCGGTGGAAGGCGGCCGGTGTGCGACCATGCAGCCGTATTTCTCCTCCGCGACGAGGCGGACGGCGGCGGCCCCGAAGCGCGTGCAGAGCAAACGGTCGAAGGTCGTGGGCGCGCCGCCGCGCTGCAGATGACCGAGCACGCAGACCCGCGTCTCCTTGCCAGTGCGTTTGCCAATCTCCTCGGCGACCGCGGCGCCGATGCCGCCAAGGCGGGCCTCGCGGATGGCGCCGCTGTCGCCGAGGGTGATGAAGTCGCGTCCGGCTTCGCGCGCGCCCTCGGCCACCACGACGAGCGTGAACCGTTTGCCCTGCGCCTCGCGGTCGGTCACCACGCGGCAGACGGACTCCATCTTGAACGGCAGCTCGGGGATCAGAATCACATCCGCGCCGCCGGCGATTCCCGCATGCGCGGCGATCCAGCCGGCGTAGCGGCCCATCATTTCACAGACCATGACGCGTTCGTGGCTCTGGGCGGTGGTGCGCAGGCGGTCGAGCGCCTCGGTGGCGAACGAGACGGCGCTGTCGAAGCCAAAGGTGATGACGGTGCCCGCGATGTCGTTGTCGATGGTCTTCGGCACGCCCACGACGGGAATGCCGGCCTCGAAACATTGCTGCGCGATGGTTAGCGAGCCATCGCCGCCCACCACAATGAGCGCGCGGAGACCGAGCGATTCAACTCCGGCGCGGGCCGCGGCGAGCACCGCCGGATCAATTTGCCGGGTCTCGCCGTGCCCGGACTTGCCGGAGAATGCGCCCCGGTTGGAAGTGCCCAAAATCGTGCCGCCGAGAAACAGCAGCCCGTCCATTTCATGATAATCGAGCACCCGCGAGCGCGTCGGTTGCAGCAGGCCCTCGAAGCCGCCGAGGATGCCGAGGGATTCCCAGCCGCGTTTCGTAGCGGACTTGACGACGGCGCGGATGACGGTGTTCAAGCCGGGGCAGTCCCCGCCGCCGGTGAGGATGCCGATTCGGGTTTTCATGTGGGTGCGGGAAGGCGAACAGCATCGATGGGGTTTGTCGATGCTCGGCGGAGATTTCGCAGGGCGGCAGCCGCCAGCGCTTGTGCGGCGGTCAAGACCGAAGGAGCAACGGTCTTTCAATCGTTCTCGTTCTCGTAATCGTTCCTCGTTCTCGTCGGATTGAGAGAACGAGAAAGAGTACGAGGAAAGAGAACGATTCGCGCATGACGGAGGCAGGTGGCGATTTCCGCGCTGAGACAAACGCAGGTTGGTAATGGGCGTTGACCACTCCGTCGTTTCCGCCTCGCTTCGCCCCATGCCCGGCCCGGAGTCACCCCCGCCTGCAGGCCCCGCGTCCGCATTTGCGACGACGCAGTGGTCCCTCATCCTCCACGCCGCGCGGCCTGATTCGCCGGAGGCCGCGCGCGCCCTCGCCAGCCTCTGTGCGACGTACTGGTATCCACTTTATGCGTTCGTCCGCCGCCAGGGGCGCAACGCGCACGACGCCGAGGATTTGACGCAGGAATTCTTCGCGCGGCTGATCGGGAAAAACTATCTCGCGAGTGTCGCGCGGGAAAAGGGCCGGTTCCGGTCCTTCCTGCTCGCGGCGCTGAAAAATTTCCTCGCCAACGAGTGGGACCGGGAACGCGCCCAAAAACGCGGCGGCGACCGCACGTTCGTTCCGCTCGATGCCGGCTCCGCCGAGTCGCGCTATGCGATCGAGCCGGTCGACACCCTGTCGGCCGATCGGATCTACGAACGCCGCTGGGCGCTCACGCTCCTCGACCGGGTGCTGGAACGGCTGCGCGCCGAGCACGTCGCCGGTGGCAGGGCCGCGGCGTTCGAAGTGCTCAAAGGCTGCCTGACCGACGGCCGATCCGGTGAGTCGTATGCCCGGATTGCGGCGGAGCTGCAGACCACTGAAGGGGCGATCAAAGTGGCGGTGCACCGGCTGCGCCACCGCTATCGCGAGCTGCTGCGCGCGGAGGTGACGGAGACCGTGGGGAGTGCCGAAGACGTGGACGACGAACTGCGTCACCTGCTCGCGGCGCTGACGGCGTGATGATTACCCACGTCCACGCGACCATTTCCCGGTAACCTTTCTCCGTGCTTGCTTCTGTATTGGGCAGAATCCCATGAATCCCCCAGAAAAAATCTGCCCCACCTGCGCCGCCCCGCTCCCGCCCGACGCCCCGCAGGGCCTCTGCGCGCAATGTCTCCTGAAGAGCGCGTTGGCGGATTCCACCGGTGCCCCGACCGCCATCCTAAACGCGGAACGGAAACCAGGAAATACCGCCGCAGCAATCCCCGCGGTACTCCCGCGCATCCATTATTTCGGCGATTACGAGCTCATCGACGAAATCGCCCGCGGCGGGATGGGTGTGGTTTATCGCGCGCGACAGGTGAGTCTCAACCGTGTCGTGGCGGTGAAGATGATCCTCTCCGGTCAGTTTGCGGGCGAAGCCGAGGTGAAGCGGTTCCGCGTCGAGGCCGAGGCGGCGGCGAATCTCCAGCACCCCAACATCGTGGCGATCCACGAAATCGGTGAGCACGAGGGGCGGCATTATTTCTCGATGGATTTCATCGAGGGGAAAAACCTCGCCGATCATGTCGCGGTGACGCCGCTCTCCGCGCGCGAGACGGCCACGCTCGTCAAGCAACTCGCCGAAGCCGTGCACTACGCGCACCAGCGCGGCACGCTGCACCGCGATTTGAAGCCGCAAAACGTGCTCATCGACGCGCAGGGGCAGCCGCATATCACGGACTTCGGCCTGGCGAAGCGGTGGGATACCTCCGCACTGCAGGGTGCGGAGGTTGGCGCCGCTGCTGCGGCGCAAAAGGCAGAGGACGGAGGTCAGAAATCGGAGATCAGAGGCCGGAAGCCAGACGCCGGAGGCCAGTCGTCAGACCACGGAGGGCGGACGACGGACCAAGATGAAAACCGGTCGGATATTTCTTCCCCTGCGAACTCCGAACTCCGGTCTCCCACCTCCGCCGCCGAAGGCGGCCTCACGCACACCGGCGCGATCATGGGCAGTCCGAGTTATATGGCGCCCGAGCAGGCCGCGGGACGCGCCGGCGAGATCGGGCCGGCCACCGATGTGTATTCGCTCGGCGCGATTTTCTATCAACTCCTCACCGGCCAGCCTCCGCATCGAGGAGCGTCGGCCCTCGAGACCCTGGCCAAGGTGATCGACGAGGAGCCCACGGCACCACGGAAGTTGAAACCCGACGTGCCGGCGGATCTCGAAGTGATTTGCCTCAAGTGCCTCGAGAAGAGCCCGGAGCGCCGCTACGCCACCGCGCGACAGCTCGCCGAAGAACTCGGCCGTTTCCTCAATGGCGAACCCATTCTGGCGAAACCCGCCGGCGCGTCTCGCAAGGTCTGGACCTGGGCGTTGCGTCACCCGTGGGCCATCACCGGCTCGGCCTCACTCGTCATTTTTGGCCTCGGCTTCAGCACCTACGGTCTCTGGCAGCAAACGCAGTATCTGGCGTGGCTGGCCGCGCACCCTGGACAAATCCCGTTCAACTACTGGGGCACGTTGATGAACCGCGAACTGCCTGGCGCGGTTTTGCTAGGTTTCCTCGCCTTGATTTTCTCCGCGCTTGTTTGCGTCTGGGATATTTCGCGCCGACGCAAGGTCGGTCGACGGATCGAAGGGACGCGGCTCGGCGTCTACATGGTGAACGCGTTCAGTTTCTTCCTCTGCAGCCTCTACGTGACGGCCAAGATCGTGAGGATCTGCGTGTGGACCGATGCCTCGCCGGTCATCCTGGCGGCTTTCACGTTGCTCCTGCAACCCTACCTCTGGCTTGCACTGCAATTGCTCTGGCAATGTCAGCGGTCGCTGCAACAGAGCCAGACCGGGATCGAGCCGCCCCCGGATTTTCTGACCCTCCAGCCGCTCCTTAATTTCACGCCTCCGCAGGCGCGCGGGCGGGAGATGGCGATGCGCACTTTGGGTCTGGTGGGACCGCTGATGGCCGTTTTGCTGGTGCTGAGTCTCCTCTCACTGTGGCTCGCGACTTTCGCGAAGCCGCTGTGGGTTGGCTGTGCGTTCATCATTGTGATTCTCGTCCACTGCCTTGCCGGGATGATCAACCCGCGATGGATCGTTCGGCGATCCTCCCTGAAGCGGTCGACTCTAAATGGGGTTCGCTTTGGGTATGCCGGTGCCGCGGTCCCAATCGGAGGAATGTATGCGCTTTTCAATTCAGTGTCGCAGTCGCCTGGCCTCGCCGAAGCTTTTATCCCCGGATTGATCGCGGGAATTTTCGTCGTGCTGTGGCGGAGTCGGATCGTGCGTCGCGAGTCCGACGCCGAAATGCATTCGGCGACTCCATACTCCCGATGAGCTCCTCTCCGAAAATCTGCCCCACCTGCGGAACCCCGCTCCCATCCGACGCCCCGCAGGGTCTGTGCGCGCAGTGTCTCCTGAAAAACGCCCTCGCAGATTCCGCGAGTACTGCGACCGCGATCCTTTCCGCGGAGCGGAAGCCAGGGATTGCCGCCGCGGCAATCCCCGCGGGAAGTTCGCGCATCCACTAATTCGGCGACTACGAACTCATCGACGAAATCGCCCGCGGCGGCATGGGCGTGGTCTACCGCGCGCGACAGGTGAGCCTCAACCGCGTGGTGGCGGTGAAGATGATCCTCTCTGGCCAGTTCGCCGGCGAAGCGGAGGTGAAACGCTTCCGTGTCGAGGCAGAGGCGGCGGCGAATCTCCAGCACCCCAACATCGTCGCGATCCACGAAATTGGCGAGCACGAGTGGCGGCATTATTTCTCGATGGATCTGATCGCTGGCGTGAATCAGGCCGAGCACGTGCGCCAGCACGTGTTCGCTCCCGTCGAAATCGCGCAACTGATGCGAACCCTCGCCGCAGCCGTGCACTACGCGCACCAACGCGGCACGTTGCACCGCGACCTCAAGCCGCAGAATGTGCTGATCGACGCGCAGGGGCAGCCGCACATCACGGACTTCGGTTTGGCGAAGCGGTGGGATGCGGCCGCACCGCAGGGTGCGGACGCTGGCGCCGCTGCCGCAGCGAAAAAGGCAGATGTCAAAGATCAAAGTCGGAAGACGAAAGGCGGTCGACGGGCTCAAAGGAAAAATGGGAGGAAAGTTCTTCTGGGCCGATCTCCGAACTCCGTTCTCCCATCTCCGCCGCCGAAGGCGGCCTCACGCACACGGGCGCGATTATGGGCAGCCCGAGTTATATGGCGCCGGAGCAGGCGACCGGGCGCGCCGGAGAAATCGGGCCGGCCACTGATGTGTATTCGCTCGGCGCGATTTTGTATCAGCTCCTCACCGGCCAACCGCCACATCGGGGCGCGACCGCGCTTGAAACGCTCAACCTGGTCATTGCCAGTGAGCCGATTCCACCGCGTGCACAACGTGAGGACATACCCGGAGATCTTGAGACGATTTGCCGGAAGTGCCTCGAGAAGCGCCCCGAGCGCCGATATGCAACCGCCCGCCAGCTCGCGGACGAGCTGGAACGTTTCCTGGCCCACGAGCCAATCCTCGCGCGGCCCGCCAATGCGTGGCGCAGGCTGGGAAGCTGGGGTCTCCGCCATCCGTGGGCGATCACCGCGCTGGTCTCGTGCGTGATTGTAGGTCTGAGTGTCGTCACGTTTGGTCTTTGGGAGAGGACGCAGTATCTGGTTTGGCTGAGTTCGCTGCCGGAGCCGCGCTCCTTGCCCGACACCCGGAGCATCCTGCGCCGCGAGCTTTCGGCGTGGATGTTTTTTTTCTGGTTTGGTTGGACGACGCTCACAATTATTGGGTGGGGTGACTACCATTTGCGGCGGTCGAACGGCGGGCACATCGGCAGACTGCGGCTGGGGATTTGCGCGATGCTGGTTGGAGGTTCGGCACTCATGGGACTGGGGCTCCTCGCCAAGTTGATCTCAATTTTCGTCTGGGCCGACGTACCGCTCGCACTCATGCCGATATTCGTGGTGTCGCTGCTCGTTGGTTTATTCGGCAGCCTGCACCTCTTGCTGCAATGGACGTGGGAGATCAGCGCGCAGTGGGCAGGCAAGGCTCCGGACTGGGGCGTTCTGATCAACGTGGCCCGGCCGGGACCGAAGCTCGCGGGGCGGTTCAACTATGATCGCGCCCTACGCGTCCAAATGGCGCGTGATGCCGTCGAATTGAAGTCCTCTGCCTCGCTGCCGGTCAATGTAACGAGGTTAGTGGGAATTGCGGTCCTGGTCGTTGCGGCGTTTTTCACCCCGCCCGGCGCGCAACCGTGGTGGATTATCGGGGCGATACTCAGTTTCTTTTTGGCCTTCGGACTGATGGGCATGCTTTTCCCAAGACAGTTCCTCGACGGGGCGGTTGATCGATCACGGCTCCTGGTCATGCGCTGCGCCTGCGGGGTCATCCTAATCGTGGTTTTGGCTTTCGCGAGTGCGCTTACCTTGCTTCCCCCGGACCTGAAGGCGTCGCTGCTCAAGGCCGTGCCGATTGGCGCCGGCGTGGGGTTGCTCCCGGTGCTGGTCGCGGCGGGGTTGAGGCGTCGGCGGGAGAGGTTGCCTGAAACTAACCCGGAGATTTTCTAACTCGGTCCGAGACCGCAACCCTCCGCCGGCGGGCAAGCCGAGGAACGCTCCGTGCTCTTGCTCGGAATCGCCGGGTCGAGCACGAGCGCGATTACGAGCACGAGAAACCACGATCATCAAATCGTCTCGAAATTGACTGAAAGGCAGGACCTCCCACAGATTCAGAAAGGCCACAGATGCTGAGTCGGAAATCAGGCCATCTGCGGTCTTTCTGAATCTGTGGGAGGCCTCGCCCGGAAATTTTCCCCCGCGCCACGAGGCCGCCTTTTCGCCAGATGTCTCACGGCCCTGAGCGGAGTCGAAGGCAACCCTCCGCCGGCGGGCAAGCCGAAGGAAGCAAACAATCTTCACCACGGATCACACGGATGGGCACGGATAAAGGCAGGGTTTGCATCCGTGCTGATCCGTGTAGTCCGTGGTTGATTTCGTAGAGAGTCGGCCCGACAGGGCGAAGACTTCCGAGGTCCTTCGGTTGTGGTATCCGCGTTAGGAAATCTTCGGGCTAAACAGCTTGCGAGCCGGCCGTCGCAAAGGCACAAAGCTCGACCGTTCCCAGGTCCCAAAAAAAGAAAACCTCCGCGCTGTCCGGCGGAAGACATCCCATGAAAAATCTCCTCCTCGTTCTCAGCCTGGCGTTCGCCTCCGCAATTGCTTCGGGCGCCGAATCCGCCGCCCCGAGCGCCGCGCCGGGCGAGGCCCGGCTGTTGCGTCATCCCACGTATGCCCGGGGCAAGGTCGCGTTCAGTCATCTCGGCGACCTCTGGATCGCCAGTGAAAACGGCACCGACGTCCGGCGCCTCACTGACCACACCGCACGGGACATCTATCCGCGGTTTTCACCCGACGGGGCATCGGTGGCGTTTTCCTCCGGCCGGGCCGGAAACAACGATGTGTTTGTAGTGGCGGCGACGGGCGGCAAACCGCGCCAGCTTACGTTTCACAGCGCGGACGACGTGGTCGTCGGGTGGTCGCCGGATGGCAGCAAGATCATCTTCACGTCCTCGCGCAACCGGGGCGCCTTTCCCTCCGTCGCCACGCTTTTCGAGATTTCCGCCGCGGGCGGCATGGAAAAATCCATCGCGACGGATTGGGGTTCCTCGGCGAGTTATGCGCCGGACGGTCTGAAGCTCGCCTTCACGCGCCATCCCGCCACGTGGACGCGCCAGCACTACCGGGGCAGTTACGCCGCCGATCTTTGGGTGATGGAGGTCGCCGCGAAGAAATTCACGAAGCTCGGCGACGCGGATTACAAGGGCCATTACCTCTGGCCGATGTACGGCCGCAATGGCGACATCTACTTCGTCTCCGACCGGCTGCCCAACGAAAAGTCGCTCAAGTTCGGCGGCCCGGAGGTGATGAAGAGCGTCAACAACATCTGGAAAATCTCCGAACGCGGCGGCGCCCCCGTCCAGGTGACGCGCCATACCAGCGGCAATCTCTTTTTCCCCAGCATCTCCGCCGACACCAAGACCATCGTCTACGAGGAGAATTTCGGTTTGTGGAAACTCGACCTTGCGAGCGGCAAGAGCACCCAGATTCGCCTCGAGATCACGTCTGATGCGAAGACCAACGACGTCGAGCTGCGCGTGATTCAAGGTGAGGCCGAGGCGTTCAGCCTTTCGCCCTCGACCAAGCGCGCCGCGATTGCGACCCACGGGGAGATTTTCACGATCGCGACCGATCGCGGCGGCGTGCAGCGCGTCACCGAATCCTCGTGGCGCGAGGAGACCCCGCGTTGGTCGCCGGATGGCAAGCGCATCGCCTTCATTTCCGATCGCACGGGCCGCGAGGAAATCTGGCTGGCCGACGAACGGGGCCTGGACCTGCAACAACTCAGCGATGTGGATTGCGACAAATCGACGGTCACCTGGGCGCCGGATTCCAAGTCGCTGCTGTGGTCCGGCTCCGATCGCCAGCTCCGGCGGACCTATCTGGCGGACGAACGCACCGAGGTGGTGGCGACCAGCGAGGTGGGCGAGATCGGCACACCGCAGTTTTCGCCCGACGGCAATTGGATTTCCTACACCAAGCCGGATGCCATGGCGCGTCCGCGTGTGTGGGTGAAGCAACTCGCAAGCGGCGAGGATCGGATGATCGGGGCGGACGAATTTTTGGTTTCGAACGGTGCGAAATGGACTCCGGACGGCCGGAAACTCCTGCTGCTGGGAGGGAGAGGGGCTCCCGGCATGGCCTCGCTCAACCGAACGGTCCTGCAGCTTTTCAGCGTGGCCCTGACGCGCATCGACAAGAATCCCGACGACCGCGACGTGGACACCGAGGAACAGACGTTGCCGGCGCGCGGGCGCACCGCGACAACCACCGGAGCGAAAGTGGTGGTGAAGATCGAATGGGATGGCCTCGACCGCCGCATCAAGCAACTGACGCGGACGAGCGGTTCGGTCGCGGTCGTGACGCCGTCGCCCGACAGCCGCACGTATGCGTTTATTGCGACCAGCACCGAAGAGGGAGAGGTCGGCGGCGGCCGACCGGCGCTCTTTACGATCAGCGAAGATGGCACGCGGCTTACCCAACTGAGCCAGCGGCCAGCGTCCGAACCGGCCGGGGAAGCCCCCCGTGGCCGCGGTACCGGCCGGGGTGGACTGGCCGAGCCGCAATGGTCCAGAGACGGGCGCAGTATTTTCTATCTGCAGTCCGGCGGAATCTACACGGTGTCGGCGCCGACCGCACCGGCGGGAGACACCGCTTCGGCGGCGGTCAGCGCAATCCTGGCGGGTCGCGGCGGACGCGGAGGTGGCCCCGGGAGTGTCACGGTGACGTCCGCTCCCACCGCTTCGTCGTCCACCCCGCGGCGGATCAGCTTCACCGTTCGGCTGGAAGTCGATCAGCTCGCGCAGCGCCGGCAGGTATTTACGGAGGCGTGGCGTGTGATGAAGCATCGTTTCTACGACCCGAAGATGCACGGGGTCGACTGGGCCGCCGCGAAGCAGAAATACGAACCGCTGCTGGGGAGCGTTTCCGATTCCGACGAGCTCTACGGCGTCATCAACCAGATGATTGGTGAGCTGAATGCGTCGCACACCGGGGTCAGCGCCGGCACCGGAGGTTCGGTGAGTTCCGAACGGATCCAGACGCGCCATCCGGGTTTCGACTTGGAGCCGGATGCGTCGGGATACTACCGCGTTGCGGCCATTTACCGGAAGGGCCCCGCCGATCACGACTACGTGAAGATCGCCGTGGGCGATCTGATTCTCGCGGTGAACGGCAAAGCGCTCACGACCTCCGACAACTACTGGAGATTCTTCAACCTCGTCCCGGGGCGCAGGTTTGAGTTCACGGTGAACTCGAAGCCGGAGACCGACGGGGCCTGGACGGTGAGCCTGGAGCCGCTCAGTTCCACCGCGCAGGCCAACCTCGACTACGACCGTTGGGTCGACCAGCGCAAGGCGTCGGTCGAGAAGCTGGGCGGTGGAGACATCGGCTACCTCCACATCAAGGCGATGGACTCGCCCTCGTTCCAAAAATTGGTTCTCCACGTTTTGGTGTGGGTGAAAAAGGTCCAACTGGTCGAAAGGTGCGGGTTAAATCCGGACGCCGAGAACGACTCATCACGGACTGGTCTTCGCCTCCGGCTCCAAACCACAATCCGCTTTGAAGGAAGAAA
>SXSC01000394.1 GCA_005792355.1 Opitutaceae bacterium
TTGAGCCGGGGTGATCATGGGGTCTGCGTAAAGGCCCCAAGCACTACCGCTCACGCAGGCCGGCGCCCACGTAAAACCAGATACTTACGTGTCGGGTTCTAGTTGGCGCCGCTGTCGAAGATGAACTGGCGTTCTACACTCCACCGTTCATTGAATCTTTACGGCAGGGCGGACGGTCTGGCTTCCGCGCTGGGTCAAGATTCCAGAAGGTCGCCCAACCGGAGCCGGCTCACGCCACGTGCGCGGCGAGTTTTGTCTTGAGGGCCGCTTTCGGCATCATGCCGACAAAAGTCTCGGCGACCTTGCCGCCCTTGAAGAGAATCATGGTCGGAATGGCGCGGACGCCATATTCGGCGGCGACGGTCTCGTGTTCGTCGATGTTGACCTTGGCAATCGTCAGTTTGCCGGCGAGTTCCGTCGACAATTCCTCGAGGATTGGGGCGATCGCCTTGCAGGGGCCGCACCAGGGCGCCCAACAATCGACGAGCACCGGGGAGGCGGAGGTCGCAACGGTGGTCTTGAAAGACTCGGTGGTGAGATTGGTGATATTGGCAGACATGTGATTTAGCGGTTGAGAAGCAGTAGAAGCGAAAAGAGCACGGATGCAACTGCGGCGACACCGCACAGGCCGACGACCCAGGAGGGCACGGGTCGGGTCGGGTCGACCGGGAATCCCGCGAGGGGGTGCGATGACTTGGACATGGCGACGGCGCTCAGCGCGGCCGTACCTGCTCGATGATATCACCGAGTTCGCGGGGGTCCAGGGCTTCGAGGTGTTTGTCGCGGCGCTTCAACTCCTCGAAAGTTTTCACCATCGTCTCCGTCATCGCTTCGTGGGTGTTTTGCGAGCCGCCAACCAAAACGAACTTCTCTCCGGTCGTGATGCGCTTGTGACCGTCTTCGTGATCAAGGCCGACGCCGAGAATGCCACTGATTTTCGGTCGGCGTTCCTTGCGGGCAGGTTTGCTGGATTCGTTGCTCACGCCGTCACCGTGGGTGGGATTTCCGAGGTTTCAAGCGGGTTTTCCACCGCGAAGCTTTCGGCCACAGTGGCGGCGGTGGCCGGGATTTCTTCCACCGCCTCGGCGAGGATGTCGGAAAACGCCTCGTTCTGCCGGAGGCGCAGCTTCTTGATCCGGGTCAGCTCGAGCAGCGCAAAAAAAGTCGCCACGAGCCGCCGCAAGGAGACGCCCGCGGGAAACAGCTCGGAGAAGACGAATGATTTCTCCGTCCGCGTGCGGGCCAGCAGCCATTCCATCTGATCCGCGACGGTCACGGTCTCGTCATGAATCTCCCCGATCACGAGTTTCTCCGCGAGTCGGCGCAGCACAATGTTGAAGGTGTTCCACAGCTCGATCCGGTCGACGCTCCGCAGCGGGCGATCGGTGTCCGTGCTGGTCAGAGCCGACACGTGGCGCGCCATCAGGTTCTGCCGGGTTTCGACCAACTGGGCGAGACTCGCGGCGGCGTCCTTGAATTTCTTGTATTGGAGGAGCTGGTGGACCAGTTCCCAGCGTGGGTCGACCTCCTCGTCCTCGGCGTTGGGATCGACGGCGTGCTGGCCCTTCGGCAGGAGCAGGCGGCTCTTGATTTCCATGAGGGTGGCGGCCATCACGAAAAACTCGCCGGCCACATCGAGGTCGAGCGAGCGCATGGCGTGCAGCGCGTCGATGTACTGGCGGGTCACGGACTCGATTGGGATGTCGTAGATATCCAGCTCGTTCTTGCGGATGAGGAAAAGCAGCAGATCCAGCGGGCCTTCGAAGACCTGGAGCTTGATGCGATAATCGGAATCGGGAACCACGGTCGGCTGATGGTTGGGCGGGCGCGGAGCGCGGCAAGGGAAATTATTGCCGGCGCAGCGAGGCGACGAAAAATCCGTCGCTATCGTGGCGGGCGGGCCAGATGGTCAGACCCGCCCCATCCGGTTCAAACCCAAAGGTATTGGCGAACGGTTCGGCGTGAAACTCCCGGTGCTCCGCGAGGAAGGCCGCCACCACGTCCAGATTCTCCTGTCCGCTCAGGGAACAGGTGGCATAGACCAGCTGACCGCCGGGTTTCACCTGGGCGGCGAATTGCCGGAGCAACGCCGCCTGGGTCTGCGCCGCCCGTGCGATGTGCGCGTCGGTCGTCACCCACTTCAGATGGGGGGCGCGTCGCCAGGTGCCCGTCCCGCTGCACGGTGCATCCACGAGCACGCCGTCATAGCGGTCGGTCCCGGGCGCGGTACAGGTGCGGACATGTTTGATGCCAGCTCGCGAAACGCGGGTGCGCAATTCGGCCAGCGCTGCGGGCCGGACATCGTGGGCATCGACCTGGCCGGAGCCCCCGACGAGCCGGGCGAGTTGCAGGGTCTTGCCTCCCGCCCCGGCACAGGCGTCGAGCCAGTGTCCTCCCGGATTCACGCCAACCGCGGAGAGAATTAGTTGCGAGCCGAGATCCTGCACCTCAATTTTTCCGGTCCGCCAGGAATATGTCGAGGAGACGTCAACCTCACCCAGCACGCCAACCGCGCTCGGTGAGGCCGACGCGCGCCGCCATGTCCAGCCGAGGGCGTCGAATTCGGCGAAGACGTGTGCCGGATCCGCGGTCTGCAGGCGGAGCCACAGGGGCGCGCGACGTAATTGGGCGGCAAGTTCCTCGCCGGCGAAAAGTCGGGCGCAATGGCTGCGGAACCAGACTGGCAACAACTCCGTCTGGTCACCGCGAGGCGGATCCCCGGCGGCGAACGCGGCGCGGAAGGCGTGAGTTGCCGGTGTTTCAGCCGACAGCCAGGCCACGCGCCGGACGGTTTCCTCCGGTTGGGAGTCGAGCAACGGTTCGATCCAGGGGAGGAACCGCACGGTGGTATAGATCAGCTCGCGATAGAGGCGGCGGTCGCGGGAGCCAAAGCTGCGGTGCGCGGCCAGCAGCTGTTGGATCCGCGCCGGCAGGGAAACATCGCGGTGCCAGTGCGGTCGCAGCCGCGCGAGGAGTTGCAGAAACACGCGCTGCTGGTTGCCGGCGACGCTCACGTTGGTCAGAAGCGAATGGCGTCGACCCGCACGTCGAGTCCGAAGTTACTCTCCCGCTTGCGGCCGGAATAGACGCTGACCGTGTAGGAAACGAGCCAGGTGTTGCCCACTTTGTGTGCCAGTCCGTAGGCCTGCTCGTTGAAGCGATGCTTCCGCGCGTCGTAGTGCAGGCGGGAAATTGCCTCAAATCGCTCGTTGAGGCGGCGGCGGCCGTCGATCGCGTAGTCCTGGATTTGTCCGCGGAGAAAATTATTTCCGAAGCGAAGCGACCACGCGGTGCCAGCGCGAAGGGTCACGCCGGAATTGAACTCACGCAGCGCGAAGTTCCGCGGAGAGAAGCTCTGATAAAGATCGAACTGCAACCAGCGTGCCGGCATGGCCGCGATCTCGGCGTGAATCTCGGAGACGCCATGCTCCCCGGGCCGGCGTTTGGCGCGAAAGTCGTTCGCCACCTTGAACACGAGGAGATCGCGGCTCCCGTGGACCGGGTCGCGGGTTTGCACGATGTTGTCGAAACCGAGCCGGAGCGTATTGGTGGCGTGCAGGTCGTCGAGGTTGCGGGTGTCGCCGAGCCCCAGTGGCGGCAGGTAAGTGGCGAACGATTCCCGATCGATCGGGAGAATTCGGTCGCGCCCGTGATCGCCTCGCGGGATGTAGCGGTAGCTGAGGCGTGGAGTAAAGAGGTGGCGCAGACCGTCGATTTTCCACTGCGGATTCTTGTAGTCGAAGGTGCCACTGGTGCGCAGCGTGGCGTCGAAGCCCAATTCACCGAGGACGCGCGTGGTGCCGCCGTGATCGACCACTGACCAGGATAAACCGCTCGGATCCAGGACGGATCCGAGAGGGATTGTGTGGGAGTAAGACGTGACGCGCGCTCCGGCGACGGGTGAGATCGCGAGCCAGTCCGTCGGCGCGAATGGCCGCTCGATCGCGTAGTAGGCGTCCAAGCGGGTCGTGCGTAGTCGCTTCACCGGGAGGGCGGGGAGGTTTGTCGGGCCGGGCACCGTCAAGCGGAGGATGGCGGGACCGGTCGGGACGGTCGGAGTTGGCCAGGCGGAATACCGTTCACTGACGAACGCGGCGCTGGCATTGAAACGCGTGTAGAAGCCGTTGCCCACGGCGAGGGGCAGCAGATCGAAGCGCAATTCCGGAAGCTTTTCCTGCACCGCGTGAAAGCGGTTGGGCTGAAACCGCGCAAAGGCGGACACGAAGAAGTTCGCGCCGGTGTACACCCCTTCGACGAAGTTGTCCGGCTCCTGCACCGGGAAGAAGGCGCGCGGCCGGAAATCGCGCACCACGTCGGAATCTTTCCACCAGTTGAGCTGGGCGTTCAGCGTCAGATTGTCTCCGCTGCGCTGCTGGTGCTGCCATTCGGCGTAGGCGCGATCTTCGGCGATCGGGCGGGAGCGACTATCGGTTTTCTTTTCGCCATGATCGTTGATGTAGCCCGAGCGAAACGTTCCGCGCAGATTCCCGGGGTTTTCCGGCGAGTCGTAACGCAGGGCCGGGCCGGCCATCAGGCCGCGCGCTGAAAACACACCCAAGCCCGCGCCCACGCGCAGTCCGGGTGAGACCGGTACGAGCGCGACGGCCTCCACGAACGCGCCGAGTGACCGCCGGTAACCTCCGTCCAGCGCGATGCTCGCGGCAAAGGGCTGCGCCAACTCGTGTTGCCAGCGCGGCAACCCAAAGGGCTGGGCGTGTCCGAGGCCCGCCGACGCTTTTTCGGTGCGAAGGACCCTCCCGGGCGAAATCACGAGGGTGTCCGCGACGACGGTGGGCTGCCACGGTCCCGGCTCGCCGTAACTCAAACGGGCCCGCCGAATCGTAATCTCGGACGGCGTGCCCTCCGCCGCCGCCCCTTCGGCGAAGTAGGGTGGGCTGCCCAGCCGGATGTCCTGCGCGGAGAAGAATCCGTCGGTGCGGCGATACTCGAGCCGATCGGCGAGGAGGCGGGCCCCCTCCCGGGTGAAAACCACGCGGCCTGTGGCGATGAACGTCTCGGTCTTTTTCTCAAACCGGATCTCATCCGCGGTCAGCAGGAGGTTTTCACCGCGCACCGAGGCATTGCCCTTGTAGACAATGTTGCCGTCGACACTCAGGTTGCTGTCGAGGTAGTCGCCCGTGAGCTCGATGGGCTTTTCCGCCGAGCGCAGGGGAAACCCGGCGGCAAGCGTGATTAAGAGGAGGAAGCGGCGAAGCACGCGCGCAGCAATAGCGCCGTCCCGGGGGCAGGCAAGCAAGCTTCCGGCGGGCCCGGGGCCGCCCGGCAACTCCGGATGGCGCCGAAGGTGTCGGCGGGGGCTGATGGGAAACCGGATTGCATGGAGCCGCCTCAGGAGGCGGTCAGCCGCAGTGGCCCGCGAAGCGGCGCCAGCTAAGCGGTTGACGGGATGGCGCGGGGGGCCGGACCAGCCCTTGCGGCGTTTGGCCTTGCCGCCCACCTGCGAATCAGCGTCTGACCTGATGGCCCGCGACCTTGTGCCATCCTCAACGACGACGGGACGCAGACCGGCGGGAACCGCAGCCGATGAAACCCGACGCTTGCCTCAACTCCGCGCCGAGGTAATTTTCCGCCCATGGAAACCAGCGCCCCTTCACTCCTCTTCTCCGTTGAGGACTTCCTCCGCCACGAGGCCGACGGCCCGGTGCGGCACGAATACATCGGCGGCCGCGTCCACGCGATGGCCGGCACGAGTGAGGCGCACAATCTGATTTCGGTGAACTTGGTGTCCGCGTTTCATGCCCAGCTCCGCGGCGGTCCGTGCAAGGCCTACATGGCTGACTTCAAGGTGCGGCTGGAAATCAACCGCGAGGACATTTTCTACTATCCAGACGTGATGGTGGCCTGCCAGCGAGTCGGGGTGGAACAATACTATCTCCGTTATCCGACTCTGCTCGTGGAAGTGCTTTCGCCCTCCACTGAAAATATTGACCGCCGGGAGAAACTGCTCAACTACCCGCAGATTTCCACGGTCGAGGAATACGTGCTGATCGCGCAGGATACGCGCGAAGTGACGATTCATCGCCGGGCGGAGGACTGGGCCCCGTGCCTACACACCGCTCCGGATTCCCTCGCCGAGTTCCGCTCGATCAAGTTTTCGCTTCCGCTCGCCCGCATTTACGAGGGCGTGCTCGGATAGGGTGGCACGTTCGAGCAAGCTGCGCACTCTTACGTGTCGATTCAGCCTCTGACGGAGGTCGGCGATTTTTCCGAAGGCATCGGTGGCGGTCACGAACTGGCCGTCGTCGCTCAGCGTGTTGCCGGCGCAAATCGCGGCGAGGTCGAGCTAGCCGCACTGGTGTGCTCGCAACCCGACCGCTGTGATCTGCACGGGGTGCAGCGCGATCGCGTCGGCACCGAGCATCACACCAATCTCTTCTCCTCGGCGGGCGCGGTTGAGCCAGTAACCAGGCGAGCGCGGGCATCCTTGACAGTCAACGTCTTCATGATGGCGGTTTTTGGGCGTCTTTGTCGCATCCCGCCAACTTCTGCCGCCGCGCGCCCGGATTCGCCTGCTTCGGGGCGCCTTTCGGAGATGCCCCCCCACACCACCTTGACCCGGCGATATTTCAGCTTGCGCCGCCATTTGGGACAGGGGACGCTGATCGTTCGCGGCTGTTAGTCGGTCAGGTTGGCGTAATGCCGCGAGCTCCCGCCAGCCTCCCAACGCCAGTACAACCATCAACCAATCCGGCTGCACTTTACGGTGTGGTCGACCCGTCGGATGCGCGTCTTTGGAGCAGACGCACGGCCGACGTCTTCAGCCTATGAGTTCAGTAATGCAAGAGCTGCTCGCACAGTCGTCCTTCGACAAATTGAAGGAAGGCGCCATCGTCCCGGGCACCATCACCGAAATCCGCCAGAATGAAGTTGTCGTCGATATCGGCGGCAAATCCGAAGGCGTCATCCCGGCCAACGAGTTCATCGACATCGGTGAGCTTCAAATCGGCTCCACCATCGAAGTGATGGTCGAAAAACTGGAGGACAAGAGCGGCGCACCCGTGCTTTCCTTCGACAAGGCCGAGCAAAAGAAAAACTGGGATAACATCCTCACCAAGTTTCCTGAAGGCTCCGTGGCCGCGGGGCGCGTGAAGGCCAAGGTGAAAGGCGGTCTCATCATCTCGATTGGCGTCGATGCCTTCATGCCGGCGTCGCACATCGACATCCAGCCGCCCAAGAACCTCGACCAGTACGTGGGCCAGACCTACGACTTCAAGGTTCTCAAAATCAACGTCGAGCGGAAGAACATCGTGCTCTCCCGTCGCGAACTCATCGAACAGCAGCGCACCGACAAGCGCCGCAACCTGCTCGACAGCATCCAGCCCGGCCAGGTCCGCAAGGGCGTGGTCAAGAACATCACCGACTTCGGCGCGTTTATCGACCTCGATGGCATGGACGGCCTGCTGCACATCACGGACATGTCGTGGGGCCGCATCTCGCACCCGAGCGAAATGCTCAAGCAGGGCGAGGAGATTCAGGTCATGATCATCGAGGTGAACCGCGACAAGGAGCGCGTTTCGCTCGGTCTCAAGCAGACCACCAAGAATCCGTGGGATGAAATCGACCGCAAGTTCCCCGTCGGCGCCAAGGTCCACGGCAAGGTGGTCAACCTGGTGCCCTACGGCGCGTTTGTGGAAATCGAGCCCGGCGTCGAGGGTCTCGTGCACATCACCGAGATGTCCTGGACCAAGCGCATCACGAAGCCCTCCGAACTGCTCAAGGTCGGCCAGGAGCTCGATGCGGTGGTGCTCGGCATCCAGAAGGAAGAGCAAAAGATCTCGCTCGGCCTCCGCCAGCTCGAGCCGAACCCGTGGGACATGGTCCGCCACAACTATCCGATGGGCGCCCGCGTCCGCGGCAAGGTCCGCAACATGACGACCTACGGCGCCTTCATCGAACTCGAAGAGGGAATCGACGGCATGGTGCACGTCTCCGACATGAGCTGGACCCGCAAGGTCAACCATCCGTCCGAAGTCCTGAAGAAGGGCGACGAAGTGGATGCCATCGTGCTCGACGTCGATGCGCAGCAGCAGCGCATCAGCCTCGGCATGAAGCAGCTCGCGATCGATCCGTGGACCGATATCGACGCCTTCTTCAAGATCGGCGACGTCGTGCAGGGTTCCGTCACCAAGATCACCTCTTTCGGCGCCTTTGTGGAGCTGAAGGACGGCATCGACGGGCTCGTGCACATCTCGCAGATCAGCGAGGAGCGCATCGACAAGGTGAAGGACGTCCTGAAGTCCGGCCAGCAGGTGAGCGCCCGCGTGATCAAGATCGATCGCGAAGAGCGTCGCCTCGGCCTGTCGATCAAGGCGGCCAACTACTCGGAGACAGAGCTCGCCGCCGAGACCTCGGCCTACGAGGCGATCAACCGTAGCGCCGGCAACGACATGATGAACCTCGGCGACATCCTCGACGAAGCGGCGAAGAAGGAATAAGAGGAACTGCCGCAGCGGCTGTTCCTAATTTTCAAGGCCTGCACTTCACGAACATTCCAGGCCGCCCGGAGCAATCCGGGCGGCTTTTTTGTGGCTATAATCGCGGGGCTAGTGTGCCGACCGCAAAGTAGCGTGACAAGTAGCGGCGAGCGCCAGCGAGTGGAGCGCGCCGGTGGTCCACTCGCTGGCGCTCGCAGCTACACGTCACGAAAGTTATTGGTCGCGCCACTAGAGTCCGAGTCGATCCCCATGACTGTCCGATCTTGTTGAAGGCGGGGTGCCATCACCCCGCAGGTTTCGCGCCGCGGCTACCGCAACCGAAGAATCGGCCCAGGAGGGCGCGATTGGAACGGAGAAGAACGCACTGCGATCGCACAATCTCGCGGGGGGGGCACCCCGCCTCCAGCGAACCTAAAAGGTAGTGCTCAGTTGCGCCCGGCTTTGCCCTGTCTTGTCGTCTTGCTCTCGACGAACTCGCGAATCACCGCCATTCGATCGCGCTGGCGGTTTTCCTCGTCAACCTCGTCGGCCGTGCGGACGGCCTCATTTTTCGCCATGGCTTTCCGCATTTTGTTTAGCGCGAGATACTCGAGCTGGCGAATGCGCTCACGGGTGACGCGGAATTTCTTTCCGACCTCCTCCAGGGTGAGTTCATCGCGGCCCTCCAGCCCGAAGCGCAGCTTGATAATCTCCGCCTCGCGGGCGTCGAGGGAGTTCACCATGTCGCTAAGGTCGCTGTTGAGGTTTTTGTCGCGCAGGCCTTCGAACGGGCTGACGGCGTTGGCGTCGCCCACGATTTCGCCAAACGTGGCGGAGTCACCGTCCTCGCCAACCGGGGCGTCGAGCGACGCGGGGCGAACGCTGACGGACTTGAGGTGCGCCACCTTCGAAGTCGGGATTTGGAGCTCGATCGCCAATTCTTCGTCGGTGGGATCGCGACCGAGTTGCTCGCTCAGCACCATGGCGGTGCGGCGCATTTTCGAGATCTTGTCCACCAGATGAACGGGCAGGCGGATGGTTTTGCTCTGGTTGGCGAGGGCGCGCTTGATCGACTGTTTGATCCACCAGGCGGCATAGGTGGAGAGCTTGCCTCCCTTGCGCGGGTCGAAGCGTTCGACGGCTTTGATCAGGCCGATGTTACCTTCGCTGATGAGGTCGAGGAGCGGCAGGCCGAAATCCTTGTAGTCCATCGCGATTTTCACCACGAGCCGCAGGTTGGCCGAAATCATATGGTCGCGGGCGGCCTTGTCGCCGCGGCGGATCCGGCGGGCCAGGGTGATTTCCTCGGCGATGGTCAGGAGGGGCGTTTTGCCGATCTCCTGAAGGTAAAGCTGGAGATTGCTGCGCTCGCCGTGCGGAATCTGGACGTTGGAGGCGGGCTCGGGTTTCTCAAGGAAGGAGGGCGGCGCATCCATCGGGGCGGCGGTGAGGGCGGTGGTCGATGCTCCCGAGACGGCCGAATCGTCGGGGTCGGTGATGTCGCGGGGAGCTTTTGCTTTTGAGGGCATGGGTGGGTCCTTTTGAGTTAGAGGGATGAGGAAAGAAGTTGTTCCCGATCTGTTAGCGTAATTCGTACCAGTTACATTACGTGCGAACACGACCGGAGGATGCACTGGGAGCTCTTAGGGTGGGGTAATAGTGTCACACCGGAGTGTGCCATCGAACATCAATTGGTAACACTTCGGTCACACCAGGCAGCCTGGCGGATTGCCAATCGACAGGACGTTTTCGGGTCGAAAATTCGCGGCGGTGGTGTGCCCGGGCGGGCAAACATTTGGGCAAAAAGATGTGGGGTGCAGAATCGGAGCTGAGTCGGGTCCGATTTCATCTTTTGCCTCCCTTTTTTTGCCTCCCTCCCTTGGCGAGGGGGAACGCCGACATCTTCCCGCGGCGCACAGCGTTGGTACCGCCAAGCCAAACGATTCACCTCAAAACTGCTCGGCCATCTCGACGGCCTTGAGCAACGCCGTGGCCTTGCTGATGGTCTCCTGGTATTCCGACACGGGCACGGAGTCCGCCACGATGCCGGCCCCGGCTTGAATGTGAATCCGGCCGTCCTTGATTAGTGCCGTGCGCAGCATGATGCAGGTATCCATGTTTCCATCGTAGCCGACATAGCCGAGGGCTCCCGCGTAGATTCCTCGTTGCGACGGTTCGTACTGCGCGATGATTTGCATGGCCCGGATTTTCGGCGCGCCGCTGACCGTCCCGGCGGGAAACGTGGCCCGCATCAGGTCGTACGCGTTCTTGTCGGGCGCGATCCGCCCCTCGACCTGCGACACAATGTGCATCACGTGCGAATAACGTTCGATGACCATCATCTCGGGGACCTTCACCGTCCCGTAGGCGCAAACCCGGCCGATGTCGTTGCGGGCCAGATCGACCAGCATGAGGTGCTCGGCACACTCCTTTTCATCGGCGAGCAGCTCCTTTTCGAGCGCCAGATCTTCGGCGGGCGTCGCGCCCCGCTTGCGGGTGCCCGCGATGGGGCGAATCTCCACCAGACCGTCCGTGAGTCGCACATGCACCTCGGGCGACGCGCCGACGATGGAAAAATCGCCGGCCTCGAGGATGAACATGTAAGGCGACGGGTTGACCGTCCGAAGGGTGCGGTAGAGGTCCAGGGGTGCCTTGGCGAAGGGCCGGGAGAAACGCTGCGACGGCACAAACTGGATGATGTCGCCCGAGCGGATGAACTCCTTGCCGTCGATCACCACCTGTTCGAAAGCCGTTTGGGTGAAATTGCCCGGGGGCACGTTGATCTTCGGGCTGTCGACCAGCGGGGCCGGGGCGAGTTCGCTGGGATGGCGCAGCAGCGCGAAGAGCGCGTGGAGTTCAGCCACGGCGGCGTCATAGGCGGCGCCGGCGTCGATCCCGGCGCGGACGTGGGCATTGACGCAGAGGCGCAGGGTCTGCTTCGCGCGATCGAAAATCAGCAGCGAATCAGACAACATGAAATAGAGGAGGGGGAGCCCGAGGACGTCCGTGGACACGGTGGGCACCGATGGCTCGATGCGGGAGACATATTCGTAGCCGATGAAGCCGACCGCTCCACCCGTGAAGCGGGGCAGGCCGGGAAGTACCACCGGCCGGTACCCGCGCATCTCCGCTTCGATGAGGGTGAGCGGGTCGCGCGGGGTGGGAATCGTGGTCGTGGCCTGGCCCGGCACGCGCACTTCGGTGGTTGCAGGTCCGCAGGCGAAAATCTTGCGGGGACGGCAGCCGATGAAACTGTAACGCGAGAGATTTTCGCCACCCTCCACGGATTCGAGGAGATACGATGGACCGGCCTCCTTCAGCTTCGCATACGCGGACACGGGAGTTTCGAAATCCGCCATCAGGTCGGTGTAGACCGGAATGACGTTTCCCTGGTGGGCGAGGCTCGCAAAGACTTCGCGGGTCGGGTGGATGATCATCGTCGAAGCGTGCTTAATGCGAGGCCACGCACGGCGCCGCAAGGCGAATGACTGCAACGGTGACGCGGCGAACCGGCCTCAATTGAAATTCACCTCGACAAGCCGTCGCCTTCCATCGAAACAAAGTGCCTGCCCCACTTGACTGAACCTCGCGAAATTCACTGGGCGAATTGGATCCTCTCCGGCCCGCCCAAGCCGTCCATGACATGCGATGCTTCTCGCCGGGCGGGGCCGTTCCGGCGCAGTCGATTGGCAATGGAAGGCGCTTAACCCAACCTCTCAAACACCATGAAAAACCTCCCCCTCATTGCCTGCCTTGCGGCGTGGCTTGCCGTCGCCGTGGCGCCGCTGGCGCCAGCCCAGACCGCCCCGGTCGTTTCCTCCCCTAATCCCAAGGGCGAGACCGTTCTCCTCAATCCGTTCGAGGTGAACACGAGCAAGGACACCGGTTACGCCGCGGGCAGCTCGCTCGCCGGCGGTCGCGCCGATACGCCGCTCCGGCTCACGCCCGCCTCGATTTCGGTGATGACGCGGGAGTTCATGGACGATCTCAATATCACCAATCTCGAGGGCGCGTCCAATTGGGCGACCAGTGTCATGCCGGGCAACGAACGGCAGAACGAGACCCCCTTCGGCACGTTCCAATTTAATTTTCGCAACACCGGCGGCTCGGGAAATTATCCGACGCGAAACTACTTCCTGTTCTACGCCAACTCCGACACCTACAACACCGAGCGCTTCGAATTCGCCCGCGGCCCCAATTCCCTGCTCTTCGGCGACGCGGCGCTCGGCGGGGTTTCGACCAATTTCACCAAGCAGGCCCGCTTCAACCTGAAGCGCCATGAGTTTCGCCTGCAGGCGGACTCCGACGGGGGCTGGCGCAGCGCCCTCGACACGCAATGGGGCAACAACAATTTTGGCGTCCGCGCCAACGGCCTGGTGCAGCGCAACCAGGGCTGGCGGGACGGCACCTATGAGGATCGCGACGCCATTCACGTGGCGGCCTCGTACAAGGTCGGACCCAACACCCAGATTCGCGTGGAGCACGAGACGCTCGAGACGCGGGCGCTGATCTACCAGACGACCTATGCGGACAACGCCTCGTACTGGAACGGCACCACGGTCAACAGCGACAACTCCATCATCGCCAGCCCGAACAATTTCGGCCTCGAGCAGTTTGGCGGCAACGCGTACCTCGTCTACTCGTTTACCTCGCCCACCGCGGGTGTGCTCGACTGGCGCACCTCGTATCGCACCCGTGGCACCGGCTTCGCGATCAAGCCGGAGGGCCGGAGCGAAGTGGCCAACTCCCCGCGGTTGCCATCCCGCGAGTTCAATCTCGGCCCGATCGATTCGAAACAGATCCGGCAGCTCAACAACAACGTCCTCTACGTCGACCACCGCATCAACGCCGACTGGTTTGCCCAGCTCGCCTACTTTCGGATGGACCACGACGCCGAGGCCAAGAACACCGAGAGTCGGGCGACCGACCATCGCGTCGACGTGAATCGTCTCCTCCCGAACGGCCAGCCCAATCCGAAGTTTGGAAAAACCTTCGCCGACATCGATCAGCAGATCCAGTATCAGGACAACCGCGTCGAGGACGTGCGCTTCCTGACCACCTACAAGTTCGACTGGCAAAAAGCCTTCGATCTCAAGCAGCGCCTCAGCTTCATCGGCGGTTTCCGCCCCGAGCGCTTCGAAATGTGGCAACGCCGCATGCGCCGGGTGAACAACCCCGCCGTTCCGCTCGTGACTGACGCCCGCAACATCGTTCGTTACCGTGTTTACTGGGACGAGCCGATGACGTACGCCGTCGGCAACCAGCCGCCTTCGATCCCCGGCGCGGAGTTCAAGTACGCCGACATCGGTTTCGGCAGCAAGGAGCATAAGGACCTCACGTACATGCAGGTGGTTTCCGCCAGCACGTTTTTCAACGAGCGCCTCTCGGTCCTCGCCGGCATTCGTCGCGATACGCTCAAGCGCCGCATCATCCAGCAGTACACCAACGATCCGATCACCGGCTACTCGATTTACGGCGGCTTCGATCCCTCCATCAAAGCCAACCGTCCCGGTTACGAACAGAACGAACGGGTCAACGTCAGCAGCAGCAATCTCGGCGGCGTGTTCTACCTGCTGCCGTGGCTCGGTCTGCAGGCCAACTATTCGGAAAATTTCGGTCTGCCGACCTCCGGGGTGAACAAGTACGACGGCTCCGGCTTCAGCCCGCCCAAGGGCAAGGGTTCCGACCTCGGCGTGAAGTTCTCCCTCGCGCAGAACAAGCTCTACGCCGTCATCAGCCGCTATGAATCGTCTCAGGTCGACCGCATCCTCGGCGGCGGCAATCTCACGGAAATCCGCCGCATCTGGACAAACATGGGCGCGACTGAGGATAACAAGATCAACTTCAATTACCGCGACACCGAGGACATCGAGGCCACCGGCTGGGAGGCTGAAATTGTCGCCAACCCGTTGCCGAACGTCCGGCTCAGCGCCAACCACGCGCGCCCCGAGGCCACCATCATCCAGCAGCGGCCCGGTCAACAGGCCTACGTCGCCGCCAATCTCGCCGCCTGGAGCGCGGCCGGCGCCCTGGCCGCCCCCACCGGAGCCGTCATCAACCCGACGCAAATTCGCGCCGACATCCTCACCGTCAACAACGCCATCGAGGGCATCGCCAAGGGGGCGACCACCAACAACACGTTTCGCCACAGCACGAACTTCTACGGCACGTACACCTTCACGGGTGGTCCGCTCAAGGGGCTCAACATCGGCGGCGGCGGCAATCACCGCGCGACCCGCAAGATTGGCAATCGCGACGCCCGCCTGAAGTTCAACACCACCGCGCCCACCGCGCCGCAGATCCGGGAGGCCGCCTTCACCTACCTGTACGCCCCGGCCACGTTTGAGGCGACGATGCACGCGAGCTACGACTATCGTTTCAGCCAGAAGGTGCGCGCCCGCTTCCAGCTCAATGTCACGAATCTCCTCAACACCCGGGACCTCGTGATCACGGGCTACGGCGCCTATAATATCGGCGGCCTCGGCACCAATCCTGTCGCCCAAACGGACAACGGGTTTTACTACATCAATCCACGGAAGTTCACGCTCAGCTCGACCTTCAATTTCTGAGCAGGGCGGCGGGCCGGCCGGTTTGGACGACCAGATCCATGACGCCCAGCCTTCCTGCCGCGTTGTACACTGCCACCAACCGGGCGGTGCTGGCGCACGTGGACGAAAGGTCAGCCCACTCCGACATCGGCGACGCGTTGGTCGCCGCGCTGCGCCAATTGGGCGATGTGCAGATCCATTGCCGGGACTGGCAGCAATGTCGCGCCGTGCTCGCCGCCACGGGGAACGTGATCTTCGGTGTTGCGATTGGGATGAACACAATCGCTTTCCGGCTTGATCAGCGGATGCAGGCGCGGGCGCTGGCGTCCGGCGGAGCGGCGTATCCGGAATGTGGTGCGGAGTGGGTGTCGTTTGTCCTCTTCCGCGATGATTGGCCAAAGGTGGACGTCGAGTTTTGGGCTCTGAAAGCGTATGTCGATGCGCGGTCGGACGCGGGCTGAACGGGACCGGCTCCCGCTGGTCGGCGATCCCGCTCGATCTCCGTGGTCGGGACAAGGTCCTTCCCCGGGGCAGGCCGCGACCCACGCTCGTGGCGGTTGACGATGTCGGTGGGGCATTGAGTGATCGCCGGTTCATTCGTTCGTCCCTGGAGGCGGGGTGCCCTCACCCCGCGAGGCATTTGCTGCGAATCTGAAAATAGCAGGGTGGGGGGCACCCCGCCTCCATTGATCTAATCGCATCTTCGCTTTCCCGTGTCACCATCTTGGCTCGGCTCTCGTCATCCCTTGCTTCTGATGAACACTCCCAAGATGAACCTCACGCGTCGCACCTTTCTGAAATCATCCGCGCTGGCGGCCACGGCGTTTTCGCTGCCGCGGTTTGCCATCGGCCAGGCGGGCGGGTCGCCCAACGGCAAGATCAACGTCGCCTGCATCGGTATCGGCAATCGCGGCTGGTTCGCGGTCGCGGAGCTGATGAAGGACCCGCGCGTCAACCTCGTCGCGGTGTGCGACGTCGACCAGGCGCTCGTCAACGATACCTATCGGAAGGCGGCGAACCTGAAGAAAAACTCCGAGCTCGGCTGCGCGGAGCTCTCAACCGTCACGCACTTTGCCGACTACCGCGAGATGTTCGCGAAAATGAGCGACCGAATCGACGCGGTGACGGTCTCGACGCCCGATCATCACCACTACCCGGCGGCGATGATGGCGATACAGCGTGGCAAGCACGTCTACGTGGAGAAGCCCCTCACCCACAGCGTGGGCGAGGCCCGGGCGCTGCGCGCCGCGGCGAAGAAGCACGGCATCGTCTCACAGATGGGCAACCAAGGTCGCGCCACCGAAGGCATCCGGTTGATGAAGGAGTGGGTCAACGCCGGCGTCATCGGCGAGGTGCGGGAGGTGCAGGCGTGGTCACCCACATTTTCGAACAACTATTTCGCGCGGCCGGCGTCGCTGCCCCTGCCGGCGCAGACGCCACCGTCGACGTTGAACTGGGATCTCTGGCTCGGACCGACCGAGAAACGTGCGTACCACGAGAGCATCGCGCCGGTGCGGTGGCGCGGTTGGTGGCAGTTTGGCAACGGCATGCTCGGCGACTGGGCCTGCCACACGCTCGATGCGCCGTTTTGGGCGCTGGAACTTGGCGCCCCGACCTCGGTCGACGTGGAGGTCAGCGCCGTCAGTCCCGACATCGCGCCGCTGTGGGCGGAGCTGACCTACAGGTTTCCCGCGCGTGGCAACCGTCCGCCGGTCACGCTGAAATGGCTGGAAGGTGCGGAGAAGAAACCCGCCCCCCCGAAGGGGTGGGAGGACGATTCGAAAAAGTCCGGTTTCCCCGCCCGCGGCATGCTCATGCTCGGCAGTAATCACACGCTCCTTGCGCCCGGGGGCCGTCCCGACAGCCCGCGGTTGTTGCCGACTGCCGTGATGGAGGAATTCAAGAAGAACCGGCCGCCGGCGACGATTCCGCGCGTGCTCGGCGGGCCGATGAAGGAATGGCTCGACGCGATCGCGAAGACGGGCCCGCTGCCGGGATCGAACTTCGAGTATTCGGTGCCGCTCTCCGAGATGGTGTTGCTCGGGGTCGTGGCGATGCGCACGGGCAAGCGGATCGAGTGGGACGCGAAGTCCGGGCGCGTGACGAACGACGCGGCGATAAACGATCTCATCAAGGTGCATGCGCGGGCCGGTTGGAAGGTGTGAGCGTGGGCGGATGCCCGGCGGAATTGCCCGGAGTTTCGGAGGGCGCCGCTTTGTCGGCGCCGTGGTTTCCGATCGAAAACGCGGCTGCGACGAAGCGCAGACCTCCGAGGTGGAACACGTCTTCCGGAGGGCTGCGCTTCGTCGCAGCCGTGGGGAAGCCTCGCGAATCGGCGCATTTCCCCCCTGCGCACCCACGCTGGTTTTCGCCGTGCGTCTCGAGGGGATCAGTGATTAAAGAAAATCTCTCCGTATTTATCTTGGAGCAGGCCTCTCCGAGTCCCGGCCCAGCCGATTGTCAAACGCACGAAATTCCCGATCATGACCACCTCTCAATGGGACACGATTAAACGCGCCGCCCGGCTCGAGAAACTCCGGCAGGTTCCGCTGGCGCTCATCATCGACAGCCCGTGGATCCCCGGCTACGTCGGCGTGAATCATCTCGATTTCTTCCTCGACCCGCAGATCTGGTTCCAGTCGCACCGCCAGATTCACCGGGAGTTTCCGGACATCATCTTCGTCCCCGGCTGGTGGCTGGAATACGGCATGGCCGCGGAGCCGTCGGTGTTGGGATCGAAGATCAAGTTCTGGCCGAACAACACCCCGAGCGAGTGCCACATGCTCTTCAACATCGAGGATGTCGACCAGCTGGCTGGCTACGAAGTCGAGGCCGACGGGTTCATGGCCCTGACGTTGCATCGTCTCCGCATGCAGCGGCAGCAGGTCCTCGACACGGGCGAGGCCTTTCGGATGGCGACCTCGCGTGGTCCGATGTGCACCGCCGGCTTTGCCCGCAACACGAGTGACTTCATGATCGACCTGATCGAGAAACCGGCCTGGGCCCACAAGCTCCTCGATCTCTCCACGCGCATCATCATCGACTGGCTGAAGGCGCAGGCCAGGGCGATGGGCCCGACCGTCGAGGGCATCTTCGTGCTCGACGACATCGTCGGCTTCGTGAACGAGGAATATTACAAGGAATTCTGCCATCCCTACCTGAAGCGCATCTGCGATGCTTTCCCGCCGGATTGGGTGAAACTCTATCACAACGACGCCTCGATCGAGGCGTGCCTCGAACATCTGCCCGACGCCGGTTTCAACCTGCTCAACTGGGGCAAGCAGACCGACATCGCCGACGTGAAGCGGCGCGTCGGTGGGCGCATGTGCCTGATGGGAAATGTCAACCCGCTCGAGGTCGGCGTCCGCGGCACGCCCGGGGAGGTGCGCGCAGCCACGCTGGCGGTCCTCGAAAAGAGCGGCGGCGAGGGCATCGTGCTCTCGGTGGGTGGTGGGGTGAGCCCCGGCATGCCGCGCCAGAACATCCAGGCGATGCAGGCCGCGCTCGCGGAATTCAACCAGGCCCACTTCGGCCTGCGGCGCTGAAGGTGCCGGCGCTGAGCTGCAGTCTGTTCGAGCTGCCGCTGAAATAATGGATATGAACCGCTTGTGGCCCGCGGCGCCTCACGCCGCCGCCGCGGTCTCAAAGACATGTTCGAACAGCACGGCGCATTTTTGCGGGAAGAGCGGCGGCGTGTACGCCTCCGGCAGGCCCTGGTCGAGTACGTCCTCGATTTCTAGCCGCACGCGCGCCCGCGTCTGGGCCTGCTGCCGCCAGTCGAGCGTCAACGACGCCTTCACCTGCTCCAGCAGGCGGCGGGCGACCTTCTTCACCTGCTCCCGCTCGGCGCGCGACAGCTCCGGCCCCGGGCGCGTCAACAGGTCGAAGACCGTCAGCTCCGCTTCGGTCAGGCTCTCGCGGACGTGCCGTTGCTGCTCGTCGGACAGGTTGCGACTCAGCTTCACCAGTTCGTCGAACAACTCCTCGATGCTTCGACTGCCCGCGTTGTAGCTTTCGATCAGCTCCTCGAACTTTTCCGCGAAGCCGGCGCGGGTCTTGTTTAGGCGGATCAATTTTCCCAACTGGGCGCGGATCGCGGCTTTTAGGATTTCGAGGTCGGTGTTCTTGGTCTTCGACTGCTTGAACTTCTTCGCGAGCGCCTGGAAGTCGATCTTGGACAGGTCGAGGGCCGCATTCGATCTGGTGGGTATCGCCACCCCGGTGATCGATGCGTCTAAGACTTGGTTGATGCCCTCCATCACCGCCGACAAATCGACCGGCTCGGGTTTCAGCTTGGCATGGATTGCGTCGGCGATCGCGGCCAGACATGCCACCCGACTGGCGAACTCCAACGCCGCCGGGTCGGGCTTCACGGCGCCATAGAGGGTGCTCACGAGCCGATGATGACCAAAAAACTCGCGTCGCAACGGGTCCGGTGAAATCAGCGCGTCAACCGCGGTAACAATCCGTTCCAACCGCTCCATGCTGCCCAGCGGCAATTGTTCAGTGGCCGCGAGGCTGACGCCTCGCTCTCCACAAAAATCCGTTGCCGCCGCCAAGCCTTGGAGCAACTTGGTGGCGACCACCAACTCGCAGCGCGGCGTGCCTTCCTTCTGGTCGTAAACCGCCACGGCCTGCGGGGCGCCGTCCTCATGCTGCGCCAGCGTCAGCAGGCCGATATGATCGCGGATCATCTTGCCGTCGAGAGCGAGCGCCTGGGGCAGCGTGCCCGCGCGAGCCTGGAGCCAGTCGTGCAGGAGCGTGGCGAACGCCTCGCTGTCCAGACGGGTGAGCACCGCGTAGAACACGGAGTAGGTCGGCACCTCGTAGAAGGCCCGCTGCCAGTGCTCCGGCAACGCGCGCACCGCCGCGGCAAGGGTTTGGGTCGCCAGATTAGGGGCTTCGCCCTTGGCGGTGAGTAAAAGGAAGCGGCGGTTTTGCCCGATCAGTTTCAGTCGTTCCACCCGTTGCGTCGTGCTCCAGCCGAGCCACCGGTCGCGATCCTTCAACGCGTAGCAGGCCGGCCCCCAGGCCAGCAGTGCCGCGGGCCGGCCGCGCACTTTGACAATCTGACGCAGGTAGTCGCCCACGGGCCGGCCCGCTTTCAGGTATTGGCGCTGCGTCAGTTGCTCATCAAACCACGCCACGCCTGCTGGCCCCACGATCTCGACTTCAAGCTCTGGTCGCTCGGATGCCGCTTCGGCGGCCGTTTCTATAGTTGGATGGGCAGGATTCATCCATATTATCCCAAACCAAAACACCCGCTTTTGTCTGGAAAAAAGTCACACCCGTGTGACTCACAAACTTACGCAGTCAAAAATATTGGCCATGGCCCTGCACTATAGGGACGGCGATCTGCCCTTGCTATACTGTGGCGGGGTGACCATAGTATATTTCCCATGTCATCAAAGAAACTCAAAGAATTGGTGGAAGCGCGCGCCAAGCTCGCCAGCCTTGAACAGTCCATTGCACTTGAGCTCAGGAAGGAATTGAGCGGTCTGCCGGCACAATACGGCTTTGCCTCGGTGGCTGAATTTGTCGCCGCCGTGAAATCCGCGGCAGGTGCCCGTCGCGGTCGCAAGCCCGGCAAAGCCAAAGCCAAGGCCAAAGCCAAGGCGAAGGTCGGCGGCAAGAAGCCTCGCACCCGAGCGGTCATCACCGATGCGACCCGCGCGGAGGTGAAGCAGCTGGTGGCCGCCGGCAAGACCGGTCGCGAGATTGCCAAGGCCGTGGGGATTTCCCTCCCCAGCGTGCATAACCTCAAGAAGGCGCTTGGCCTGGTGAAAAAGCGCTGATTCGCCGTCGCCGGCGTCCGACTTGCGCGCCCCCGCCAGCGGCGGGGGCTTTTTTTTGCTTGGGCGCCCGGGCCAACCTCGGCGAATGTCCGCCTCCGCATGCCGGTCCCCTTCATCCAGGCCAATACCAATGGTCGCCTCCACGCGGCGACCGAGCCGTCGGTGACTCCCCTCAACCGCGGCTTTCTCTATGGCGACGCTATTTATGAGGTCTGGCGTACGTATCATGGCGTCGTGTTTGCGTGGGACGAACACTACGATCGTTTGGAAAGATCGGCCGGGGCCCTGCACCTGTCCCTGCCGTGGGCCCGCGCGGCGATCTTCATGGAAGTGGCGAGGACGGTCGCGGCCTATCGCGAAGCCACGCGGTTCCTGGGAGAGGTCTATGTCCGGCTGCAGGTGTCGCGTGGCGGAGGCTTGATCGGCCTCGACGTGGCGCTGGCGGACCAGGCTGATTTCGTGGTGCTGGTGCAGCCCTGTCCGGAAAATTCGGCCGAAGTCACGCAACGGGGGCTGCGGCTCGCGGTGGCCACGGGGTTGCGGCGCAATCCGATCGAGACGCTGAACCCGGCCTGGAAGACGGGTAACTATCTGAACAACATTCTTTGTCTGCGCGAGGCGCGGGCCGGCGGCGCTGATGACGTGTTGATGCTGAACCTGCGCGGCGAAATCACGGAGGCTGCGACGTCCAATATTGCATTTGTGCGCGACGGCGCAGTGCTGACGCCCCGGCTCGAGGCGGGCATCCTCGGTGGCATTACCCGGGGTCTGATGCTGGGGCAAGTCGCCCCCGGGGCCGGTGTGAGCGCCAGCGAGGCGACCCTTTGTCCCGCGGACCTGGACAGGATGAGCGAATGCTTTTTGATGTCGACGACCAAGGACATCGTGCCGGTTGGGTCGATCGACCAGGTGGGATTCGCGGTTGGGCCCGATACGGTCACGGTGCGCCTAAAAGCGGCGTTTGCGGATTATGCCCGCGGGGCGGCGGCGGCGCATCCGGAGCGCAGGGTGTAGCGCGCATTTTTCCCGGCGCGGCAACCGCAACCGAAGGAGGGACGGTTTCCCAACCGCCCAAATACGGTCGCCGGGGATTCTTCGGCGGTTGGGAAACCGCCGCTCCGGGACGGAGGATCAAAATCGCCGCGCCCCGCCAGCGCGGCGATCAGTACCGCCGCAGGCTTGGATCGATTTCCTTCGCCCAGGCGTCGATTCCCCCGGCGATGTTGGACACGGCCGGATGGCCGTGCGCCCGCAGAAATTCCGTCACGCGCCGGCTGCGTCCGCCGACGTGGCACAGGATGAGCAGATGTTGATCGCGCGGCAGCGAGTCCGCCTGTTCGGGAATCTGGCGCATCGGGATGTGCTCGGCGCCGGCCAGCTGGCAGATCTCCAACTCGCAGGGCTCACGCACATCGATGATTTTGGTCCGCTCCGGGGCCGAGTCGTGGAGATCTTTCGCCTCGGCGACGGAGATCTCGATCGGGTATTCGACGTCGGACCCGCGCGGCAGTGGCGCCGGGCAGGGCGCCGCGCTGTAGCGCTCGGGGTTGAGGTCGCGGATTGCTGGCCGGTCCCCACACAGTGGACAGCCCGAATCAGACTTGAGTTGCAGGTTCTGGAACTTCTGGGCGAGCGAATCGTACATCAGCAACCGTCCGCGCAGTGATTCACCAATTCCGGTGAGGAGCTTGATGGCTTCGAGCGCCTGCAGGCTGCCGATGACACCGCAGAGCGCGCCGAGCACGCCGGCCTCGCCGCAGCCGGGAACGGTCCCGGCCCGCGGGGGTTCGGGAAAAAGGCAGCGGTAGCACGGACCACCGTGGGTCGGATCAAAGACCGCGACCTGCCCCTCAAACTTGAACACACTGCCGTAGACCAGGGGGCGACGCGCGAAGAACGCGGCATCGTTGTTCAGGTAGCGGACGCCGAAATTGTCGGTGCCGTCGACCACCACGTCGTAGTCGGAAAAAAGCGCGACCGCGTTGACGGGGACGATGCCGTCCGCGTGGGTGACGATCCGCACAAACGGGTTGGTCGCCCGCAGGCGACGCGCGGCGGAGGTCACCTTGGATTCGCCGACACTGGTGTCGTCGTGGAGCAGTTGGCGTTGCAGATTGTGCACCTCGACGAGGTCAAGGTCGGCGATGCCGATGGTGCCAACGCCCGCGGCCGCGAGGTAGAGCGCGGCCGGGCTGCCGAGGCCGCCGGCGCCGACGACCAGCACGCGGGCGGCGGCGAGTTTCTGCTGACCAACGAGGCCCACCTGATCGAGCAGCAGGTGCCGGCTGTAGCGCGCGAGTTCGGCGGGCGAGAGCACGGGTGCGGTGGACATGGCGGCGAAAGAGAGCCGGAACCCGGCCGGTCGCAATTGAAATTGCACCGGCGGGCAGCCCACGGCGGAATTGCCCGGATGCGTTGTCTCGGAATCGACCACGGTGCCCGCCGGATCGGGCTCAGCTACGGCGACGAGCTCGGCGTGGCCACGCCGCTGCCCGCGTTGACCGAGGTCGAGGCGGCGAAGCGGTGGGCCGCGCTGGCGGCGGTCGTGAAGCAGCGCCGGGCAACCGATCTGGTGGTCGGGCATCCGCTGAATATGGACGACACGCCCGGGTTCAAGGCGAAGGAAATCGAGGCCTTCGCCGCGCGCCTGCGCGCCGAATTCGGGTTGCCGGTGCATCTCGTGGATGAGCGGCTGACGAGCTACGAGGCGGAGTCGACGATCGCGAAGTCGAAGCGGCGCGAGGTGCGGGCGAGCGGGATCATCGATTCGCGGGCGGCGACGCTGATCCTGCAGGATTTCCTCAATCAGAAATTTCCGCCGCCGGCGTCCGAGGAGGGTGTGCTGCCATGAGCATCCGCCGCTGGAAGTGTGTCTGTGCCTACGACGGCACGGAGTTTGCCGGCTGGCAAAGCCAGATGGGAGGCACGGCCATCCAGGATGTGATCGAGGCGCGGTTGGCGCAGATCTTCAAGGCGCCCGTGCGGATCCACGGCAGCGGGCGCACGGACGCGGGGGTGCACGCGCGGGGCCAGGTGTTTCATTTTGACGCCGAGTGGCCGCATGCGGCGGGAAAGATGCTCGCGGCGTTTCGCGTGGGATTGCCGGCGGCGATTCAGATCAAATCGGTCCGGCCCGTGGCACCGGATTTTCACGCGCGCTTCCAGGCGACGGGAAAATGCTATGTGTACCACCTTAGCCTGGGTGATGCGGATCCCTTCACGCGGGCGTTTTCCTGGCAGATTTTCCGGCCGCTCGATGTGGAGGCGATGCAGGCGGCGGCGGCGGTGTTGCGCGGGCGGCACGATTTCCGGGCGTTTATTGCGTTGAATGGACCCGCCCGCGAAGACACCGTGCGCGACTTGCGGCGGCTCGAAGTTGTGCGGCGCGGCCGGCGAATCCGGATCACCGCGGAGTCCGCCGGTTTTCTCTACAAAATGGTGCGCAGCCTGACCGGCGCGCTTGTCGCGGTGGGTGACGGGCGGCTGAGGGTGGACGACGTGCGCGAACTCCTGCGGTCGAAGGAGCGAATCCCCGCGGTGAAAACGGCCCCGCCCCACGGGCTGTTTCTGATGAAGGTGTGCTATGGAGGAACGGGGAGGCGGCGTGCATGAACCCACTGCTGACGCAGGCGGCCCGCGGGCTTTCCGACGTGATCTTTCCGCCGGTTTGCGTGCATTGTCGCGCGCTGGTCACGACGGTCGACGGCCCGCCGGGTGAAGGCCGCGCGTTCCGACACCTTTGTGCGCCCTGTGCGAGACAGCTCGACTACGTCCAGCCGCCGCATTGCGCGACCTGCGGCCATCCGTTCTACGGGGTCGTCGACGGTGCCCGGATGTGTCCGAAATGCGAAGGGCTGGATCCGGCGTTTCGGGAGGGCCGGACGGCGGTGTTGTTCAAGGGCCCGGCCCGGGCGTTGATCATCGAGTTGAAATATCACCGGGGGCTCCACGTGCTGGAGGACTTGGGCGAGATTTTCCGGCGGGCCCCGCATGTGCTCGCAAGTGTGCGCGGAGCGACGCTGGTGCCGGTGCCGCTGCACCCGCGCAAGGCGCGGGAGCGCGGTTACAACCAGGCGTTGCTGCTGGCGCAGCGACTCGCGACGGCGGCGGGCGCGGAGACCCAGGTGGAGTCGCTGCTGCGGCGCGACGTTGACACGCCGACGCAAACCGCGTTCGACCGGCGGACGAGGATGGCCAATTTGAAGAATGCCTTTGCACTTGCCGCGGGGGCCGCGCTCAATCCGGATCTGCACTACATCATTATCGATGACGTCTTCACCACCGGTTCCACGCTCAACAGCTGTGCCCGCACGCTCCGGCGGGCTGGAGCGGTGAAGCTGGACGTTGTCACCTTTGGCCACGGCTAATTCTGCCATGCATTTCGACAAACCCACCTACACGGTTCGCAAGGTCCGCAAGAAGGACATTCCCAAGGGGCTTTACACCAAGGATCCCGCCACGGGGGATATAATCTTTAACAAGGAGGTTGAGGACAACCAGATGGTCTCGCCGAAGAGCGGTCACCATTTCCCGATTGGGGCGCGCGCGCGGATCGCCCACTTGTTGGATGCGGGTACCTTCGTGGAGGCGGACGCCGAAGTGAAATCGAGCGACCCCCTGAAGTTTGTCGATTCCCAGCCCTATCCGGAGCGGTTGAAGCGCTACGTGCGTGACAGCGGCCTGCCGGAGGCGGTGGTCTGCGGGTGCGGCACGATTCTGGGCCTGGAGGTATCGGTGGCGGTGATGGATTTTCGATTCTGCGGCGGGGCGATGGGGGCGGCGGCCGGGGAGAAAATCACCCGGGCGATCGAGACAGCGATCAAACGCCGGATTCCGTGCATCATTTTCAGTGCCTCCGTCGGCGCGCGCATGCAGGAGGGGATTTACTCGTTGATGCAGATGGCGAAGACCAGCGCGGCGCTCGGCCGGCTCGCGGCGGCCCGGCTGCCGTTCATCTCGGTCCTGACGCATCCGACGATGGGTGGGGTCACGGCCAGCTTCGCAACGCTGGGCGACGTGATCGTGGCGGAGCCGGGAGCCCTGATCGGATTTGCCGGCGCCCGGGTCATCAAGGATACCACCAAGCAAACGCTGCCCGCCGGATTTCAGACCGCCGAGTTCCTGCTGAAGCACGGACTGATTGACCAGATCGTGAGCCGGCTCGAGTTGCGTGACCGCCTGCACGAAATCCTCTCGGCACTGCATCTGCGCAAAAAGGCGCCGCTGCCGGCGGCGGGCGGCAACTAGCCCGGAAAAATGCGGGCGAGCGCGTACGCGGCGGCGTTGGACTATCTCTTCGCCCAACGGGCGCACGGGCCGAAATTCGGTGTCGATCGCATGGCGTTGCTCGCGCCGGCACTCGGCCATCCGGAGCGAGCCGTGCCCTGTCTCCACGTGGCTGGCACGAATGGCAAGGGCTCGGTGGCGGCGATGCTCGACGCGATTCTGCATGCGGCCGGCTGGCGGACCGGGCTCTACACGTCGCCGCATCTCGTCCACCTCGGTGAGCGTGTGCAGGTGGACCGCCGCATGCTGCGCGAGGCGGAGATCGTCGCCTATCTGGCGGAATTGCGTCCCATCGCGGAAAAGATCTCCGGGGAAAATGCCGCCGACCACCCGAGTTTCTTTGAGTTCATGACGGCCATGGCGTTCCTGGAATTCGCGCGGAGGCGTTGCGAGATCGGGGTGATTGAGGTGGGGCTCGGTGGCCGGCTCGACGCGACGAACGTGATCACACCGGAGGTGACCGTGATCACCTCGATTGCGATGGATCACTGCGAAATCCTGGGCGACACGATCGAAAAGATCGCGGCGGAAAAGGCGGGCATCATCAAGCCGGGCCGGCCGGTGGTGGTGGGTCGGGTGCCCGCTGCGGCGGAAACGGTCATCCGGACGATCGCCGGCGAACGCGGTGCTCCGGTGCGATCGGTGGAGGAGGTGTTTGGTCACGAACTCGACGGCTACCCGCACACCAATCTCGAGGGAGACTACCAGCGTTGGAATGCGGCGACGGCCACGCTGGCCGCGCGCGCCCTCGAGGGGAAATGGAATATCACGGGCCCCGCGATTGCCCGCGGCCTCGCGCACGTGGACTGGCCGGGGCGCTGGCAGCGCGTGTCGCTTGGCGGGCGGCTGGCGATCCTGGATGCATCGCACAACCCGGAGGGTGCGCAGGTGCTCGACTCGAATCTGCGGCACCTCGTCGCTGAAACCGGCCGGGCACCCGTCGTGATTACGGGTGTGCTCGGCGCGGCGCGGGCGCGGCCCTTGATCGAGACGATCGCGCGCCATGCGCGGGAGATTCACTTCGTCGTGCCGCAACAGCCGCGGGCCTGCTCCTACGACGAGCTGACGGCCCTGGTGCCGGCGGAATTTCGCGGACGGGTCGTGCGTGGAACGGTGGCGGACATTTTTCCCGGACCGGATCAGTGCACGGTCGGCGGCACCGCGGACGTCGTGGTGGTCACGGGCTCAATCTTCCTGTTGGGCGAGGTGATGGGGCGGCTCGAGAGCGCCAAGCCGAAGTGATCCGGGTCTGCCGGCTGGAGAAACAAGTGCTCGTCATGGTGGGCTTCGCGGCTGGCCATCGCGCGATTGTTTACGCAGGCAGACGAGAGGCGGCCCGGCCTGTAACTTTTCCGCGATTCGCGGGTTCTGGAGGCAATCCTGATCCGCGCATGAAATTCCTCATCGCACTCCTGCTTTGGGCAATCGTCCTCCTGCTGTGCTGGCCCATCGCGCTGCTGTTGTTGGTGCTGTGGCCGATCCTGTGGTTGCTCTCGATTCCGTTCCGCATGGTCGGAACCCTGGTGGAGGCCTTGCTCGCGTTGGTGAAAGCCGTGCTGTTCCTCCCGTCACGGATTCTCGGCGGCGGTGACCGGCAAACGTAGGGAACCGCTCCTCTCGGCTCAGCCAGCCTGATGGCCGACCGCGAGCGGAACGAATCAGGCTCGCCCACGGCGCAACTCTGGACTCGCCGTGACGAGCCTTGACGGTAAATTTTGCGCGATGCGTCGCCTCGCCGTTTGCCTACTCCCGTTGATTCTGATCGTCGGTGCCCAAGCCAGCCTCCCGGTGGCGGTGAGGCCGGTCACGGCTGCGCACGGCATGGTGGTGGCTGCGCACCCGCAGGCGGTCGAGGCGGGGCTCGCCGTCCTAAAGGCCGGGGGCAACGCCGTCGATGCCGCGGTCGCGACTTCTCTCGCAGTCGGGGTTGCCGAGCCCTACGGCTCCGGCCTCGGAGGTAAATTGATGCTGCTCTACTTCCACGCGGGCACGGGCAAGACGCATGCGGTGGAGGCGATGGATGCGGCGGGCTCGATCGATGTAGCGGCCTACTTGAATCGTCCGACCGATGAGCGCAGCTACGGATATGGCGCGGTGTGTGTGCCGGGGCTCGGCGCGGGACTCTGGGCCACCCACCAAAAATGGGGGGCGAAACCCTGGGCCGAGGTCGTGCAACCGGCGATTGTCCTCGCGCGATCCGGTTTTCAGATCCTGCCAAAGAGCCGGGAGCATTTTGCCGAACAGGAAAAAAAACTGCGCCGCGGCGACGCTGAGATCGCCCGGCTTTATTTGCCGCACGACCGGTTGCCGGCCGTCGGTTCCCGGCTGGCGAACGAGGACCTGGCGCGGACGATGGAAGCGATGGCGCAGCGGGGCCGCGACGGGTTCTACCGTGGCGCGGTCGCGGCGGCGATCGTGGCGGCGGTGCAGCAGGGCGGCGGGTCGCTCACGCTGGCCGATCTTGCAAACTACGAGGCGCGCATCGTTGAGCCCGTCACGATGGACTTTCGCGGCTACACGCTGCAGTGCGGGCCGCCGCCGTCGAGCGGCGCGGCGCTTTTTCTACCGATCCTGAAGGTATTCGAAAAGGAAACCTTCGGTGGTGGCCCGCTGCGCACCGCGGCCAACCTCGACCTCATCGGGCGCGTCTGGCGCGAGGCTTATCCCGCGATCGCACGCAACATCGGGGATGTGCCGGAGTCGCGTTTTCGGCTGGAGCAGCTGTTGGCGCCCGCGGCCATCGCGGACCTGCGGGCCCGGGCGTTTGGTCCGCCGCGGGCCAGAAAAAAGGTGGCGGTCCGGGACGCGCGTGAGGAGGAATTGCGCTTTTATGAGAGCGCGATGGCGGCGACGACGCACTTCATCGTGGTCGATCGCGCGGGCAACATCGTCTGCGCGATCCAATCCCAAAGCCTGCATTTTGGCGCGGGGGTGGTGCCCCCGGGCACCGGCGTCGTGCTGAACAACTCGATGAGCAATTTCGCGACCACCGGCCCGCAGGGCCCCAACTATGTCGCGCCCGGGAGACGCCCCCGCAGCACCATCGGGCCGACGATTGTGCTCCGGGAGGGCAGACCGGTTTTCGCGATCGGGATTCCCGGTTCGTCCCGCATTCCCACCGCCCTCTTGCAGGTATTGCTGGATCGACTGGCGTTGAACCGTCCGCTGGCCGCCGCGATTGGCGACACCCGGGTGCACTATCAGTCCGGAGAACGTGCGGGAGAGTCGGATACGTTCGAGGCCGAGGCGTCCCTGCCGGCCGGGGACGTGCAGGCGCTGCGAACGCTCGGCTGGCGAGTCGAGCTGCGCGAGGCGGCGGGCACGGGCCGGCATTTTGGCGGAGTCAACGCCGTCGAATTCAACGCCGACGGCACGCTGACCGGCTACGCCGACCCGCGCCGGACCAACGTGGCGGCGGGGCACTGAGGCGGCGGGTCGCCGGCGGCCGGCGGCTGGCGGTCGCGCCGGGAGCAAGCGGAAGGAGAGAGAGGCAACCGGGATCGATGGCCGCCGCCAAAAAATTGCGGAAATTTCGTTTGGCGTGCTTGCCCCGCCGTGACGGGCTCTCACCTTGGCAAGACCCATCCCCCGGGCAATTCCCCCACCACACCCATGAAAACATATTCCCACCAGTTTGCCTGCCTGCCACTCGGCTTCGCCGCCTTGCTCGCCGGCGTGGCTTCCATGCACGGACAGACGCCGACGCCTAAACCGGCCGGTGGCGGCGAGACGATCAAGCTCGAAGCGTTTGCGGTCACCGGTTCCCACCTGAAACGACTCGAACAGGAAAAAGCCCTGCCGGTCACGGTGGTCACGGACGAAGACATCAAGCTGCGCGGCGTGGCGACTCCGGCGGAGTTGTTCGCGAGCCTGCCGCAGGCCGGACGCGTGCCGATCGGCGAGAGCCAGGCTTCGGGCGCCGATGCGCGCGGAGATATCGCGACCGTCAGCCTGCGCGGTCTCGGTTCCGGCAATACGCTCGTCCTGCTCAACGGCCGGCGCATCGCGCCGCATCCCATTTCGATGCCCGAGGGCAACATCGGCGTGCCGAGCATGGGCACCAACATCAACGTCCTGCCCACCGCCGCGATCGCGCGGATTGAGGTTCTGCGCGACGGCGCCTCGGCCGTCTACGGCACCGATGCGACGGCCGGTGTCGTCAACACGATCCTGCACCGCGATTATGACGGGATCAGCCTGGCCACCCGGTTTGCCACGACCGAACACGGCGGCGGCACCGAATGGCGGGCGACGATCGCGGGAGGAGTGCGATCGAAGAACCGTGCCACCAAACTCGTGTTCAACTACGACTTTCTCGACCGCGGGGAGATCCGAAATTCCGATCGCGGTTTCGCGCGCAATGTCGACCACCGCCTGCGCGCCCCGGCCCCGTGGAACGGCTCGACCGCAGACAACAGCGTGGACCTGCGCTCGGATCGCGGATTTTTCGGCAGCTTTCAACGCGGGACAGTCACGGCGGCGAATACGGTCACCGGTTCCCGACCGGCCGGTGTCGCCACCACGCAGGTGTCGGCCACCGGCGTGTTCTTTTTCGTGCCGACCGCACCCGGTTCCGCGACTCGCACGCTGCAGGCGACGACACCCGATCGCAGCGTGAACTCGGCGGTGGGCGCGTATTACATGAACCTGAATGATTTTCGTTTCCTGATCCCGGCGACCCGGCGCCACAACCTCTATGCGTCGCTCGATCATGAGTTCAGCAAGAATCTCACGTTCTTTTCCGACCTCACGTACTACCGGGGCGACTCGCACAATGAGCGGGAGCCGTCGCGCGTCGACGGCACGGCGGACAACAACATCTTCGTCTCGGCCGGGAATCCTTACAACCCCTTCGGCACGCGCTTCTACGACGCGGCCGGCGCGCCCAACAGTGATGGCACGCCGCGGCTCACCGGCGCGCCCTCGGATGTGGTGCTCTCGCGGGTCACGCTGCCGGAGTTTGGCCCGCGCAAGATCGACGTGCGCTCCGAGACGATGCGGGCGCTCGCGGGCTGGCGTGGACGGCTTTCCGACCGGTGGAGTTGGGAAAGTGCGGTGCTTTATTCGCGGGCGGAAACCACCGACCTCGAATCCAATGCGATCAAGGAGAGCCAGCTCCGCGATGCCGCGCAGCGCACCAATAACACGGCGCTGAATCCGTTCATGACGACCTTCGCCGTCGTCGGCGGTGCGCTCACGACGAGCGGGGCACGCTTCGTCAACCCCGACTCCGTCATCGCCCCGCTGCGCGGCACGTTTTACCGCCGCGGCGAGACCGAACTCAGCAGCCTCGATTTCCGGGTCAACGGCGCGCTCTGGGAGCTGCCCGCCGGGCCGATCGGGCTGGCGGCGGGCGGCGAATATCGCCGCGAGACCTATGTCGATTTCCGCGACGCGGAATCCGGCCGGCTCACGGCCGCCGACGTCAGCGCCCTTGGCCTCCAGGCGCGCCTGGTGGGTGACAACAACTACATCCAGGTCAGCCCGACCGACAACACCGACGCCCGGCGCAACAACACCGCCGTCTTTGCCGAAGTGGTCGCGCCGCTCTATGGCCAACGCCAGGGCGACCTCATGCAGTCGCTGGAATTTTCCGGTGCCGTGCGCCACGAAAAATATTCAGATTTTGGCAATACCACGAAGCCCAAGGTCGGCCTCTCGGCCCGCCTCTTCGACTGGGTGATGCTGCGCGGTTCCTTCAATCAGGCCTTCCGTGCGCCCAATCTCGCCTCGCTGTTTTCGTCCGCCGCCCAGCGCAGCATCACTGGCGTCAACGACGCCTACCGTGCCGCGGTGACGAGTTCCGCGGACGACGGCACGACCGGTCGTCGTGTTTCGCTCCGCACGGGCAATCGCAACCTCAAGCCCGAGGAATCTGAAACGTTTACGGTCGGCGCGGTCTTCGAGCCGCCGGCGCTCAAGGGCTTTTCCTTCGGCATTGACTGGTGGCGGCTCGAGCAGACTGATGCGATCACGCGGTTGGATGCCGGCAATATCATTGCCGAGGACACCGCCCTGTTGACCGCGGCCAACGCCGCCCAGCAAACCGGAGCGGTGACGACTGTGGACCTGAGCAAAGCCGGCAGCCCGAATATCATTCGCAATCCGGTCACCGCCGCCGATCAGACGGCGTTCGCCGCCTATAATGCCACCCGGCCCCGCGTCCAACAGCGGGCGACCGTCGGCTCCATCCGCTTCGTCGGCGAATCCTATTTGAATGCCGCCGGCCGAAAATTGTCGGGCGTCGACATTTTGATCGGCTACCGCTCGCCGAAGACGAGCTTCGGTGCTTTTCGCGCCACTGCCGAAGCATCCCATCTGCGGCAGTTCGACGAACAGCTCGTCGCCGGCGGACCGATCAGCGAGTTGAGCTGGACCGACGGCAACACGCGATGGAAGGGCTCGCTCACGCTCAACTGGAAACGAGGCGATTGGTCGGCCGGTTGGGTCAGTGACTATACCGGGCGCACGAAGGATCCGTTTGTCCGTACCACCACCGCCACCGGTCCGGCCATTTCCAGCGAGGGTTACCTCATCGTTGAAGACCAGTGGATCTCGAAACTCAGCGTCAGCCGACAATTTCGCGGGCAAGGCTGGCTGGGAAACTCCAGCGTTCGCGTGGGCGTCAACAACCTCTTCGATGTCGAGCCGCCCTTTGCGCTTGGCGGCGATGCCGATGGTTACATGCGCGGCTTCGGCGACCCGCGCGGTCGCGCCTGGTATGTCGAGCTGACCAAACGGTTCTGACCGCGCTTCGCTCCGGCCCTTGCGTCACACCCCATGCGTCATCCGCTTAGACTCTCACGCCTCATCGCCGCGCTGGCTTTGATCGCGACCGGTGCGCCGGCACCCGCGGCTGAGCCGGTCGCGGCCGGCAAAGCCGGGCGGGGTGATCTCCGCGTGATGCTGGTCGGCCAGGCGTTGGTGAAAAAAGACCTGCGGACGATTGTACCTGAGTCGGTCGCGCAGGCCCGCGACTACCTCAGTGGCGCGGATGTCGTGTTCACCAACCTGGAAACGTCGATCGCGCCGCTCGGCTTCACGGGCCCGCCGCGTTCCGCGACGTCGGTTTACGGCTCGCCGGCGGTTTTGGACTGCCTGAAAGCGATGGGATTCAACCTGCTTTCGCTCGCGAACAATCATGCGTTCGACCTCCTCGAGAGCGGCCTGCTGGCCACGCGCGGCGAAGTGGCGCGTCTCGGCTTTGCCCATGCCGGCACCGGGGCAAACGCGGAGCAGGCCGCCGGTGCGGCGATCCTCGACACGCCCGGCGGCACCGTCGCACTCGTGGCGATGGCCTCGGGCGGGGTGCAACTCACGCCGGAAACGTGGGCGGGAACCGCCAGGGCCGGCGTGAATTTCCTCGAGGTAAAACCCGATGGTTCCCTCAACCCGGAGCACCGGGATCGCATCTTGCATGCCGTCCGCGAAGCCGCGGCCCGGGCGCGCACGGTGATCGTTTATCAGCACAATCATTATTGGGGCGAGCCCCGCGGACACGACGGACCGCCGGGCCGGGAGCGCCGCATCGACCGCTTTGAAACGCCGGCCTGGATGGAAAAATGGGCGCGGCAACTCATCGACGCCGGCGCGGGCATTTTTGTCGCGCACGGCAATCCCGCGCTGCACGGCATCGAAATCTACCAGGGCCGGCCGATTCTCTACGGACTTGGCAACTACATCTTCCAATCGGCGGGAAGCCTGGACCGCTACGGCCCGCTGACGTGGAACAGCGCGGTCGTCGACGTGCGGTTCACCGGCGGTCGCCTCAGCGCCGTGCGGTTGAAACCGCTGGTGCTTGCGCTGGAAGGCGAAGCGCGCGGCGCGCCGTTCCTGGCCCAAGGCGGGGAGGCGACGGCTATCCTCTCCCGGTTGGCGGACCTGTCGCGTCGGTACGGCACCGAGTTGCGCATCACGCATGACTCGGCCGAGGTGAACCTAAAATAGGCTTGGCCTGGCCCGGCCGGGTTGATCGGAGTTGCGCGCGGTGATTGCAATTTTCTCCAATCACCGCACCGTCTGGCGATTCCCATCCCGACTTACGACGATGTCGGTTTCCATCCTGACCCGGGTGGAGCGGGAGCTCAGCCAGATGCCCACCAAATCAACCCATACATGAAAACAGTCACTACCTGCCTCGATCGGACCGCGTTGGCGCTACTGGCGCTGACCTTTGCTGTTACGACGGCTGGCGCTCAGTCTGCGCCGGCCACCTCCACCCCAGTCATCTCTGGCGCCGCCAAAAAAGAGGACGCCGTCAAACTGGAGGCGTTCACCGTGACCGGCAGCAACATCAAGCGGCTCGACTTTGAGCAGGTGCTGCCGGTGACCGTTTTCAGCAAGGACTTCATGGAGGCGCGCAATGCCATTACGCCGGTGGAGATGTTGATGGCGCTGCCGCAACTCACCAATGTGCCGCTCAACGAGTCGACTTCGGGCGGCGCCAATTCCCGCGGCGACAACGCCAACGTCAACCTCCGCGGCATCGGCGCCACCTATACGCTCGTGCTGCTCAACGGCCGCCGGGTCGCCCCGCATCCCACCACGTCGCCCGACGCGGGTCAGCTCGCCTCTTACGCCAACGTGAACCAACTGCCCACCCAGGGGCTCGAAAGCATCGACGTGCTGCGCGACGGGGCTTCTTCGATTTACGGATCGGACGCGGTCGCCGGCGTGATCAACTACCGGACGCGGCGCGACCTGCGGGGCACCGAAGTGCGCACCCGCTTCGGCATGCCCGAACACGGCAGCGGCGAGAGTATCCAAGGCACGCTGACACACGGACAGGCCTTTGCCGGCGGCAAGGCCCGTTGGCTGACGACGCTCGATTATGTGAGGCGCGCCGACATTCCTTACAGCGAGCGGGCGCGGACGAAAAACGCGGATCACTCCGGGTTGGCCCCGGCGCCCTTTAATGTCCCGGGCAGCGCGTTCGACGACCGCGCCACGATCGGCATCTATCCGACATTTCGCGTCGGGGCCAGCACGGCGACCACCTATTTCCGGCCGGTCAATGGAGTGCTGACGCTCACCGGCACCGGGCCGAGCCGGGCGAACAACCCGGAATATTATTTCCCAATCACCCGGTACCAGAATCTCGGCCAGACCAAGAGCGACCGCTTGAACTGGTTCAACAACCTCGAATTCGATCTCAACGACCGCGTGACCGCGTTTGCGGACTTCTCGGTTTACCACTCCAACACGTCGCTCGTGCGGCAGCCGATCAACCTCAACGCCCCGACGGGCGAAAGGCCCGCTCCCCTCTCGATCAACAGTCCGTTCAATCCCTACGGTTCGCGCTTCTACAGCCCCACGGGCGCGCCCAATGCCGACGGCACGGCGCGCCTTACGGGCACGCCGCAGGTTGCCACGCTCTATTCCGTGTCGTTGATCGACAACGGCGCGGAGGACGTCACGGTGCACTCGGGCATCTACCGCGCGGTGGCGGGCCTGCGCGGGAAGCTTGGCCAGGACTGGACGTGGGACACCGCCGCGCTCTATACGCGGGCGTATTCGGCGGACCTTTCGAACCACGCGGTGCGCGAGTCGCTGCTGCAGGCGGCTCTCCAGCGCAGCGACTCCACGGCGTTCAATCCGTTCGGCTCCACGTTCCGGGTCGCGGGTAACGCCGTCGTGGCCGACCAGCCGTACCGCAATCCGAAGAGCGTGCTCGACACGTTTGTGCAGGTCTGGCGCCGCGATGGATTCACCGCCATCACGAGCGCCGATCTGCGCACGGCCGGGCCGTTGTTTCGTTACTGGGGAAATACGGTGTCGCTCGCCGCGGGCGGCGAGTTTCGGCGCGAGCAGTTCAAGGATCAGCGGGCGCCGTTTGTGGGCTTGAATCCGGCGAACTCAGGGCTTGATCCCAACGATAACGACTTCGTGCTCGCTTCCCCGAAACCTGATTCCGCCGGCGATCGCACGGTCTACAGCGCCTACGTCGAAACCGTCGTTCCGGTGGTCGCGCGGGAAAAGCGGATACCGCTCATCGACTCGTTGGAACTCACCGGCTCGGCCCGGTATGAGAATTACAGCGATTTCGGCACAACCACGCGGCCGAAGTTTGGCGCCAACTGGCGTCCAGTCCGCAGCCTGATGGTACGGAGTTCGCTGAACCGCGGTTTTGCGGCCCCTAATCTCCCGACGCTCTATGCCCCGACGCAGTGGACCCTCGACAGCCTGCCCGGGCGCGTCGATCCGTACCTTTCCCAGACTCTGGGCACGGCGGCCTACCCGATGCGCAATTATTCTTCGGGCAACACCAAGCTGAAGCCAATTACGTCCGAGGGGCGCAGCGCCGGCATCGTGCTCGAGGTTCCGAAGGTGAAGGGTCTTTCGGTCACGGTGGATTATTGGAAGATCGAACAGTCCGATGTCGTCGGCGCAAGACTCGACACTCAGATCCTCGATTCTGACAACGCCCTGTTGCGCGCGTATACGGCTGCCCAGCTTGCCGCCGGTCGCACAGTCGCGCAGATCGACGCCGGCAGCGGCACCGCCAATTACAAGGGTGATCCGTCGATTGCGCGCAATGCGCCGACGGTGCAGGAAATCGCCGCGTTCGCCGCGTACAACGCCACGCGGCCGGCGGCCCAGCAGGTCGCCGCCGTTGGCACGGTTCTCTCCCGCAGTGCCCCGTACGAGAATATCGCCAAGGGGCATGTCAGCGGCGTCGACCTTAGCCTTGCCTATCAACTACCGACGCTGCCGGTCGGAAGGCTTACCTTTAACACCGACTGGAGCTACCTGATCAAGAGCTACCAGATTCGCAGTGCCGTTGGCGCGGCCCCGTCCACGATCGAACGCATGGATGTGGAGGGGACCACGCGGTGGCGCGGCAACGCCATGGTCACCTGGCGCAAGGGCCAGTGGAATGGCAGTCTCAGCGCATACTATGTTGGCAGCTTTGCCGATTCGGCGGCGGTCACGACCGCTACAGTGTACAACAACCTCGGCGCGCCGCGCTACCTTTCAAAGCAGCTCGACGGCGGAAACTATCTGTACCGCTACCGGGTGAGTGACGTCACGAGCTACAACGCGGCGGTCGGTTACCGTTTCCCGCGCGAGGCGAACAAGTGGCTGCGCAGTTCCTCGATCCGGCTCGGGGTGGTGAATCTCGCCGACAAGGAGCCTCCCCTGTCCTCCGATACGGCGGGATACTCGACTTCGGTCCACTCGAGCCTCTTCGCCGGCCGGACGTGGTCGATCGAACTCACGCGCCAGTTCTGACAGCGACCTCGTTAAAGAACGCACTACGTCGGAGGGCGCCGTCCGGGACCCTGAGCCTGTCGAATGGGCTTTGTCGGCGCCGCGAAATTCACTTCTAGAAACGGCTGCGACGAAGCGCAGCCCTCCGAGAAGATTTCCAATTGAATTTGACCCTGTGGATAATGAAACAACTCCTCCTTCTCGCCCTCGCGGCGGCACTGCCCCTTGCGGGGCAAACGACCAAACCCGAAGTCCTCCAGCGCATTGACGCCACCAAGGCGACCTATGACGAGATCGCCCTCAAGATCTGGCACTATGCCGAGGTGGGCTTCCAGGAGGTGAAGAGTTCCGCCCTGTTGCAGGAGCAGCTCCGGCAGGAAGGCTTCACCGTGCGGGCCGGCGTGGCGGCGATCCCGACGGCCTTCGTCGCGAGCTTCGGCAGCGGCTCGCCGGTGATTGCCGTGCTCGCGGAATATGATGCGCTGCCCGGCGTGTCGCAGGAGGCGGTGCCGGAAAAGAAGGAACGGGCGGGCGCGACCGCGGGCCACGCCTGCGGTCATCACTTGTTTGGCGCCGGTTCGGTGCAGTCCGCCGTCGCGGTGAAGGACTGGCTGAAGGCGACCGGGAAGAAGGGCACGCTGCGCGTGTATGGCACGCCCGCGGAGGAGGGCGGTTCGGGCAAGGTCTACCTGGTGCGCGCCGGGCTCTTCGACGACGTCGACGTCGCGGTCCACTGGCACCCGGGCGATCGCAACGGCATCACGATGATGCCGTCGCTGGCCAACAAGTCGGGCAAGTTTCGGTTTCGGGGCGTGGCGGCGCACGCCGCCGCCTCGCCGGAGCGGGGGCGCTCGGCGCTCGACGGGGTGGAGGCGATGAACCACATGGTGAATCTGCTGCGCGAACACGTGCCCGACAGCACCCGCATCCACTACGTCATTACGCGGGGGGGCGAGGCGCCCAACGTCGTGCCCGCCTTCGCCGAGGTGTATTATTATGTGCGCAGTCCGCGACGGGAGATCGTCACCGAGGTCTGGGAGCGCGTGACGCAGGCGGCGACCGGTGCCGCGCTGGGCACCGGCACCAAGGTGGACTGGGAGGTCACCGGCGGCGTCTACGAATTGCTGCCGAATGAGGTGCTCGGCCGCATCATGCAGGAAAATCTTTCCGCGGTCGGCGGGGTGACCTACACCGCCGAGGAACGCGCCTTTGCGCTCAAGATCGGGCGGAGCGTTTTCGGGCAGGCGCCCGCGCCGGAAGCCGCCGCGTTGATTGCCCCGTTTAATCCGAATCCGCCGCGCGAGGGTGGGGGATCGACGGACGTGGGCGACGTCAGTTGGACGGTGCCGACGGTGGGAGTGCGGACGGCCACCTGGGCGCCCGGCACTCCCGCCCACAGCTGGCAGGCGGTGGCCTGTGGCGGCACGACGCTCGGCCTCAAGGGCATGAACGTCGCGGCGAAGACGATGGCGGCGACGATGCTCGATTACTTTACCCGGCCCGACATCGTCGCGCAGGCGAAAGCCGAATTGCACAAGCGGCGCGGCGGGGACTTCAAGTATGCCTCGCTGCTCGGGGATCGTCCGCCGGCGTTAAACTATCGCGACTAAGAGGCCGCGCGCCGCCCGCCCGATGCCGCCAACTGAGCTCAATCCGGTCTTCGTGCTGACGGAGCCGACCGGTCCGGCCGCGCCGGTGGTGTTCGATTCGCCTCACAGTGGCATCACCTACCCTTCGGATTTCGCGCCGGCGGCCACGCGGGCGCAAATCCGCACGACCTGGGATGCCTACGTTCACGAGTTGTTCGGCGCGGTGCCGGCGACGGGTGCGACGCTGCTGGCGGCCAACTTTCCCCGCGCGTACCTTGACGCCAATCGTGCCGTGAGTGACATCGACCCGGAGCTCCTCGATTCGCCTTGGCCCGAGCCGATCGAGCTGAGCGAGCACGCGCGCCGCGGCATGGGTCTTATCCGTCGCTTCGCTCTGCCTGGCGTGCCGATGTATGACCGGCGGCTCTCCGTGGCCGAAGTGCGCCGGCGCATCGATGAGTGCTTCATTCCGTATCGCCACGCGCTGCGTGAAATGATCGACGCCGCGTGGCGCCGCCACGGCGCGGTGTGGCATTTTAACTGCCACTCGATGAAGTCGCGCGGCAACGCCATGAACCGCGACGCGGGCGCCGCGCGCCCCGACTTCGTCATCGGCGATCGCGACGGCACGACGGCCTCGCCGGCATTCACGGTCTGGGTCGCGGAGTATTTTACGCAGCTTGGCTACCGGGTGAAAATCAACGATCCCTATCGCGGTGCCGATATCATCCGCACCCATGGCGATCCGGCCAGGGGTCGCACCAGCATCCAAATCGAGATCAATCGCGGGCTCTACCTCAACGAGGCGACCTGCGAACGCGGTCCGCGCTTCGCGACCCTGCGCGACGAATTGACCGGTTTCGCGCAGGCGGTCGCGGCGCAGGCGCGCGAGCCACTCGCGCGGAAGGCGCTGCCATGAGTGAGAATCCCACGCCCGCCGCCCCGTCGTTCTTCCAGCGATCGCTCGCGCGAGTCGAGTGGGCGGGAAACCTGCTGCCGCATCCGGCTTCGCTCTTTATCATCCTCTGCGTGATCATGGTGGTCGCGTCCTGGATCCTAAGTGTCACCGGAGTGAGCGTGGAGCATCCGCTGACGCACCGGAGCATCGGCGCCCTCAACCTGCTCTCCGCCGACGGACTGCAGCGCATCATTCTGGGGTTGTTGCCGAATTTCGTGAACTTTGCGCCGCTCGGCCCGGTGCTCGTCTGTCTGCTCGGCTTGGCCGCGGCGGAGCACTCCGGGCTGCTGGGCGCCTGCCTGCGCCTGATTGTGCACTGTACGCCGCGCTGGCTGCTCACCTGGGTGGTGGTGTGGTGCGGGGCGATGTCGCACACCGCGGGGGACATCGGCTACGTGCTGCTGTTGCCGCTCAGCATGGCGCTCTTTCACGCCATCGGCCGGCATCCGCTGGCGGGACTCGCCGCGGCGTTCGCGGGTGTCTCGGGCGGGTTTGCGGCCAACCTGCTCATCTCCACCAGTGACGTGGTGCTCGCCGGATTCACCCAGGAGGCCGCCCGCCTGATCGACCCGAAGTACACGGTCAATGCGATGGCGAACTACTATTTCCTCGGGACGTCGGTGTTTCTCATCACGGCCATCGGTGCCGTGGTGACGGAGCGGTTGGTCGAGCCGCGTTTTGGCCCGTACCGCGGGGAGATGCAGCCGCAGGCCTTGCAACCGCTGGCGCCGGCGGAACGGCGGGCCCTGCAGGGGGCGCTCGCCGTCTTCCTCGTCCTGGTCGCGCTGGTGCTCGCCGGCCTGCTGCCCGCGGAGGGCGTGCTCCAAGATCCCGCGAAACCGGGCTTCATTCATTCCTATTTTGTGCGCGGCCTGGTATTTTTCATCTTCGTTTTCGGCCTGTTTCCATCGCTGGCGTACGGTGCGATCGCGGGGACGATTCGGAGCGACAGCGACGTTTACAAGGGCATGCAGAAGACCATGGAACTTGCGGCGCCGTATTTGGTGGTGGTGTTTTTCATCGCGCAGTTTGTGAACCTGTTCGCCTGGTCCAACGTCGGCGTGATCCTCGCGGTGAAGGGTGCGGCCATCCTCCAGTCGCTCAGACTCGGCCCGGTGCCGCTGGTCATAGGCCTCGTGGTGCTCACCGCGAGCACGGATATCTTCCTCGGTTCCGCGTCGGCGAAGTGGGCCATTCTCGCGCCGGTGTTTGTCCCCATGTTCATGCTGCTCGGCTATTCGCCGGAGCTGACGCAGGCGGCCTATCGGGTGGGCGACAGTGTGATGAACGTCGTCACGCCGCTGGCCTCCAACTTCCCGTTGGTCCTGATGTTTGCGCAGCGCTACGAGCCCAAGACCGGCATCGGGACGATGGTCGCACTCATGCTGCCCTATTCCATTTGCTTCATGGTGGGCTGGACGCTGCTCCTGATTCTCTGGACCTATCTGGGCTGGCCGCTCGGACCGGGCGCGCAGCTATTCCTGAAGATGTAGGGAAAAGTCGGACAAAAGCCTTGCCAAGGGTGGGGCGCGTCTCTGTTTTCGACCGCTCTCCATGCAAAAGACAAAGAAGTCCGTAGCCAAGCGGTTCAAACTTACCTCCACTGGCAAGCTCGTGCGCCGCACTCCTGGCTTTCGTCACTTGCTTGGCGCGAAGAGCACGAAGCAAAAGCGACGTGCCTCCCGCGACAAGCTGGTGGCCGAGGGTCAGGCCGCAATGCTCAAGCGCGCACTGCCGTTTGGTCTCTAACTCGTTAGCGGACCAACGCGCATCAACCTAAACTTCGCACGCGGGTGAAATTCCCAGCCGACCTGCGCGCGACTAACCTAAAAGGATAACCCAACATGGCTCGTGCAACAAATAGTCCCGCCTCGCGCAAGCGTCGCAAGAAAGTCCTGAAGTACGCCCGCGGCTACTTCGGCAGTAAATCCAAGCTCTTTCGCTATGCGAAGGAAGCCGTCCAGCATGCCTGGCAATACGCCTATGCGGCTCGCCGCAAGAAAAAGGGCGACCGCCGCGCTCTCTGGATCGTGCGTCTGAACGCCGCCTGCCGCAACGCCGGCATCAGCTACAGCCGCTTCATCGAGGGCATGGCCGCCGCGAACATCCAGCTCGACCGCAAGGTGCTGAGCGACCTCGCGATTCGCGACGAGGTGGCGTTTAATGGCCTGGTCAAACAAGCCCAGGACGCGTTGAAGGCCAAGGCGAGCGCCGCGAAGCAGGCCTGAGTCTCAGTCAACGCGAGCCCCTGGCGGGCTCGCCTCCCTGTTTGGTATTTCAGGAAGGACGGGCCTCGCAACACGAGGTGCCGTCCTTCTTTTTTGTCTTAATCGTTCTTCGTTCTCTTTCTCATTATCTTGGCTATATCGAGAGAACGAGGAACGATTACGAAGAACGAGAACGAGTGGCCGGTTTGTTAATCACTTTTTCCATGCAAGACCAACTTTCCGCCCTCCTCGCCAAAGCCGCGGCCGAACTGCCCGGGATTGTCACACGTCCCGATTTCGAGGCCGCCAAGGCACGCTATGTCGGCCCCAATGGCGAACTCACGGCCCTGATGAAACAGATGGGCGCCGTCCCCAAGGAACAGCGGCCCGCCGTCGGCAAGCTGATCAACGAGACCAAGACGCAGCTGCAGGCCCACCTCGACACCGCGCTGGCGCGCCTCGCGTCCGCCGAACTCGCCGCCCAACTCGGGCCGGCGGTTGATCCCACGCTGCCTTCGCCGGATCCGGGCCCGGGCACGATGCACCCGCTCACCCTGGTGCGCGAGGAGATGTGCCGGATCTTGCGCAAGGTGGGTTTCGCCGTCGCCGATGGCCCGGAGGTCGAGACCGAATATTACTGCTTCGACGCGCTCAACACGCCCGCCGACCACCCGGCGCGCGATGACAAGGATACGTTCTACTTTCCCGCGGCCGCCCGCTTCGGCAATGTTTCCAAGAAAGTCTCCGACGAAAAGTACCTGCTCCGCACCCACACCTCCTCGGTGCAAATCCGGACCATGCTCAAGGGCCCGCCGCCCATCCGCATCGTCTCGCCCGGCCGCGTCTATCGGCGCGACACCACCGACGCCACCCACAGCGCCAATTTCCATCAGCTCGAGTGCCTCTACGTCGACCGGAACGTCACGGTGCGCGACCTCAAGGCGCTGCTCGACTACGTCTTCGCGTCGCTCCTCGGCAAAGACACCAAGACCCGTTTCCGGCCACATTACTTCGGTTACACTGAGCCGAGCTTTGAAGTCGATCTGACGGCGACCCATCTCCCGAAGGTGAAGAAGCCATGGATCGAGATCGGCGGCTGTGGCATGGTCGATCCCTCGGTGTTCGAGGCGGTCGGGTACGACCCTGAAATCTGGAGCGGCTATGCCTTCGGCATGGGCCTCGAGCGTCTGGCCATGCTCCTCTACGGCATCGATGACATCCGGTACTTCTACCAAAACGATCTGCGCTTTCTGAAACAGTTTGCCTGAAGAATTTCCTGCGGAAATTCCTATGAAAATCTCCCTCAACTGGCTCCGCGACTACGTGGCCCTCGACGCTTCGGTCGGGGAAATCTCCCGTGCCATCACCTTCCTCGGTTTCGAGGTCGAATCCGTGCAAACCACCGGCGCGCCCCCTCTCGACCACGTCGTCGTCGGCGAAATCCTCACCCGCGCCCGGCACCCGAACGCCGACAAGCTTTCCGTCTGCACCGTCGACGTCGGGCCCGCCGGCGGCGTGAAAACAATCGTTTGCGGCGCGCACAATTGCGACGCCGGCCACCGCGTCCTCGTGGCGCTCCCCGGCGCCGTGCTGCCGGGCAATTTCGAAATCAAGCTGTCAAAGATTCGCGGCCAGGCTTCCGAGGGCATGATGTGTTCGCCCGATGAAATCGGACTCGGCGGCGAGCACAGCGGCCTCCTCCTCCTCGACGGCCGGCCTGCTCTCGGCACGCCCATCAACCAGGCGCTGCCGCCGGGCGATATCGTCCTCGACCTCGAAATCACCCCGAACCGTCCGGATTGCCAGTCGCACCTCGGCATCGCGCGCGAGCTCGCCGCCTGGTTCAAGCTGCCGCTCATCTATCCGCAGGAGAAATTCCGCGGCGATGTCTCCGCTGCGCCCGCGCGCCCCGAGCTGCTGACATCCGTCCGGGTCGACCATCCGGTGGACTGCCCGCTTTACACCGCGCATCTCATCACGGGCATCAAAATTGGCCCCAGCCCCGCCTGGATGCAGGAGCGGCTCAAGGCCGTCGGCCTGCGCCCGATCAACAATGTCGTCGACGTCGGCAACTACGTGATGCTCGAGACCGGCCAGCCGCTGCATGCGTTCGACGCCCGCAAACTCGCCGGCAACCAGCTGGTCATCCGGCGGGCGGTCGACGGCGAAAAGCTCACCACCCTCGATGGCAAGGCGCGGCTGCTGAGCAGCCGCATGCTCGTCATCGCCGACGCCGAGCGCCCGGTGGTCATCGCCGGCATCATGGGCGGCGAGAACTCCGGCGTGGGCGCCGACACGACCGACCTCGTGCTGGAATGCGCGATTTTCAAGCGGCAATCGATCCGCTGGACCTCACGCAAGCTCGGGCTCTCCTCCGATTCGGCGTACCGCTTCGAACGGGGGGTCGATCCCCATGGCGTGCATGAGGCCGCCTGGCGGGCCATCGACCTCATTTTGGAAACCGCCGGTGGCCAGGTGGCCGGGCCCGCGTATTCGGTCGGCGGCGACGTACCGTGGCAGCGTGAAATTGTCGTCACGCACGACTATATCACGGACAAGCTTGGTTTCGACATTCCGGCGGCCGAGATGCGCGCGGCCTTCGAGTCGCTCGAGCTCACCATCGCCCGCGAGGAGCCCACCACCCACCCGCGGCGCGGTCCGGCGTGGACCGTCACGATTCCGAGCTGGCGGGATGACCTCGATCGCCCGATCGATCTGGTCGAGGAAGTGCTGCGGCTTTACGGCACGGAGAAGATTCCGGCGACGGTCGTGCAATCACCCGGGCTCCCGGCGGAGGACGATCCGATCACGCTCTTCAACCGGCGCGCCACCGACTACCTGGTCGGCCATGATTTTCACGAGTGCGTCAACACCACCCTGCGTCCGGCAAAGGAAATCTCCCTCTGGGTCTCGCAGGCCGCCGTGCAGGAACTCGCGTTGACCAATCCGTTTGTCGACGACCAGACGCACTTGCGGCCGACGTTGATCACGGGACTGCTCGAGTCGCTGAAGCTGAACCAGTCACGGGGTGTCGTGGCGACGCGGTTGGGCGAGACCGGACGGGTCTTCATGGAAACCAACGGACACGTGCTCGAATGTGCGGCCGCGGCATTTGTGGTGGCCGATCCGCTGGGCGAGCGCGTCTGGCGCCAGCGCGAAGCCGTCGATTTCTATGCGGTGAAGCACCATGTGGCCGCGCTGGCGGCTTTCGGAGGTGTTGAGCTGACGGGCCAGCCGCTGGTCCCCACGGCCGGCGCGCATTTTGGCTGGCAGGAAGGCCAGTCCACGGCGACGGGGGACATCTCAGAAGGTTGGACCGCGCGCTTCGGTCTGCTGAACCTCGCCATGGTGAAGTCGCTCGGGATTGAAGGGAAAGTCTACGCCGGGATCTTCGCGATCCTGCCCGAGAAGCTCCCACCCGGATTCGCGGCCCGCCGTTTCGCCGATTTCAGCCTCTTCCCGGCCGCGCTGCGCGATCTCGCGCTCGTGGTGGACGAGGCGATGCCGGCAGCCGAGGTGCAGCGCGCACTCGTGACGATCGCCCGGGGCGCCGCGGGCAGCGCCTTCGCGGTTGAGCGCGTGAGCGTCTTCGATGTCTTCACGGGGCCCGGCCTGCCGGAAGGGAAGAAGAGCCTCGCCTTCGCCCTTGTCTTCCGTGCGACGGATCGCACTTTGACCGACGAAGAAGTGAGCGCGGCGTTCCAGAAAATCCAGGATGACCTGGGCAAGAATACCTCCTATCAAATCAGAAAGTAACTATGAAACTGGCATTGAAATTTGATATCGTCGAAGCGCTACGGGATAATCTTCACCTCTCGCCTTTTCGCCGCTTCGTCCTCCGCCTTCATTCCGGGGAGAAACTGACCGTGTCCAACCCCGATGTGCTCACGGTCACCCAATCGAATTACATCGTTTTCGATGCGGGCAAAGGGATGCGGATTCTCAATGCCACCTTGATCGCGTCGATCGATTTTCCCGAGAAGCGGAAACTCGTCGCCTGACGGCGCGAGCGTTGGTCTGCGGAACTTACCATGAAATTCGCCCTCAAATTTCCCTTTGTTGATGAAGTTCGGGAGGCTCTGCACAAGGCACCCTTCGAGCCTTTTGTGATCCGCCTCCACTCCGGCGAGATGCTCAAGATCACGAATCCCGATGTTCTTTCGGTGACGATGTCTGGCCGTGTAATTTGGGACGATGGCAAGGGCTACCGTAATCTGAACCCCACGCTGCTCGCTTCCGTCGAGGCGATAAGACCGGCCAGACGGAAATCCTGAGCGATGGCAACGATTCCCTCTCTCGATATCGACCATGTCGCCAAGCTCGCCCGCCTCGCGCTGACGCAAGAGGAGAAAGCGACCTTCGCGCAGCAGCTCGGGAGTGTGCTGCATCACATCGAGCAGCTCAGCAAGGTGGACGTCAGCGGCGTCGAGCCCAGCGCCCACGCCTTTGCCGTGGTCAATGTCTGGGCCGACGATGTCGCGCGGCCCGGCTTCCCGGTGGACCAGGCGCTGCGCAATGCGCCGGCCCAGCGCGACAACATGATCGTGGTGCCCAAGGTCGTCGAATGACCCGAAGCTGAACAGAAGGTAACCAAGGGAACGGGAATCGGGTTCCCCTCGCACGTCGTTACCTTACTTGCCTTTTGTTTGAGACATCTTGCTGGAATGCCTGCCCAACTTCACTACCAGTCCATCACGCAGCTCGCCGCCGCTCTCGCCGCGAAGGAAATCTCCGCGGTTGAGTTGACCCACGCCGTGCTCGCCCGCACCACGGCGGTGGACGCACGCGTGCAGGCCTTCAATTCGCGCGACGAACCGGATGCGCTCACCCAGGCGGCGGCGTCCGATGCGCGTCGCGCCAGCGGTGAGGCTTGCGGCCTGCTCGACGGAATTCCCGTCGGCCTCAAGGACGTGATTGCGGTCGCCGGACAACCGCTGACGGCGGGGAGCAAGATCCTGGCGAATTTCGTTTCGCCCTACGACGCCACCGTTACCACGCGTCTCAAACAGGCCGGCGCCGTGCTGTGGGGCCGGCTCAACTGCGACGAGTTCGCAATGGGTTCCTCGACGGAGAATTCCGCGTTTCACCCGACCGCCAACCCGTGGGACGTCACCCGCGTACCGGGTGGATCCTCGGGGGGCAGCGCCGCCGCCCTCGCTGCCGGCGAAGTGGTCGCGGCGCTCGGTTCCGACACCGGCGGCTCGATCCGGCAGCCCGCGGCGTTTTGCGGTGTCGTCGGGCTGAAGCCAACCTACGGCCTCGTTTCCCGTTACGGCCTGGTCGCCTACGCTTCGTCGCTGGATCAGATCGGGCCGCTCGCGCGCACGGTGGAGGACGCGGCGATTGTGCTGGGCGGGATTGCGGGTCACGACGAGCGCGACTCGACCTCCTTCCAGGCGGAAATACCGGATTACCGCGCCGCCCTCGCAACCCGGAGCGGTCCGTGGCGGATTGGCATTCCGAAGGAATATTTCGGCGAGGGCCTCGATCCGGAAATTGGCGCGGCCGTCGAGCGGGCGGTCAAGTTCTACCAAGCGCAAGGATGTGAGATCCGCGAGGTATCGTTGCCCCACACGCAATACTGCCTCGACACGTATTACATCATCGCGACGGCCGAAGCTTCGTCGAACCTCGCCCGGTTCGATGGCATTCGCTACGGGCATCGTTCGAAAAACGCGAAGGACGTCGTCGATCTCTATTTTCAGTCGCGGGCCGAGGGCTTCGGGGCCGAGGTCAAGCGCCGGATCATCCTCGGCACGTACGTGCTCTCGAGCGGCTACTACGACGCCTCGTATCTGCGCGCCCCGCAAGTGCGCACGCTCATCCGGCAGGATTTTCTCAACGCCTACCGCGAGGTTGATGCGCTCCTCACGCCGACTTCGCCAATTCCCGCATTCAAGCTCGGGGAAAAATCCGATCCGCTGGCGATGTATCTCTGCGACATCTACACCATCGGCGTGAACCTTGCCGGGCTTCCCGCCATCAGTGTGCCGGGCGGATTCACGACGGGCGGTCTCCCGATTGGCCTGCAACTGATCGGCCGGCCCTTCGAGGAAGCCGACCTCCTCGCCCTCGCCCACACCTACGACCGCGCCCACGACTGGAACAAGCGGCATCCGGCACTATGATTTTTCGACACAGAGAGCACTGAGGAAACACAGAGGACACAGAGATGAATCTAGAAATCGATCAACTCACAGAGCAGATCATCGGTGCAGGCATTGAAGTTCATCGGGAACTAGGTCCCGGATTATTAGAGTCAGCGTACCAGCGCGCGCTGGCCTATGAGCTACGACTGCGCGGGGTGGCATTCGAAGAGCAGAAACTTTGCCCGATAAAATATAAGGACCTGGTCATCGACGACGCCTACCGTCTCGATTTTCTTGTCGCAGGAATGGTCGTGGTAGAGCTGAAGACTGTGGACGCGTTGCTCGATGTACATGACGCACAGGTTCTGACCTACCTCAAATTCACCGGTTGCCACATCGGTCTGCTGCTGAACCTCCGTTCCACGGTCCTGACGCGCGGCCTGCGGCGCCTTGCTCTGTGATCTCTGTGTCTCCTCCGTGACCTCTGTGTCGCAATCCGACTCGATTCCATGAACTACGAAGCCGTCATCGGGCTGGAGGTCCACGTCCAGGTCAAAACCGCCTCCAAGGTCTTCACGCGGGTGGCGGCCGGTTACGGACACGAGCCGAATACGCTCACCGATCCCGTGGTGCTCGGCCTGCCGGGTGCGTTGCCGGTCATGAACAAGGCCGCGCTCGACGCCATTATCAAGGCCGGGCTGCTCCTGGGCTGCCAGATAGCGCCCGTGTGCAAGTGGGACCGGAAAAACTATTTCTACCCTGACTCCCCGAAGAACTATCAGATTTCGCAGTACGACCAGCCGATGTGCCTCGGCGGTGCGGTGGAAATCGAATTGCCGGGCGCCGCGCGCAACCTGATGGGCGGGCACCAGCTGATTCCGCTCACCCGCATCCACCTCGAGGAGGATGTCGGCAAGTTGAACCACGGCGCGAGCGACTCGCTCGTCGACTACAACCGCGCCGGCACGCCGCTCATGGAGATCGTATCCGACCCGGCGATGCACTCGGCGGAAGAAGCCTACGCCTACCTGACCTCGCTCCGCGCGACCATGATCTGCGGCGGGATCTCAGATTGCGACATGGAGAAGGGCCAGCTCCGCTGCGACGCCAACATCTCGATCCGCCCCGTGGGGCAGACGACACTGGGCACCAAGGTCGAACTCAAGAACCTCAACTCAATCTCGTTTGTGCGCGACGGCATCGCGCACGAGATCAAGCGCCAGCTCGGCGTGCTCGAGCGCGGTGGCACGATCGTGCAGGAGACCCGCGATTACGACGGCATGGAAGGCACCTCGCAGTCGCTGCGCACGAAGGAAGATGCCCACGACTACCGCTATTTTCCGGATCCGGATTTGATGCCGGTCGTCGTGGATGCGGCCTGGAAGGCGCGCCTCCAGGCTGAATGCCCCGAGCTGCCGTTCGAGAAACAGCGGCGATTCATCGCGCAGTACCAACTGCCCTACACGCTAACCTCTGTGCTCGTCTGGGATCGGGCGCTGGCGGATTATTTCGAGGAAACCGCGAAACTGGCCGGGCCCGGGCGGGCGCAGGCGGTCGGGAACTGGATCGTGAACGATTTGTTGCGGGAGCTGGGCCACGCGAAACTCGCCCTGGCCGGTGCGAAAGTCCGCCCCGCGCAGCTGGCCGCGCTCGTGCAACTCGTCGATGCCGGCACGGTGCTGGCCAACGCCGCGAAGGAAGTTTTCAGCGAAATGTTTGCCACGGGCGATCAGCCGGACGCCATCGCGGAGCGTCGGGGATTGAAAGCGGCACCCACGGACAGCAACGAGCTGGAGCAATGGTGCCGTGACTCGATTGGGGCGAATGCGAAGGCGGTCGCGGAATTCAAGTCCGGCAAGGAAAGCGCGATCAACGGCCTCAAGGGCCCGGTGATGAAGGCCGCGAAAGGCAAGGCCAACCCGAAGCTGGTGGATGAGACGCTGCGGCGGCTGTTGGCGGGCGCGTAGCGGAGATATTTCGGGCCGCGGCAAGCGCGACCGCGTCGAAGGTTAATTCACCCGGGGCCATATATTCTCCGTCTTGTTCGGATACGGTATAACCGCTCGGTGAAGCCACCCTCGTCGGTGAACGCGGTGGCCTGCGCCTCGATTTGCCGGTCCAGGAGTGCACAGGCCACGCCGATCAGGACCAACGCGGCATTTGCCGCGAGTTCAGGGAAGGTCGACCGGATGGACACGATGGACTTCATGGGCGTGCCCTTCGGCATCAGCTGGCCCTCCGGTCCATTTTGCCCATTCAGTCCATGTACCTCTCGAACCCACGCCGCCACGGCGTCAGCTGTGGTGCAGCGCCGTGCCACCAGCGCCGCCCGCCGCAGATCGGTTTTTTGCCAGAGCGGCAAGTGGCGGTGCCGTAGATAATCTTCATAGTCGAGGCGCAGTTCTTCCAGACTGGCGCGGGCCACGTTCGTGAGCTTGAGCTCCATCTTCTTGGAGGTGCCGCTTGCCTTGCTTCCTTCCGCGATGTTCTGCACGCCGCTCCGCGCGGCTTGCACCATCTGGTCGTGGGTGCGGCTGCGTGGACTGCCAAGCCACACATCTACCCAAATTTGGGTATAACGGTTTGGGGCCCGGGAGTTGCAGCCGCCGTTGGCACCCGACATGTAATTGGGATGGAAGCAGCGCGCGCAGTTCTTCGTGATCGCTTTGGTTTTGAAAAGTTCCGTCCCGGTCAGGAGGCGGTGATCGCGCACCTGCTCGCCGGGCGGTCGGCGCTGGCGGTGTTTCCGACCGGCAGCGGCAAGAGCCTCTGCTACCAATTGCCCGCGCTCCTGCTCAACGGGCTCACCGTCGTCGTCTCGCCGCTGATTGCACTCATGAAGGATCAGGTGGATTTCCTGCTCGCGCGCGGCATCGCGGCGGCGCGACTTGATTCCTCCGTGAGCCGCGAGGCCTTCGAAGAAATTCAGCAAGGACTGCGCGACCGCCGCCTCAAGCTCCTCTTCGTCGCGCCGGAGCGATTCTCCAACGAGCGCTTTCTCTCCCGGCTCAAGTCGCTGGCGATCGATCTGCTGGTGATCGACGAGGCGCACTGCATCTCCGAGTGGGGGCATAATTTCCGACCCGATTACCTCAAGCTCGCGCGCTATGCGCGGGAGCTCAAGGTGGGCCGCGTGCTGACGTTGACCGCGACGGCGACCCCGGCGGTAGCCCAGGACATCTGCCGCGAATTTGCCATCTCACCCGAGGCGCACGTGCACACGGGCTTCTACCGGCCCAATCTTTTTCTGCGCGTGACCGCCTGCCCGCCGCGCGACCGGATCGGCCTGCTGATCGAACGGCTGCGGGCGCGACCGGTCGGTCCGACGATTGTTTACGTGACGCTGCAGAAGACGGCCGAGAGCGTCGCCGCCGCCCTGGCCGCGAGCGGCTTCGCTGCCGAGGCCTACCACGCTGGGATGGAAGCGGAGACCCGCGAGGCCGTGCAAAATCGGTTCATGGCCGCAGATAACACCATCGTCGTGGCGACGATCGCCTTCGGCATGGGCATCGACTAGGCGAACATCCGCGCCGTTTTTCACTACAACCTGCCGAAGAGCGTGGAGAACTTCGCGCAGGAAATCGGGCGGGCGGGCCGCGACGGCGCGCCGTCTCATTGCGAAATCCTCGCGGCGGCGGAGGACCTCACGGTGCTGGAAAACTTCACGTACGGCGACACGCCGACGGCGGAGGCCCTGCGCGATTTTCTCAAGGAGCTGCTCGCCGGCCGTTCCGCAGGTGCGATCTTCGACATCTCCGCCTACGAATTGTCAGCACGGCACGACATCCGCCAACTCGTCGTTTCGACCGCGCTCACTTACCTCGAACTCGACGGCCTGATTGCCGCCACGGCACCGTTCTACACGACGTATCAGTGGAGGTTTCAGCGCACGCCCGAGGAAATTCTCGCGCGATTCGATGCGGATCGCCGCTCATTTCTCGAGCAGCTCTTCGCCCTGGCGAAGGTGGGCCGGGTCTGGAATTCCGTGGTGCTCGCCGAGGCTGCGGCGGCGCTCGACGGCGACCGCGAGCGTGTCGTAAAGGCGCTCACGTACCTCGAAGAGAAGGGCGACCTCGAGCTCCAGGTGGCGGGGGTGCGACAAGGCTACCGCGTGGTCCGCGTGCCCGACGATCTGGCGGAGGTGTGGCGGGATTTGCGGCAGCGTTTTGCCACCCGCGAGAGCAGCGACATCGCGCGGGTGGCGGCCGTCGCCGGACTTGCCGGGGGCGAAGGCTGTGTGGTACGGCGGTTGCTCCGGTATTTCGGGGAGGAGCTCGGCCGGGATTGTGGCCACTGTGGCTCATGTGCCGGCGATCCGCCGGCGAAGCTGGAGCGCGCGCAGGCCGCCGTGGTGTTTTCCCGGGAAGACCTCAACGCCTTGCGCGCCGAGCATCCCCGCGCGCTGGGCGGCGCGCGGCAGATGGCGCGATTTTTATGCGGCATTTCCTCACCCGCATTCATCACCGCCAAGCTCACGCGCCATTCGCGTTTCGGCAGCGCCGCAGAAGCACCTTTCGCCGTGGTGATGGAAGCGGCGAAGGTGGCGTTGATGTAGCAGGGTTTCGGCGCCGCCACGGATTCAGGGAAGAACCAGTGGTACCGGTTCAAGGCCGCCGGGGCGGCGGGCGGTGTATGTCCGCAAATGCAGTTGTCCGGAAGTGAGATCGGCGCGTCCGGAAAACGACAAATTCACGACACCGCGCGGCGGGGTGTTGCCGCCGGCAATCTGGTGGAGCGCGGCCCCGGACTTCACATGACCGCCGCGATGAATCCAAATCGCCAACAGGTCGTTTTGCGCGGCGGATGACGGTTCCAGCGAGTAAGATAAGCCGCCAGTTGTCGGGTCATAAACCCAATCAACGGAACTGCGCCCGCCGTCTTCAAGCAGCAGGCTGGTCTTCCACGACTTCGGTCTGGGCGCCTTTCCACTCACCAACGCGGGCGTGCTGAACGGCGCCCGCCTGGGCTGCGTGGCTTGTTCGATGGCATAACCGAGCGATAGTAATTCCGCTTCGGCGAATGCCCCGCCCAGCAGATCGACGCCGATTGGCACTCCATCGTCGGTAAACCCCGCCGGCACCGCCAGCGCTGGAAGGCCGGAGGTCGCGCTTAACAGACAATTGATGCCGCCCTGCGAATCTCCAATCCGGGCGGGTCTTCGTCGCAGCGTGGGATAAAGCAGTGCGGCCACGCGGTTTTCCTCCATGGCCGCTTCCACCGCGTGCCGCGTCGCCGTCCGCTTGACGAGTGCCCGGCGGTATTGGTCGGTGTCGCGCTTCTCGACCGCATTTCTAGTTTTAAAGCGCGCCTCGAGCTCAACGTGGTACAGACCACGTTCCAGTATATCCCCGATCGATTTGATGGGCGCCGCGGGATGGCGCGCCAGATAGTCGGCCAGATCGAACTTGGCCTCCGCTGGGATGACGCTGCTGTCACGCAGCAGGTCGTCGAGACCGGGAATGACAATGTCGATCGGCTCGGCACCCGCTTTTTTCAAAGTGGCGAGCCATTTGTTGACGAGGTCAGTCACCTCCTGATCTTCGGGTGCGGTCCCAAACAGGCTCCGGATGACTCCCAAGCGCGCTCCTTTTAGCGCGTCGCCGCGAAGCGCATCCCGATATGACTTCGGGATCCGACCTTCGCTTGCGCGGGTCACAGGGTCGGCGGGATCGACGCCAACCGTTGCGTCGAGCATCAACGCCAGATCGGTGATCGACCTGGCCAGCGGGCCACCGATATCCTGGGTGGTCGAGAGAGGAACGATGCCGGTGCGACTGGAGAGCCCCTGTGTGCCGCGTAGGCCAAACAGATTGTTGTGGGATGACGGGCTTCGAATTGAGCCGCAGGTATCGCTGCCCATGCCTGCCGCCGCGAAATTGGCCGCGACGGCCGCGCCTGTTCCGCCGCTCGAACCTCCGGGGTTCCGGTCCAGATCATAGGGGTTGCGCGTTTGGCCGAAACGCGAGCCGACGGTGGTGATGCCCATGGCGAGTTCATGCATGTTGGTTTTTCCCAGCACGACGGCACCGGCCTGCTTCAATCGCTGAATCATAAACGCATCGGATTTCGGATGAAAGGTCGCGAGCGCGATCGAGCCGGCCGTCGTCGGCAGTTCGACGGTTTCGTAGTTGTCCTTCACCACGATCGGAATGCCGTGCAGCGGGCCCCGTGGGCCGCGGGCGCGTCGTTCCAAGTCCAGCGCGTCGGCGGCGGCCAACGCCTGCGGATTGGTTGCCACCATGGCGTTGATCGCCGGGCCCGGTTGATCATAGGCCGCGATTCGAGCGAGGTAGAGCTCGACCAGTTGGCGCGACGTCAACGCTCCGGCGTGCATGGCTGCCTGCAACTCCAGAATAGATTTCTCCAACACTTCGAAATCATGCGGCGCCGGGGGCGACGGTTGCGCGCGGGCGCAAACGAGCGCGACGGCGAAGAGGATTGCCCACTGCAAAGAAGTGCGAACGCGTCCCATATTCATGATGTGCGGTTCGACCTACGTCAGTTGCCGTGGTCCGTCGAGCCCCTTCGGACGTCGCAGGCTCACGGATATTTTCCTGTGAGACGCGGCGAAGTTTCCCAGCTCAAGATTCGCCCATCGTGCCAGCGCGGAGGTGTCGGAGGGGTTTGCGCGATTAGGTTTTTGCGCAGCAAACCCTGCGCATGACAAACTCCTGACAATTCGCTGACCACTCACTGACAACCGGTGCGGCGTTTCGTGGTTTACTCCTGGGGTCAAAACCAAGGACAAAATTATGAAACATCATCTCCACCTCACTGTCGCGGTCGCGCTCATCGGCGCGATGTCGCTTGCCCTCTCGAGCAGGTCCACCGCCCGCGCTGCCGACCACGGCTCCGAAGCTGTCCGGCTTCGCGTCGACGTCGACCGCGGCATCTTACCCGCCGAAACCACCGAACGGGCGGTCGTGAAGATAGCCCTCGATTGCCTCCGGCTGCCGCGGCGCGACGCGCGACCGCCCGTGAACATCGCCCTTGTGATTGATCGCTCGGGCTCGATGGCGGGTGACAAGATCGCCCGGGCGCGCGAGGCCGCCCTCGAGGCGGTGCGGCGGCTGGCGCCCGACGATATCGTGGCGCTCATCGCCTACGATACCGCCGTGCAGACGCTCGTGCCGGCCCAGCGCGTGGGTGACGGTCGCCGGCTCGAACGCGCCATCCACGGCCTCGAGGTCGGGGGCAACACCGCGCTGCACGGCGGCGTGGCGCGCGGCGCGGTCGAGGTGCGCCGGCACATGGAAGACCGGCGTTACACCAACCGCGTCATCTTGCTGTCCGATGGCCTGGCCAACGTCGGTCCGAGTTCGCCGGAAGAATTGGGCCGGCTCGGCACCTCGCTCGGGCGCGAGGGCATCTCGGTCACGACGATCGGCCTCGGACTCGGTTTCAATGAAGACCTGATGACGCGCCTCGCCCAGCGCAGCGACGGCAATACCTATTTTGTGGAACACAGCGGAGATCTCTCGCGGATCTTCGCGGCGGAGCTCGGTGACGTGCTCAACGTCGTCGCGCGCCGTGTCGTGATCGAAATCGAATTTCCCGCCGGGGTGCGGCCGCTGCGGTTTGTCGGCCGCGAGGGTTCCATCCGCGGCCAGCGGGCCGAGCTTTCGCTTAACCAGCTCTACGGCGGGCAGGAGAAATTTGCACTCGTCGAGGTCGAGGTCGCGCCGGAGAGGGCCGGCGTGGAGATCGAGATCGCCCGGGCGCGGGTCAGTTATGAGGATGCGCTGAGTCAGCGCCAAACCAGATTGAGCGCCGAGCGAAAGGTGCAGTTCAGCGAAAACCGTGCGGCCGTGGTGAAGTCGGCGGACCACAAGGTGCAGACCGACTACGCGGCCAACGTCATCGCCGTGGCGAAGGACGAGGCGATCGTGCTGGTGGACGGCAACCGCCGCGAGGCGGCCGCCGCAGTGATGCGTGAGCGGTCCAAGGAGCTAAAGAAGATGGCGGACACCTATGGGAATGTGGCGGTGGGCCAGGTGGCCGCTGCCGCCGCGCCGGCCGCCGCCAAGCTGGAACGCGACGGACTGGACAACTCGGAGCGCAAGAGTTTCCGCGCCGAGGCCGCCCAGACGATGAACCAGCAGTCGCCGGTCCGGTAAGCTGCCTTGCCGCCACGATTCTACGACTGCACGAGGTCTCGTGGTCCTGTGGTCTGAGGCGAAGCCTCCTCCGTTTCCCTCCTTTTCAATTGGCCGGTTTAAACTAGTCTCCCGCCGTGCTTCCCACCTCGCGCCGCATTCTACTCTACTGGCTCCTGTTGCTGGTACCGGCGCTCGTGGTGGGAGGCGCGGCGATTTTCCTGCTCCAGCGCGAAGAAGCGCGACTGCAAAAGCAGGGTGAATACCTCGATGAGGCCCGTCGGGCCGCGCTCACGGCGCAAGCCCGGCTGATTGTGGAGAACGTCGAGCTCTTCGTGGGCGATGCGCAGGCTGGCCTGCTCGAGACCCTGGCGACCGCGCCGGACGTGGGGCTGGATGCGTTTCTCGACCGCTGGGAGCGGAGCAATCCGCTCGTGCGGACGACGTTTCGCAGTCTGCCCGATGGGCGGCTGGTGCGACCCGCCGTTGGCGCGGTGGAGGAGGAGGCCCAGGGTTTCCTGCGCCGGTTCTCGCGCGAGTTCGCGCGGCGCCCGCCGTGGAGCCCGGCGGAAGTTTCCATCGGATCGGCGGCCAAGGAGCAGGATGAGAAGAAATCGAAGGATGAGTCCGAAGTGCGGAAACTTGCGGCCCAGAATGTTTCGCAGGCCCAGTCGGCGCGCCGGAACTTGCAGCAAACGGCCGGTTCGCGCGACTACGCCCTCGCGGACAGCGCCCCAACGGCGACGGCAGCGGCGGCTCCGATGGCTCCCTCTCCCTTGCCTGCCGCCGCGCGATCGCGACAGCAGGAGAAATCCGAGGTGGCTCCGGCGGGCGTTTCTGCGGTGACTTTGGGCCGAGTGGAGTCGGCTGCGGCCAAGCTGGAGAAGGACAGTCTGCCGGATACGCGCGGCTGGCAGCCGCGCATGCTCGAGGGCCGCTTGCACGTGATCGGGTGGGTGCGCCCGGGTGGGGCCGGGGAGTTTCGGGGGGTGGAGTTGGGCGTTGCGGCGCTCGTGGGCCGGCTGAGTGGCGCGTTGCCGGCCGAGGTCGGCCTCGGGGAGGGCTACGCGCTGCGCGACAGCCAGGGACGCGTGTTGCACCAACGCGGCGTCTTGCCGGCGGCCGGCGAGCCGGCGGTGCGGGTGCCGCTCGCGGCGACGTTGCTGCCGGGCTGGGAAGTCGTGGCGTATTTCACCGGGGCGGCGGAGACGGGTGGCGGCGCGGGTTTTTTTTGGGTGGGCGCGTTGCTGGTTGCGATTTTCGTCGCGGCGATTCTCACCGGGGGATCGCTGCTGCTGTGGCAGGCGCGGCGCAGCGAGGCCGAGGCGGCGCAGAAGACGTCGTTCGTCGCCAATGTGTCGCACGAGTTCAAGACGCCGCTCACGACGATCCGGCTGTATTCGGAGTTGCTCGAACAGGGTCGGGTGCGGGATGCAACGCAGGGCGGCGAATACCTGCGCACGATTGGACGCGAGACGCAGCGGCTCGCGCGCCTGGTGAACAACGCGCTCGATTTCAGCCGGCTCGAGCAGGGCCGGAAGAAATATTCCCGCGAGCCGGTGGACCTGCGGGTGGAACTTACGCGCCTGCTCGAGACCCTGGCGCCCCGCATGGCCGAGGCGGGACTGACGTTGCGCCGCGATTTCCCGGACACAGCGGTCGCGGTTTTCACGGATCGGGATGCGCTCGAGCAGATCGTGCTCAACCTGATCGACAACGCGTTGAAGTACGGATTGGCCGGGGGCGAGGTTTCCGTCATGCTCGTCGCGCGAGGCAGCGGCGGAGCCGAGGTGAGGGTGGGGGATCGCGGGCCCGGGGTGCCGTTGGAACATCGCGAACGAATTTTCGAGAAATTCCACCGGGTGGACGACGCGCTGACGGCGGAAAAGAGCGGCGCGGGATTGGGGCTCAGCATCGCGCGGCAGCTCGCGCGCGGTCAGGGCGGTGAAGTGCGCTACGTGCCGCGCGCCGGCGGCGGAGCGGAATTTATCCTGGAGCTGCCATGAAAGCATCAGAAACAGCCGTCGTCACAGTGAGCACGGAGGAAGCACAGAGGTCACGGAGTTCGGCCATAGGCGCATGGCTCTGTGACCTCCCCGTCTCCCTCGGTGTCCTCTGTGTCCAATTCCGGTTTCCATCATGAAGGCCAAGATTCTCATTGCCGAGGACGACACCAACATCCGCCTCGGGCTCGTGGCGACGCTCGAGAGCGAGGGCTACGCGGTCACGGCGGCGGGCGACGGCGCGCAGGCGCTGCGGATTTTCCCGCAGGAGAAATTTGAACTGGTGGTGCTCGATATCATGATGCCCAAGGCGAGCGGCTACGATGTGTGCCGGGAATTGCGCGCCCGCGGCTCACGCGTCCCGGTGCTGTTTCTCACCGCCAAGGGCGAGGAGATCGACAAGGTGGTCGGGCTGAAGCTGGGGGCGGACGACTACGTGACCAAGCCGTTCGGCGTGCATGAGTTGCTCGCGCGCGTCGAGGCGCTCCTGCGGCGCGGGCGGGTGACAGAGAAGGGCGGCGGACGGGAGCTGCCGCCGACGTTTCAGCTCGGTGCTGCGGAGATTGATCGCCGAAAGTTCCACGCGGTGATTGCGGGTCGGACGACAGCCTTGACGGCGCGCGAGTTGAAACTCGCGGAGGTGTTCGCGGCCCACCCGGGTGAGGTCCTCACCCGCGATGCGTTGCTGAACGCCGTCTGGGGCGTGGATTATTTTGGCACCACGCGCACACTCGATCAGCACGTGGCGCAGTTGCGCAAGAAAATCGAGGCGTCGCCCGGGGCGACGTCAGTGATCGCGACGGTGCACGGGGTGGGCTATCGGTACGACGCCTGAATGCAAAACCGCTTGGCGGTTTTGTCTAAGCCCGCATGAACTCGAAGCTCACGCCGGAACGTCGATGCGTTGGCGGTCGGGAAAATGCGAAAACCAAGCAGAGCGGGAAGAATGCGGGCTGCCTACACCGCGCACAACTTCACCGACTCGCGCAGTGACGTCAGCGGATCGCGCTTCGGAATGAATTCCTGACCGACGAAGCCCTTGAAACCGGTCGCCTTGATCGCCCGCATGATCGGCGGGTAGTTGAGCTCCTGCTGATCCTGCGGTTCGAACTCATTGCGGCCGGGATTGCCGGCGGTGTGATAGTGGCCGAGATAGGCGGCGTTGTCCGTGATCGTGCGGATTACGTCTCCCTCCATGATTTGCATGTGGTAGATGTCGTAGAGCAGCTTGAAGCGCTCGGAGCCGACGCGTTTCACGAGATCGACCCCCCACGGCGTGCGATCGCACATGTAGTCCTTATGATTCACCTTCGAATTGAGGAGTTCCATGATGACGTTAATCCGGTTTTTCTCCGCAAACGCCATCAGGCGCTTGAGACCGATGGCGCAGTTATCGAGGCCCTTCTCGTCGTCCAGTTTTTCGCGGTTGCCCGAAAAACAAATCACATTTTCGAAACCGGCGGCGGCGACCTCGGCGATGCGCTTCTCATAACTCGCGACGAGCGTATCATGGTGCTCGAGACGGTTCCAGGCCTTGCCGATCCCGCCGACGCTCACGCCCTGGGGCGTCTTCGCGGTGGGATTGCTCACCATGGCGCAATTCAGGCCGAATTTCTTGAGGATCGGAAAATCCTCGGGGTTGAGCAACTCGACGGACTCAAGGCCGATGTCCTTGGCGGCGGCGCAGAACGGGTCGAGCGCAATGTCCTTGTAACACCATTTGCAGACGGATTGACGGATCGAACCGCCCGAGGCGGCGGGTTTCGCGGCCTTTTCGGCGGCGCGGGAGGGAGGAAGAGATGCGAGCGCGGCGGCGCCGGCGATATTGCGAAGTGCGGTGCGGCGAGACATAGAGGAAGGCATGGCAGGGGAGGGTGGAGGAGGAAGAATCGCCGCGGTGGATGGGTTTGGCAAGTGCGCAGGTCGGGGCCGCGGGTGACCGGAAGTTGGGACAACTCACGGCGCATCCCCGCCAATCTCGATCCGGGCAAGACCGTGCATTGGGGTGATCGGCGTGCGACGAGATGTTCCTCGGCTGGTACCGTGCCCCGTGGGACGAAAGCGCGCGGCTGCCGTCACCCCAAAATCTAAGCTGGGCAGCACCGCTCGGAGGGGCGACATTCCTGTCGCCCAAGGTCGTCGGGCCATGAATCGGCGGCAGGAATGCCGCCGCCCCGACAATCGATCTTGCTACGACAGAATGGTGGGTCAAGCGCACGGCCAAGCCGGAAGGATCGGGCAACGCCCCGTTCCATTCCGGGCCGCGGGGAGAACCGGCCGGAAAAATGGCGGCGTGGTGCGTTGTTTGATTGCGCGGACGGTGCGCTTGGGTCCTTTGTTCACGCCCGGTCGACCTCACCCCGAAAACTCTCCGCACAAAAATGCACCCTGCCACGCCTTCGCCGACGCACCCCGCTCCGACTTCGGTCGGCGGAATTCTCCGGCAACTCGGTCCCGGGCTCATCATCACCGCCTCCATTGTCGGCTCGGGCGAATTGATCGTGACGCCCAAGCTCGGCGCGAGTTTTGGTTTCACGCTCCTCTGGTTCATCATTGTTGGCTGCGTCCTGAAGGTGTTCATCCAAATCGAGCTGGGCCGTTTCACGCTGGCCCGCGGACTCACGACGCTCGAAACGATGAACCTCGTGCCCGGCCCGCGTCTCGTGGTCTCGTGGCTGTTGTGGCTGTGGGCGATCATGTTTGCCGCGACGATTTTTCAGATCGCGGGCATGGTGGGCGGGGTTGCGAGTGTCATGGCGATTGCGGGGATCAACCTTTCGACCAAGGTCCTCGCGGTCATCATCGGGGTGGTGACCGCAGTGCTCCTCGTCGTCGGGCGCTACAAGCTCGTCGAGGTGGCGGCGACGTGGATGGTCGTGGCGTTCACCCTCTGCACGATGGTCGCGGTGATCGCGTTGCAGTTCACGCCGTATGCGGTGACGATGAAGAATCTGGCCGACGGCTTCAGTTTCAATCTGCCGGGGACGTTCACGGTGGCGTTTGCGGCGTTCGGAATCATCGGCGTGGGGGCCTCGGAGCTGATCTATTATCCCTATTGGGTGTTGGAAAAAGGTTACGCACGGCATGTCGGACCGCCCGACGGGAGCGTCGCCTGGGCCGAGCGTGCCCGCGGCTGGATGCGCGTGCTCAAGGCGGATTCGTGGGTCTCCTGCGCGATCTACACGAGTGCGACGATTGCGTTTTATCTGCTCGGAGCGGCGGTGCTGCACGCCAAGGGCCTGGACGTAACCAACGCCGACATGATCAAGACGCTTTCCGCGATGTATGTGGAAACATTCGGGGCGTGGAGCCTGTGGCTGTTTCTCATTGGTGCGGTGGCGGTGCTTTATTCCACGATTTTTGTGGCGACCGCTTCGAACGCCCGCCTCATGGCGGATGCCTTGGTGGTCTTCAAGGTGCGGACCTTCTCCGCCGAGACGGACCGCCAGAGGATGATTCAGTGGTTTTGCGTCCTCGTGCCGGCGGTGTGGACCCTGCTCTATGTCGTTTGGGGCTCGCCGGTGACGCTGGTCTTCGTCGGCGCCGTCGCGCAGGGCATGATGATTCCGTTCCTGGCGCTGGCGGCGCTCTGGTTGAACTACCGCCGGGCCGATCCGGCGTTGCGCACCGGCATTTTTTGGCGGGTCTGCCTGTGGGTTTCGGCTGCGGCCATGACCGCGGTCGGGCTGTATCAGGTGGTCACGACGGTGACGCCGCTGCTGAAGTAAGGGCGGGGCGACAATCTGATCCGCCGCGTTGGCGCAGCCGGGCGAACCCTTCATTGAGTCGTTACGGCTGGCCCGCGTTTTTCACACTCTTGTTCCTTGTTTCCCCTGCTTCCCAGCTCTGATTTTTCCGCTCCGGCGCAGCCGGCGAGTCAATGCCGGCTAAACAGCTTTCGCGTGGGTTTGACCAAACGATGCGCAGCGGTTGACGGTGTTCGCGAATATGATGCGCCCAAGCCTCGCGGTGCCTTCGTCGGTTGCCACTAGGAAATCCCCTTTGCTTTAGCCACCTCTCCTCTCATCCTCCTCCACAACAAGCCTGCGCTAATCCTATGAACGTCATCTCGTCTCCCGCGTTGTCGCGTCGTGAATTTCTCAGACGGTCGGGTCAGGTCGCCGCAGTTTCGGCCCTGGCTGGCGTCACTCTGCCGCACGTGCATGCGGCGGGCAGCGACCTCATCCGGGTCGCCTTGGTCGGCTGCGGCGGCCGCGGCACCGGGGCCGCCGGGCAGGCGCTCTCGACGAAGAGCGGTCCGATCAAACTCGTGGCAATGGCGGACGTGTTTCCGGCGAAGGTGAAAGCCTCGCTCGAGCGCCTGACCAAACAATATCCACAGCAGGTGGCTCAGATCGAAGTGCCTGCCGAGCGGCAGTTCATCGGCTTCGATGGGTACAAGGCGGCGATGGACTGCCTGAAGCCGGGGGATGTCGTCATCCTCGCGACCCCGCCGGCGTTTCGCTGGGTGATGTTCCAGCACGCGATCGCGAAGGGGCTGCACGTGTTCATGGAGAAACCCGTGTCGGTGGACGGGCCCACGACGCGCCGGATGATTGCCCTCGGGGAGACGGCGAAGGAAAAGAATCTCAAGGTGGGCGTCGGCCTGATGGTCCGCCACTGCGAAGGCCGGAAAGAACTCTATCAGCGCATTCGGAACGGGGAGATCGGGGATATCGTGTCGATGCGGGCCTATCGCATGGGCTCCGGGGGTGGCACGGCCCCGCCCAAGCCGGAGGGTATTTCGGAGTTGATGTATCAGATTTCCAAGTTCCACGCGTTTCTCTGGCTGAGCGGCGGCGTGTTCTCCGACTACTACATCCACCAGATCGACGAGTGTTCCTGGATGAAGGACGCGTGGCCGGTGGAGGCCATGGCGATCGGCGGTCGCCACTACCGCGGCGATTCGCTCGACCAGAATTTCGACACCTATTCGGTCCAATACACCTATCCCGACGGGTCCAAGCTCTACTACGAGGGGCGCAACATGCCCGGCGTGCACAACGAATTCGCCAGTTATGCCCATGGCACCAAGGGCTCGGCGGTCATCACGACGAATTCCCATCATCCCGGGAAGGTGCGCATCTACGCCGGCCAGAAGGTGCCGCGCATCCTGACCCCGAAGGATCAAATCGATCTTACGGACAAGAATCTGCGCTGGGCGGTTCCGCAGCCGGAGAAGAACCCGCAACAACTCGAGTGGGACAACCTCGTCGCCGCGATCCGCCAGGACAAGCCGTACAACGAGGTCAAGCGCGGTGCCGAAGCCAGCATGGTCGCCTCGATGGGCCGCATGGCCGCGCACACGGGGCAGATCATCACCTTCGACCAGATGCTGAACTGCGAACACGAGTTCGCTCCGGACGTTGACAAGCTGACGATGGACAGTCCGTCGCCGTTGCCACTGGGCCCCGACGGCAAGTATCCCGTACCGCGGCCGGGCATCGAGACGAAGCGCGAATACTGAGAGCGCCCGACGCTGGGCAGCCGCCAATCGCCGAGAGTCGCCGGGAGATGACCCTTTGCGCGACAAGCCATCGATTTCTGACGGATCTTCGATAATTTCGTGAATTATTCTTATGGAATACGAGTGAAAGTAAGGCAATAGTGTGTTGTCACTAATAATTGCTTAATATGCTTGCCGTCCCCGGGTGGCTCCGCAGCGTCGAACCGTGTTCATCAAA
>SXSC01000395.1 GCA_005792355.1 Opitutaceae bacterium
CCGATTTCCTCGCCCTTGGCGGCGCGGGCCAGCCAAGCGCCGAGATTCTGACGGGCGGTGGTGACGGTGAGGGTTTCCATGCGCGTAAAGTGTCATTTTAATGCGCGGGCTGTCAAGGCTGCGCGGGGACGCCGCCGGCCGGCCGCCAGATCGGCGGCGAAGGAGACGACCCAGGGCCAAGCCATGGGGTCAGCTTTGGGGTTTGGGGTCCAGCGGTGCAGGGGGCCCGTGTTTTCCTTCAGTCGCTCGCCCGCGCACGCCACACTCGATCGTCACTCGGCGCCGACCGCCGCGAGATGTTCCAAGAAGTCTATCGGGGTGATGGCAGGAACGGACGAACCGCTAAAATCAGGCACGTTTCGGGTAACGATGAAATCGCTGCCCGTCGCCTCCGCCGTGACCGCGACCACGGCGTCTTCAAAGTCACTCTACGGTAGTTGGCGGGCGTGCTGAAAATTCGCCTTGTCCACCGGGTGAATCGCAAAATCGGCAAGCAATCCGTCCAGCGTTTGGTTGGCCAGAGCAGTCCCGGAATATTTTTCGAGAACATAATGAAGCGTGGTCAGGGCGTGCCCGGGCAACACGGCGGCATATTCTCCCCGGCGGACGCGATGCAAGACTTCCTCGGACGCGTGATAGTGGGGTAGACGATTCTGCGCCACGTTCAGCAGGACATTCAAATCCACCGTCACTTTCATCGATGCTTCGCAGCGAGGTGCTCGCGATGGTCCGCGCGGGCGTCCACATCCGCTGGCACCGCTCCCGTGAACTTCAAATTCTCCGGATGAGGCGCAAGCGGTGTGCGCTGCAACCGCCGCGCGTAGCCGGCGAACAAGTCCGCAATGCTGACGGCGTGCTTCTTGGCGTAGGCATCCAGGAATTGCACATCATCTTCCGGTAATTGAACCGTCAGAGTCGTTGTTTTCATGAAAATACCATGGTCGGGTAGCGCGCGAAGACAATTCAAGTTTTCCGGTTGTTCGATCAAAAAGCGCCGGGCCGTCTGCTTATACCGAACGCAAAACTGTGTGGTCGGTCAGTCGGTCAGCCGAACGGAGTCTGGCTTCTGAGGTTTGGGGCACGACTGCTGGCGTAGGCCTGCTTGCGGTTTGACTCATTAGTCAGTCACGCTTGACTGCCACGCATGAAAACCAACGTCCGGGCCTTTCAACGCGACTTTCCCCGCATGCGCCGGCTCGCGGCGGCCGGCACCGTGATCGTCGTGGAGTCCGAGGGGCAATCGTTCGAGTTTCGCCGCCGTCGGGCGGGCACCGGCGTGCTCGGCTGTATGACCGGCCGCGCCAAGCTTGGCAAACTGCGTGAGGGTCCGGCTATTCCAATCGAAGAGTGGGGCCCCCTCGCCCAATGAAATTTCTGCTCGATACCCACGCGGTGCTGTGGATCGCCGAATCCTCGCCGCGTCTCTCTGCGAAGGTCCGCACACTCGCGGGCAAATCCGATGCCGACGATTTTGCCATCGCCGCAATCAGCCTGTTGGAAATCGCCCGCAAGGCGCGCAGCGGAGAAATCGACCTCTCGCCCGATCCGGCCTCGTGGCTCGAAGACCTCGGCCACCGGTTTCGGATCTTGCCGCTCACACCGCGCATCGCGTGGCGTTCGGTCGAGTTGGATTGGCCGCACAAAGATCCCGCCGATCGGCTCATCTGCGCCACCGCCCTCGAGCACAAGCTCCCCCTGGTCACCCATGATCAGGAAATCACGCGCTGGGGCGGTGTGCCCGTCGTGTGGTGATATCGACTGCCACCTGAATCGAGCAAACGGGGTCTGGCTTTGGAGCTTGGGATCAAGCGACGAGCGCGTCCCGCATTTTCCGTCACACGCTCTCCCATGCGCCCGCGCCCGAAAAACGGGTAACACTCTCTTCACCCTGCATGAATCACCGCAACCAAAGCTGGCCCGTCGGGTAGACGTCGAGAGAGTCGTGTGTTACACGGACCGCGACTCGGTGATCAGTTCTTCAAGACCGCCCAGCCCGTAGCGGGCACAGACGCTCCGAACCTCGTCCAATTCCAAATCAGGATTGCGGACCAGCAATTCGATGATGTCCGCTTGGGACTTGCGCCCGCCGGCATAGAGTTTGAGCGCGATTAGATGGGGAATCGGCACAATTTTGAGCGGACTGTCTTCACGCACGACCAGCGTCGAGAGCCGCAGGGCATCTTCGATTACCGCCGGGAAACGGCCGGCAAAACTGACGATCTGCACCAAGCCAAAGCCACCGCTGACGTCGATGACGCCCCCGAGGGGATCTTCTCCGTCGGGTTCCCGCAATTCCGCCTCAAGCCCGGCCTCGCGCAACGATCTGACCACGGCGCGCAGTGTCGGGACGTCGGCGTTGACACCCAGATCGAGATCCTCGGTCTGCCGCACGTAGTGATGGGCCGCGAGCGCCACCGCCCCGATCACGACTGCGTCAACGTGATGGTGCGTCAAAACGGCGAGGACTTTTTCTGCGGCCTGCAGAAGATCATCGGGGTGACTCATACGGGCGTTTTAGCCGGCCGCGGTTTGAGCCACGAGAAGCGAGCGCCCATGTTTAGCGCGGCCGCAATCCGCTCCTGCACCGACAGGCGCCTGATCCGTTCCTGTTCCCGCTCGCGGGCTTGAGCCGCACACGCGCTCCGACGGGGCCCGCGAATCAGGACTGCAGCAGGGGTTTTCGGGTCAGGTGCCATGAGTGTTGCCGGTAGCTGATTGTCGGAGAGCGCCCGGACCGCTCAAGGAGATTCCACGTAGATCAAAAAACGCAGGAGGCCTCCTGACCTCATTCCCCAGAACCGGAGAGAGAGACGGGAGCCAATGCGCGTCGACAACGAGGCATAAGTCTGTCGGCTCACACGTTGCGCAAAACTTTGTGGTCGGTCAGCCAGGCCGCATCGAGCTGAGAAGCCCGCAGATCTGCGGCCTCCGGATAGGAAGATTCGGCGAGAATATCCACCTCCGTCATGCCGAAGCCGAGCATCTCCAAGACGTTCTTCACGCGAATGCGCATCCCGCGAATCCACGGTTTCCCGCCGCACTGCTCGGGGTCGACGCTGATACCCTCGTTCAGGTTCATCGCCGGACGTTTTTCGCAACGCCTGCGCTTGCCACGCTTTCACTGGGATCGCCGCCACGCTGCGCCGCCTTTCCACTCGCGCAGCGCACGGGCCAAAGTAGCCTTCGTTGCTCCCATTTCCCGATCAATGGTTTCCTATGAAATCTCCTCGTGCGCCATTCACTGCGCTTTTCACCATCTGCACTACCCTCGCCGCCGCGGCTACCTTCGCTGCCGAGCCTGCTCGCGACTACTCCAACCGCGTCACCACCGTCACCGGCACGCCCGGCTGCGTCGCTTTCTGGGATTTCGTGCAACGCGAGCCCGCTGCACCGCATCGCTTCATTGCCCACGTGCCCGCTGGCGCGACCAACCGCTTCCCCCTCGATGCCGGTAACTACGTCCACGACCTCTGGGGCGAGGGTCGCACCGCCACCTACGGCAAAGACATCAGGTCCCAAGCGAACTTTCCCGGAGCTTCAAGGCAACCGTGAAAACACGAAAACCTGCATTCAGGGCCTCGCCCGGGTCGGAGGCATCGCCGGCCAACCGGGCGGCGGTGCGGAGGGCGGCAAACTTTTGTCGATGCCGACAAGATTGCAGAACTGGCGGGCTCAGTCCGCCGTGCCACTGTGCGCGCGGCCGCCGTCCTTGATCGTCTTGACGAAGCGGTAGTCGATGTCCCAGGGGAAATAGATCCACTTGTTCTGCTTGAACTCCTTGACGCAGGTGTCGACGTGCGGCAGGCCCGCCGGTTTGGCGTACAGCGTCGCAAAGTGCGCCTTGGGCAGCAGACGACGGACCTCCTGCGCCGTGCGGCCGGTATCGACGAGGTCATCGACCAACAGCATGCCTTCGCCGTCGCCCTCCACCCCTTTGATGATCCGGACCCCGCTCTGGTCCTGGGCGGCGGCCGTGCCGGAGGCGGCCGTGTAGCTCGAAGCACAAACCGTATCGATCATCCTGATCTCAAGCTCGCGGGCAATGAGCGCCGCGGGCACGAGACCACCCCGGGCCACGGCAATGATTCCCTTCCACGGTCCTTTGGCGTGCAGCAGTTCCGAGAGGAAGCGGGCGTCGCGATGCAGTTCTGGCCAGGAAATTACGACTTCGTCGTTGTAGCGGGAGGAGGTGCTCACGGGATGAGATTGGCCTCAGGTTTGTTTGCCTTGACGGAGGCGGTCAACAAAGACCGCCACGATGATGACCAGGCCAATGATGATTTCCTGAAAATAGGTTGGCCAACCCATCTGCTGCGAACCGTTGCGGAGTACCGCCATGATCAGCGCGCCGATCATCGAACCGAGGACTGAAGCGATCCGAGAGGGTCAGGTTTTAACTCTTTCAGTCAAACTGCTCGCGGCAGGCTCGGCGAGGGAGGCTTGATGCTGGCTGGCAGAAAACCGCCCCTGATTGCCCGAATACTCAGATGCGTCGGCATCACCCTGCCCTCATCCTGAAAAACCTAAAACCTTGTATCTTCTTTTCTGCTTCCACCAAGCTCGGCCATCCGGCCCTCGCCCGCCAACGCAAGGAACGCTCGCTCCGCAAGCAAGCCGCCCTCCTCGGCTTCTCCCTCCAACCAGCCGACGCAGGCGCTGTTTCTTAGGAGCCCCTTCACCAAAACAAGTTTTGGCCCCGACGGGAAGAAACAGGAGCGGCCGTTCCGAGTTTGCAGTCCCGGTTTCTGCGGTTTGGAAAATCTTCCTGCCAATAAAATCTTCCTACCCTCAACCCGGCGTTTTTTGATCGGAAAATGCGGGCCCGCTTCACCGGCGGAATTGATTGATCGCGGGAAAGACTGCGGTCCCAAGCTCCGGAATTTGGGGTAGGAAGATTTTGTTGGTAGGAAAATTTTTCGGAGACCAACCCGCGCGCAACATGCCACGTCCCAGGCAGCGGCTGTTTCTTGAGAGAGCTGCCGGGGGGAGTCAGGCGCGGTTTCGCAGGTAGCGTTTAATCTCGGCGTGGGTGCCGATGAAGTCGCAGCGCAGTTCGTCGCCGATTGGCAAAAAAACGATGCGCAACGCGAGGCCGGCGCGAATCTCATACGCAC
>SXSC01000396.1 GCA_005792355.1 Opitutaceae bacterium
CCGTTACAGGACGCCGCCGTCGCCGCACTCTGCAAAACCCTCACCGCCACGGAAACCTGTTTCCCCACCACCAACCTCCGCCTGATTTATCGCCAAGTGGGTTCACCCTGATTCCAGGGCAGGTCAGGATGTCTGAGGCTCGCGACTTCAACGAACTCAAAGTGCGCAAGCTCGACCGCACTTTGTTTCTGTTCGTCAACGGACAGGTCGTTGCCGACACCCCCGCCGTCACCCCCGATGGCGAACAGCTTGCCGTTAGCACCGCCTTCGGCACCACCGCCGCGTTCGACGAAGTGCGGATAACTTATCCGCAACTGACCGAGCCACAGGTCCGGGCCGAAACCGAAAAGCACATCGCGGCGCTGAAAGCCGGCCACGGCAAACCCGGACTCGGCATCGTCTACTCGGAGTCGCGCAAGGAGGACATCCGCACCGCCCAATCCCGAAAGGACCAACAGGATCTGGAAGACCGTCGTTGGAAACTCACCGCTGCCGACGATAAGCAGATGGATCGGGTGCGCCGGCAATTCAGCCAGAAGAAAATGCTCTCCCTCTTCGCCGCCTGGGGGCGTCCCGTGAAAATCACGCAGAATGGCGGCGCGGTTTATTACAACTACAAGCTGATTGGCCGCACCCAATACTACTACTGGTTCCAGATTTCCATGACCGGCAAGCAGGAGGATTGGGGCATCAGCAACGTTGCCTTCACCGACAACCCGCTGTGATTTCCGCGCGACTCATCGGACGATTGAATCGAAACCACCAACCGTTCATTTTCTCTTCGTGAAGATTCCTGCTCTCGCCATCGTGCTCCTCGGCTCCGCGGCCGCGCTGGTGGCGGCCACTCCGCCGGCGACGCTTCCGTTCGTCGACGAATTTGACGCCGCTCCACACGATTGGGTGACCGACACTCCGACGTGGATCGGCAAGATTAAAGACGGGCGTTTCATCTGTGAAAACCTAAACCCGAACGCCGGACGCTTGAACTGGGCCGCGCGCGAACTCCCGCTGGAAAAAGGCCGGGACTTCGAGATCCTCACGCGCGTCAAAATGATCGAGGGCGCGCCCAACGGCTTTGCGATGATCGTGTGGGACGGAGGGACGGACCTTCGGCGCTACTTCGAAATCTCGACGACCGGCAAATACGGCACCTATCACGAGGAGAAAGGCGTGTGGGGCACTCATCACGTCGGGATTTCCTCCCTGCTCATCCGCAAGACGGAGGACAACGATCTGGCCATCCGGGGCATCGGCGGGCGCGCCTTTTTCTTCATCAACGGCACGGCCGTGGATGCGATGGACCACGCGGGCCTCACGGGACGATGGGTCGGCCTCGTCACCGTTGCGGGCGGCACGAACAGCTTCGACCGCCTGGAGGTGCGTTATCTCGACGGATCGCCGGAGAAACGCGTCGCCGACGCGCGCACATACGAGACCGAGGCGCGGGCGGCTCTCGTCGCCGGCGGACCACCGCTCCAGGAATTCGCCGAGAAATTCGACGGCGGAAACCGCTCCTGGGCCGAGGACGCGACGATGACCGCAAAAATCGTAGACGGAGTGCTCGAGTGGCAGAACCGGGCCTCGGCCGGTGAGCATTATAGCTGGTTTCACTGGCCCATCAACGATGCCGCCAGCTACGAAGTCTCGATGCGGGTCCGCCACTTCGCGGACAAACCTGGCAACAACACCGGGCTGCAATGGGGCGCAACGACGGACGGACAGCAGATGATGCAACTCACGGTGTCAGGCGACGGCCACTGGACATTCGGCCAGCGGATGGCGAATCAGTATAGCGACGTCGTTCCGTGGCGGAAAACCTCGTTGTTGAAACCAGGCCAATTCAACGAAGTCCGGGTCCGCCAGCTCGGTGCGACGCTGTTCTTGTTCATCAACGGGCAACCGGTCGCCGATCTACCGTCCCGTCCGTTGCGCGGCGACCGCGTGACGCTGGTGACTGCCCACGGGATCACTGCGGCCTACGACGACGTGAAGCTTGGCTACGCGCCATTGACGCAGCCGCAGATCGAAGAGGAGACCGCCCGGGTCGTGGCCCAACTCAAGCGCGCCCACGAGCAAAAGGAACTCGGCGCGGTGTATTCCGTCGCGCGCAAGGAGGAGATTCGAACCGCCCAATCCAGGAAGGACCAACAGGACCTCGAAGACCAGCGCTGGAAACTCACTGATGCGGACTTCAAGCAGCTCACGAAAGTTCGAAATCAGTTTTCGCACAAGAAGCTGCTTTCGCTCTACGCGTCGTGGGGGCGGCCCGCCTCGATTTCTGAGGTCAACCTCGCGGGGTTCCGAGTTTACTATAACTACAAGCTGGTTGGCCGCACCCAATACTACTACGAGTTTCCCGTTTCGAAATTGGGAAGCTCAGAGAAGGACTGGGTGATCGGGGACGTCCAGCACACCGACCGGCGTTATTGAATGCTATCGTGCCATGCACGCTCCCGCCTGTCTGTTCCGCGTGAGTTTCGGAGGGACGGGACGGCGCCAATTAGAAAGAGTCAGGCCTTGCGGTGGCTCCTGCGACCGAAGGAACGTGCGGCGTGGTTTCGACCGATGACGAGTCTGCAAACTCAAGGCCCCGAGACTGGCGAGGGGCAGTCCCTGTCTTTATCCGTGTTGATCCGTGGACCGAGCGACGCGACAGGATCGCCAATCCGTGGTGAAAAAATGTTGGCGCTTGGACCCAAACCACCACTCCTTTGGGCAAAAAAATGAGTGGCAAAAAAAGGAAATCGCTTGGGCTGACTGTCTCAGTCTGAGAGTTGCCGCAGAATCAGGGTCTCCCCTGTTTTCTCTCTTTTTTGCCAACCCTCTTTTTTGCGCCTGTTTGTGTTTTTTGTGGCCATTCCCTCCGAGGATTGAGCTCGGTTTGTGAGCCACTCCGAGAGAACTCAGCGCTGCAACTCCCGCAACGCATCCGCCGCGATCCAACGCGCGACGGAGGAGTCGAGCCGGGCGATGCGTTTCGCCTCGGCGATGGCGGCGCGGCGCAGGATGGGATTGCGTTTGCCGACCTGGCGGAGCGCCCAGTTGACGGCCTTTTTCACGAAGTTGCGGTCGTCCGTGGCCTCGCGCGCGATGATCGGAAGAAAGCCGAGAAAAATTTCGTCGGGCAGTTCCTTCCGGTGCAAGGCCATGCCGGCCATGATGGCGAAACCGGTGCGCTTCACGAATTCGGCGCGGCGCGCGCTCCACGCGAGCGCGAGCGATTCGGCGAACGGCGTGCGGTCGATCAGCCACGCGAGCGAATCGGTCGCGGCCCAGTTGTCGCAGTCCCCGACCCACGCGCGGGCCTGCGCGCGAGTCAGTTGCTTCGGGTCGGCGACGAGGGTCGCGAGCACGCGGGCCTCCTGAATCGGGTGGGCCCAGAGTTCGAGCGCGAGGGCGTGATTGCGGCGGTGGGGCCGGGCGAGATCGCGGAGCACGGGCACGGCGATGCCGAGTTGCTCGACTTTCGTCGCGATGCCGAAGCGGCGCTGGCCCTCGACGTTGCGCGGATTGTGCAGCGTGCGGAGGTGGGTGACGATTTCGGCGGCGGTGGTCATGGTCGCGCCGGCATGCTGCCGGCAATGGAGCTGGGATGGCCAGCTGGAAGCCGGCGCTACGTTTTTCGCCGCGCGCGCACGCCCTCGGCGAGCGCGGCGAGCACGGGGAGCGTCTGCTCCCACGAGAGGCACGCGTCGGTGATACTACGGCCGGGCACGAGTGGGCGGGTGCGGTAGTCCTGCGTGCCGCCGACGAGATTGCTCTCGACCATCGTCGCCACGAGCGCTCGCTCGCCGGCGGCGAGTTTCGCGGCGAGATCGGCGGCAACGAGCGGCTGACGCGCAGGGTCCTTGCCGCTGTTGGCGTGCGAGCAATCGACCATGAGGAAGGGTTGCACGTCGTTCTGCTCGAGCAGCCCGGCGGCGGCGAGCGTGGCTGTGGAAAGCAAGGTGAACATCGCGATTACCCGCAGTGGCTCGCTCACGAGGCGGTGCAGGTGGCTGCGAGCCTGAGCGAGTGGATGCTGGTCCACTCGCTCGCGCTCGCCGCTCCGATTGAGAATCGATCGGCATTGGAACATAAGCCTCGAGTGGGTTCAGCGTTTTCCGCCCTTCGTCAGATGTCGCACGAAAAACTCGGCCATCTCCTGGTCCGCGACCGCCCCCTCGTCGCGATGCCGCACGATGCACTCGAGGCCGAATGCCTCCATCTGCTCCTTCAGCCGCAGGCCGAAGTTGATGTGATGGATGCCCTGACCGGCCTTTGCGTTCGGCGGAATTTCGCGCGCCTCGGCGTAGTAGGCATACACCGGCGGGTCGTCGCGCGTCAGATGAGTGATCGCCGAGGCGTCCACGAACAGGCGATGCGCCTTCGGCGTGTCGAGTTCTTCGGCTTTCAACCCGTAGAAACCCAGGAGCGCCGGGTGCTTGGCCGCGGCTGCGCCGACCCACTGCCGAATGAGCCGTGGATCGTAGGTGCTCTGCGCGCCGTTTACCGCCAGACAACTCAAACGCGTGGTCTGGCGCAAAACCGGATCGGAGCTTTTCGGATTCGCCAGATCATCGTGGAATCCAAGCCAGAGCGAGGTCCCCGCCCCGGCGGAGCCGCCGGTCGCGCCGACCCGTTGCGGGTCCAGATTCCACTCCTTCGCCCGCGAGCGCGCAAACTGGATCGCCCGCGCCGAATCCAGGTAATGCGCCGGGAAACTCACCTCGGGCGAGAGACGATAGTTGATCGCCATCACGGAGATGCCGCCGGCCAGGAGCTTTTCGAGCAAGGCCACCGCCAGCGCGTTCTTGCTGCCGCCGCTAAATCCGCCGCCGTGGATGAAAACCACGAGCGGCGTGGGCGTGGCCGACTTCGCCTGCCACAGATCGAGGACGTTCCGGTCGTGCGGGCCATAGCGCACATCGGCAAGATCCGGCTTGGGTTTTGGCGGGCTCTTTTTCTTTTCCTGGGCGCCGCTCGCAACCGTGAACAACACGGCGATGAGCGTGACGCCGATCAGGTGAACAAGGTGGCGGGGCAGTATCATGGATTTATGCGCAGAGTTGACGAAGCAGCGGGTCGCGTGGTCGCAAGCCAACCGCAGCCACTCAGGCGACCGGGCTGTCCCTTGGCGATCCCATTTCTGGCCGCGGACGCGCGCGGAGGGGTGCATCGGGGAGTTTCAGAGTGAAGGTGAAAGAAAAGGCGGAATCGCGTTCGCTTGTTCCACCCCGGCGGAGGGCCGGAAACCGCCGGGAAGTTTGCCCGAATCCGCATCCCGCGCTTGCGCTCCGCGCGAAACGATCTCCGGTGTTATTTTTGCTTTACCCTGCCGCGCGTCGCGATCTGATGCTTCACCCGTGAGGTTACCCCGTCTTTGTTTCTTCGCCGCGTCCGTCCTTGCTGCCGGTCTAATGCGCGCGGCCTCGTTCGATCATCGGGTGGCGGCGCTGTTCCGGCCGCCGCTGGCCGAAAACATCGCGCTTTCCCCGGACGGCGAACGGGTCGCCTACACGACCCAGGCGGGCGGGAATCTCAAAATCGTGATCATGAATCTCGGGAATCCGGGACCGAAACGGACCGTGTCCGTGCATCCCGATCGTGACCCGGCGCTCGCGCCCGACCTGCCGCCGACCGCCTTGCGCTTCCTCCGCTGGGCCACGGCCGACCGGCTCGTGTTTGCCCCGGCCGAGCGCGTCGTCCCGCTGCCGCCGGTGGTGGCCGAAAACGGACGCTCCCTGCCGAATCCCGACGGGCCCACGATTGTCTCGCCAATCCTGGTGGTGGATGCCGACGGCAAGCAGCGCGGGACGCTGGTCGATGCGCGCGATTTTCAAGAGACGCCCCCGGAGGCGCGGCGGACCCTGGCGGATCTGCTGCGGACCACGAAGGAGCTCGTGGTCACCCGGAACGACCCGGTCCGCTGGCGGATGCCGCACCTCGCAATTTTGGGCTTTGTCCCCCGCCGACGGGAACAACTCGTCATCGAGACGCGCGGCGCCTACGATGCACCGGCGCAACACTCGATCGATATCCGCACCGGTCACATCACCGTCTTCGATGGTAACTGGCCGTCGCCGCCGGGTGAGCCGCAGGTCTTCGACTGGTTCCGGCTCAAGGTCGTCGGCGAGCACCAGGATGCGGCCGGCCCGACGACGGTCTGGCGCGATGAGGAAATGGGCCGGGTGCAGCGGGAGCTCGAATTGAAATTCCCGCGACGCGCCGTTGAGCTGCTGGACTGGAGCGAGACCCGCGCGCGGGTGCTTTTTCGGGTCACGGGCGGCAGCGACCCGGGGCGCGTCTTCGTGTGGCAGCGGCCGGAAAATCTCGTGCAGGAAATTCTCCGATGCGCTCCGTGGCTGACTGCGGCGAGGCTCAACGACACGCGCTTCTTCGAATTCGCCGCGCCCGACGGCGCCCGCCTCAGCGGCCACCTGACGTGGCCGAAAAAACCGCGACTCCAGCCGCCGCCGCTCCTGGTGGTTTTCCCTTCCGGGTTTCCCGGCCGGGCCCAGCCCGCGTTCGATCCCGAGGCGCAGATCTTCGCTGATTTGGGTTTCGTCGTGGCCCGGTTGAATCACCGCAGCGTCGCCGGCGTGCGGGCGGAGCATTTCGCCGCGCTGCGCGGGGCGGTCGACCGCGTGGCGGTGGACGACGCTCTGGCGGCCATCGCCTGGATCGCGGCGCAGCATCCGAATCGTCCGTTTGACCGCAAACACATCGCGACGCTCGGCCGGGGCTTTGGCGGCTACCTCGCGGTCCGCGCGCTGCAAATCCAGCCCACGGAGTTCCGTTGTGGCATCGCGATCGACGCGCCGATGGAACTGCGCCCGTGGCTGCGACCACCGGAAGCCGCGGGGGCGGCTCCGGCGACCGTCCGGCGCGACATCCCCGCCGCGCTGATCGACCACGCCGATACGGACTGGAGCAAACTGTCGGTGCTGGACCAGGCGGAGACACTGACGCAACCGGTGTTTCTGCTCGTCGAGCCGGCGCGCAGCCCGGCAATCGATGTCGCCACGGCCGAGTTGTGCGCCAGATTGAAGGGCCTCGGCCGCCCGCCCGACCACCTCGCGCTCGAGGCGGGTTTTGCCGCGGCGCGGCCGGCGGCGCGCGCCGCCGTCTACCGCAAGATCGAGGAGTTTTTCAACCTGCACCTCCACGACTACGCCGTGAAGATTGGCCCGACGACGGAGGTAAAATGAAACGCACCGCCGTGCTGACCGGGCTCGGTCTCGCGCTGCACCTCGGCGGGCTCAGCCGGCCGGTGCCGGCCGCCAGTCCGCCGGGCGCCGCGGTGGAATTGCCGCCGATGCTGGTCGAGGAATCCACTTCCAGCGCGCCGTGGTATTACGCGCAGGCCGACGGCGCCGAGTTTCTCTCGCGGTGTTCAGCCTCGACGACGCGCCAATTCATCGCGGCGTGGCTGGCCAAGATGCAACTCGTGCGAGTGCTGGTGCCGGGGGAGTTTCTGGCGCGCACGGACATGCCGACGGTGATCGTCCTCTACGCGCAGGACCTGCAGCAGACGGTGAGCGCGGAGATCCAGCGCGAGCTGCAGGGGGGCGAGGGTCGCCCCGGCGAGTCGCCGCGGGGAGACCGCGTGAATATCGCCCCGAACATGCGGCTCAGCGATCGGGACATGCACGCGTCAATCGTCTACCTCGACGAGGCTTTGTTCGACGCCTCCACCCTGGGCATCGCTCCGAGCCATGTCCGCTTTCTCCTCGCTGGCCGCTCGCCCGATCTGCCCCCGTGGCTGGTCGAGGGCATCGAGCGCGTCTGGCACGGGGCGGACTTCGTGCTGGAGCCAATCACGCTCCGCCCGCTGCTCTGGAACAACCAAGGGGAGAGCGATGCGCTCGCGAATGACCCGGCGCGCCCGCGCGCGGTGCTCCCGGCGCACGATCTTTTCGCGACCCACGCGGCGCGGGGGGCGGAAAACCAGCATCCCCGGCACCGGGAAACGAGGGCGTCCGCCCAAGCGCTGTTCTTCCGGTGGGCGCTCGATTCCGGCGGTGCGATCCGTGACGCGCTCTGGAAGTTCGCCGCCCGTGCCGCCGACGGCCCGGTGACGGAGGAGATTTTCGAGGCGAGTTTCGGATTCGGTTTCTCCGAGCTGCGGGACCGCCTCAGCGACTACCTGCCGAAGGCGGTGGGGAAGACGGCGTGGATTGATCCGGGCAGGCTGCCGCCCCTGCCGCGCATCGAAGTGGAACTCGCCACGCCCAACCAGATCGCCCGCCTCCGGGGCGAGTGGGAGCGCCTCGCCATCGGGCACGTCCGGCGCCGGCTGCCGCTGGCGCGTGAACCCTACATCGCCCAGGCGCGGCGCACGCTGCGGCGGGCGTTTGACGCCGGCGATCGCGATCCGCGGCTGCTCGCGACGTTGGGACTTTGCGAAATCGACGCGGACAACGAGGGCGGCGCGCGCCAATTTCTCGAGCCGGCGGTCGCGCTCGGCGTGGGGCGACCGCGCGCCGGCCACGAGCTGGCCCGGCTCCGCTTCGCCGACCTGCGGCGCGGGGTGCCGGAGTCGAAAATATTTTCCTTCACCGAACTCGCGCCGATCTTCGATCCGCTGCGGCGGGCCTTGACGCAGGCGCCGCCGCTGCCCGAGGTTTTCATCCTGCTGGCGGAGGCGTGGGCGCGCTGCGAGCTCGCCCCCAACACGGCGGATTTGGCGGAGCTGGAAACGGGCGCGCGACTCTTCGCGCGGCGTCCGGCGGTCGGCCTGCCCCTCGCGCTCGCCCTCGCGCGGCACGGGAAAAAAGCCGAGGCGGCGGCGGTGCTCGACACCAGCGGGGGCTATCCCACGGACGAAGCCACGCAGGCGGAGATCACGCGGTTGCGCGCGGAGCTCGCGGCCGCGCTGGCGCGACCTCCGGCAGACGAAGGGCCCGTCGTCCGTCGTCGCTGACCCGGAGAACCCTTGCGGCGGGCGGCCCGGTTTGTCACGATGCCGGTCAACATGACACCTGAATCTCTCCGGCAACGCCGCGCCCGCATCGCCGCCGCGCTGCCACTTGAAAACGCCCTCCTGCTGATCGGCGCGGGCTTTCCGGTGCCCCTGCCGGAGGGCAGCGATCAGGCGTATCCGTTTCGCTCTCACGCCGAATATTTCCACCTCACCGGCGCCGAGTGCGCGGGGGGCGTGCTGGCCTTTGACCCGCGCGATGGCGCGAGTGCGGGCTGGCGGTCGTTTGTGCCCCTGGTGACGGAGGCCGAGCGCGTTTGGGAGGGCCGGACGCAGGTGGCCGGCACTCCGCTGGCCGACCTCGAGCCCTGGCTCGCCGCCCGCCGGGGACGGCCGATCGCGATGCTCGGCGCCCGAGTCGCCCACCCGGGATGCGACGAAGAAATCAGCCTGCGCGTCCGGGAGGCGTTGACGCACGCCCGGCGGCCCAAGGATGACCACGAGATCGACGCCATCCGCCGCGCCGCGGCCGCCACGGCTCCGGGTTATGCCAAACTCCGGGAAGTACTGCGACCCGGTGTCACGGAACGCGCCCTGCAGATCGAACTCGAGGCGGAGTTTTTTCGCCAGGGCGCCGACCGCACCGGCTATGGCTCGATCGTCGGCACCGGATCCAACTCGGCGATTTTGCACTTTGAGCCCTCCGCGCGCGCCGTGCAGGCGGGGGATTTTGTCCTGGTCGACGCCGGCGCGGAAGTCGGGCGCTACGTCGCCGATGTCACGCGCACCTACGTCGCCGGCCAGCCGACGGCCTTTCAGCGCGACCTCTACCAGGTTGTCCTCCAGGCCGAGGAACGGGCGATTGCACGCTGCGTCGTGGGCGCGGAGTGGAAGGCTGTTCACCTCGCCGCGGCGGAGGATCTGGTGGCGGGGCTGGTTCAGATGGGAGTGATGCACGGCAAGCCGGCTTCCCTCGTCGAGCAGGAGGCTCACACGCTGTTTTTTCCGCATGGGCTCGGTCACATGGTGGGGCTCGGAGTGCGGGATGGCAGTGGTCGCGCTCCCGGGCGCGTCAAGGACCCGCGGCTGTCGCTGCGCACCTTGCGGATGGATCTTCCCCTGGCCGCCGACTATGTGCTCACGGTCGAGCCGGGCTTGTATTTCATCCCAGCCCTCCTGAACGACCCGGCGCGGCGGGCGCGTTTTTCCGACTGCGTCAACTGGCCGCTGGTGGATCAGCATCTCCATCTCGGCGGCGTGCGGATCGAGGACGACGTGCTCATCAATTCTTCGGGTGCACCGGAAATTCTCACCCGCGCGATTCCCAAACGCCTCGAGTGAGGCCGAAGCGCATCTCCGGGTGGCGGTGGGTTGATGCAGGCGCGCTCTGCCGTACGGCAGATTCACCGCGCATCCGTCGCACGGCGGGTGGGGGCACCCGCACTCCCTCGACCGCGCTGCCGCCCGCCCGCGGCTGCCCCGGACGCGCGTCCGCCAATTTTCCGTGGACAACCGCGATATTGTGATCCTCCCTCGGCCCATGGCCCAGCCGGAAACCAAGTTCACTTCGCCTGTCAGTCTCGCGGTCGACGCGGTGCTGGTCATCGCGTTTTTCCTCTTCATGTACACGTTCGTCTCCCCGCATGTGCCGTCGAACGACAAACGCATGGTGCTCCTCTGGGGCGGTCTTTGCTCCGCGTGCATCACCGGTGTGTTCTGGCTTTGCATTCAGATGTTCCGCGTCGTGCTCCGCGCGCAGCGCGAGGCGAACCGCAAGTAGTGGTGGACCGGGCCGCGGCCGTGGCGGCAGGCGTTCGCCACCGGTCTCGGACCGCGTCCACGGAATCTGCATCCTTGGAGTTGCGTCCGGAAAAATCCTGGCTAGCCTCCGAGCCTTCCCTCATGAAGGTCGATCTCCCATCGGATTTGCGACTCGTCGCGAAACCCTGTTCCTCCCGGCGGCACCTGCTCTGGCTCGCCTTGCCGGTGCTGCTGCTCGCGGGTTGTGGCACGACGCATGTTGTCAAGGTCGATTCCCTGGCCAAACCCAGAGCGGAACAGTCGGTGTCCTACGAAATCAAGAATCGCAACCCACTCGTGGCCGACGATTCCCTGCGGTACAAGGAAGCCGAGAACCTCGTGAAAACCGCGCTCTCCGGTCGCGGCATGTATGAAGCGCCCCCCAACACGAAGCCCGACATGGTTGTCGATCTCGACTACGGCGTGGGCCCGCCCCAGATGAAGCGCGAGACCGTCTCGGAGCCGGTCTATATCACGCTGCCCGGTCAGATTCGCACGGAACGCGTTCAGGTTGGCACCGACTCCCAGGGTCGCCCCATCTATCAGACGATCACCGTCCAAGACCCGCCCACAACCGAGTTTGCCGGCTTCCGCGAGTACATCGTGACGGTCGTCGTCTACGAGAAGTACGTGAAACTCTCCGCCCGCGAGAACAAGGAGATGACCGAAGGCCGCCCGGCCGCGGAAATTTGGACCGTGGACGTCACCAGCGAGGGGGAGAGCCGCGACATCCGAAAAAATCTCCCGGTGCTGGTCGCAGCTTCCATCGACTACATCGGCAAGGACTCGCAGGGCCAGAAGACCATCCGCATCAAGGATAGCTCCAGTGACATCGCGTTTGTGAAAAAAGGCCTGTGAGAGCAGGCTGTCGGGGCAGGCAGAAAGTCTGGCCTTTTCAGGTCGACTGAGGTCCTTCGATTTAGTGTTACGTTGACAGATGGAGGCGGGGTGCCCCCACCCCGCTGTTTTCGACTTCGCCGCCATGCGGCACGGGGTGGGGGCACCCCGCCTCCAAAATGACCGTCCTGCGATGCTGCTTAGGTCACGTTCGCCCGCGCCTTCCGCTTCTCCACCCGCGACGAGACCAGGATCGAAATTTCGAACAGGGCGTACAAGGGCGCGGCGAAAATGCTCTGCGTGACCGGATCCGGGGTCGGCGTCACAATCGCCGCGACGACGAAGATCGCCACAATCGCATGGCGGCGGTACTTGCGGAGAAAGGCGGTCGTGATGATCCCCAGCCAGACGAGGAGCACGATCACCAGGGGAAACTCAAAAACCGCCCCGGAGCCCAACACGAGCCAGGAGAGCGTCGTGAAGTAGTTTCCGGCCGTCCAACGGGTCTCCAACCCGAACGCGTTGTTGAGCTCGATCGCAATCCGGATGGTGCTCGGCATGAGCAAAAAGAAGCTGAAGGCCGCTCCGATCAGGAAGAGCACCAGCGCCGAAATGCACATCGGCAGCACCGCCTTCGTTTCCTTTTCCGTCAGGGCGGGTGCCACAAATTGCCCGACAAAAAACAGGATGACGGGCGCCGCCAGCATGAGGCCCCCAAAGACGCACATCTGGATGACCATGTTGAAGACCTCCATGATCGACAGCGTGCCGAGCTTCGTATCGAGATCCGGATAATCCCTGGCCACATAGGTCAGGGGCCACTTCAGCGTTTCGTTGAACTCGACGGCGAAGTAGCCAATCGCCACCGCGCAAATGACAAACACCACCACGCTCTTCACCAGCGTCCCGCGCAGTTCCTCCAGATGCTGCCAGAAGCCCATCGCCTTCTCGCGCGGCGGACTCGGGGCGGGCGCCTCGGCCGGCCCAGTGGGATCGTCGGGTTTGTTTTCGGGTTGGCTCACGCGTGCAAGGGAAGCGGATGGTGGGAAGTTTTTCTGAAAACGGAAGCGCGATGTGCGCCCACCCCGTCTTCCGGAAAATAGGGCGCGTTTCGTCCGCCTGCATCGTTGACACTCCCTTGCCCCGCCCTATTGCCTTAAGCCCTCCGCGTACCTGCGGGGTCGTTGGTAATTTCAACTCATCCTTATCACCATGGCTGCAAAATCCATCGCCAAGAAACCAGTCGGAAAGGCCAAAGCTTCCGCCAAAAAACCCGCCGCCGCGGGCAAATCCGCCTCAAGAGGCCCGAAGTACGTCTACACCTGGGGCGCCGGCCGCGCTGATGGCAACGGTTCGATGAAGGCCCTCCTGGGCGGCAAAGGGGCCAACCTGGCCGAGATGACGCGCATCAACCTGCCCGTGCCCCCCGGCTTCACCATCACGACCGAGGTCTGCACTTATTTTTACGCCAACAAGAAGACCTACCCCGCCTCGCTCCAGTCCCAGATGGAGGCCGGCGTGGCCAACATGGAGAAGATCATGGGCACGAAGTTCGGCGCCACCGACGGCACGCCGCTCCTCGTGGCCGTGCGCTCCGGCGCACGCGACTCCATGCCGGGCATGATGGACACGATTCTCAACCTCGGGCTGAACGACGAAAC
>SXSC01000397.1 GCA_005792355.1 Opitutaceae bacterium
AGGACTCAGAATCCTTTGGTTCTGGGTTCGAATCCCAGTGGGCCCACCAGTCGACCTCGATCCGCCGCCAGCAGGCACCCGGCACCCGCTGCCGTTTCCTCCCAAACACCGCGTCAGGCGACCAAGGCGCGATCGGTCACGCCCTTCAGGGCGCGACCTTCGATTGGGCAAAACTCCCGGCGTGGGCGAGGTTCACCAGAATTGGCCACAGTCGCGCGGAGATGGCCGCCTTCCCCTGCCGGTTCTCTTCGAGCAGGGCCGCGCAGGCTTGTTGGCCAAGCAGATGGACCCGGATTCTCTCGCCACCGACGCCGGGTTTCAGGTTCGGAACGCCCCGACATTGAACGGCAATGAAGGCGTGCGTCTCGTCGGACAGTCCAGCTGACGAAAAAGTCTCACCCGACGTGTGGTCCACGCTGATAACCTCAAGTCCCGTCTCCTCTTTGAGTTCGCGAGTTCCACAATTGGCAACCGATTCGGCCTCCTCCAGGAGGCCGGCTGGCAGGCTGAATTCCCACCGGCCAACGGGTTTTCTAAATTCCTCGATGACGACCAGGCGGCAAAGCGCCTCGCCGGGATGCTGGCGGTGCCAGGCGATGATATTCACCGCGTCGATACGTTGCGGGTCACCTGGACGACGACGACTGGCGAACACCCAACCGTCCACCTCGAGCAGGTTGAGCCAGCGGGTGGCGTGGAGAATCTTGGGCAGGTTCATCGGGTGATCAGATTTTCGTTCCAGCGGAGCTTGTCGCCGACGGCGACATAGTGGTTGTGATCCGCGGGGAACACGACGGGGACGGTCACGGGGGAGCGATGCACGAAAACCAGATCGCCGCGCTTGACGATGCCAGTCGGGATGCTGTCGCTCTCCACCCGGGTGCGCCCGCCGGTCATCCGAAACCCCAGAACTTTGGGCTCGTTCACCACCAGGGATCTGTTCGTGAGGGTGAGCGGAGCCTTGGGCGTAATCGCCAGCATCGCGCTGTCGGGCGCCAGCAGCGGACCGCCGAGCGAGAGATTGTAGGCCGTCGAGCCCGTGCCAGTGGCGACCACGAGGCCGTCGCCTTTGAAGTCACTCACCTTTTGGCCGTTGAGGGTAAATTCCGCCGAGAACAGATCGCGGCCCAGGCTTTGGAATCCGATGTCATTCAGCGCCCAACCGCTCCTGCCGCCCGGGAGCTCCACGCGAAGCGAAACCCGGTCTTCGACGGTGGCGCGACCCGCCAGGATGTGCGGCAGCTCCTCGCGAAAATTGGCGAGCGTCAGGCCGGCCAGGAACCCAACGTGGCCGGTATTGAAGCCGAGAATCGGAATGCCCCGACCCCGGGCGAGGTGCGCCGCGCCGAGGACGGAACCATCGCCGCCGATCGCAATCAGCATCTGGACATCGAGGGGCACCCGGGCCGGGCGCCGGTGCTTGGGCAGGATCTGGGTGGCCACCTCGTGGCCACGCAGCAGCCTGGTGAAGTCTCTCCGGTCCTTCGCCGACAGCGGGCGGGCGGGGTTTTCGAGTACAACGATTTTCATAAAACAGCTCTGGCTACACCAGCGTTACTCCAGCCCGGCTCATTTTGGCGCGGGCGCCGGAGGTGGGTTGCGGTGGCCGTGTTGAAAAATTTCATGGGCTATTCCTGGGCGGCATACGCTTGGTCGGTCAGCTGCTGCAGCACCTTGGGACGCACTTCGTAGAGTTTGGTTGGATAACCGCGTTTGGCCGGGAGGCTGCCGACTTCACGGACGACGCGGGTTCGGAGAATGGACTTCCGAAAGTTGCGGAGATCCACGGGCTCCTGCCGGAGCTGCTCATGGAGCGCGTGGAGTTCGCGCAAATTGAATCTTTTGGGCAGCAGACCGAAGCCGGTGGGCTCACGCAGGGAACGGCCGCGGAGTTCGCCGAGGGCGCGCCGGACAATCTGGCGATGGTCAAACGCCCAGCCGCTTTTGGGCAGCTGATCGACGCGGATCCACGAGCCCGACGTGTATGCCGGGCCCCAGCGCAGTCGTTCAGCCTGGTCACTCGGGATGAGGGCGTAGAAGGCGATGGTGACCACCCGGTGGCGGGGATCGCGCTTCGGAGCGTCGAAGACCCCGAGGGGAATGGGGTTCAACTTGAGACCGACTTCCGGGCCGAGCCGGCGGCGGATGGTTTCCTCGACGGCTTCATCGGCTCGCACGTACCCGCCCGGCAAACTGTAGGCGTCGGGAAAGGGATCGGGCTCACCGATCTCGTTGATTGGGTTGCGCCGGGCGAGGGCCAGGTGCAATGCACGTTCGAGCACGCTCAAGACCACGCAGTCGAAGGCGAGGTGGATCACGGGTGGTTGCTTCATGGGCGTCGAAGGCTAGCCGGGGATTCGATCCATTTCATCCTGGAATCCGCCGCTGAGAATCGGAAACCGGGTGTACGAACGCGGGTCGAGATTCTCCGAGTCGAGATGGAAGCTGGGCGCGTATCGTTCGCGTTTCCACTGGTTGCGCGGAAACAGGGTGAAGAACTTCCTCACCTGGGCCGCGGTGGCGAGGCCTTCGCCGACAATCTCCTCCGGCGACTTGCCCCGCAGAATCGACGCGCGCTCGATCGCATCGAGCACGGCATAGGGCATCAGGTCTTGCTCGTCGGTTTGATTGGCTTCCAGCGGTTTGAGCTCGGCCGTGGGGGGCCGTTCGCGCACCTGGCTCAACCAGCGATAGCGATTGGCGCGGAGCAGATCGAGGGCCTCCAGGATCGAGGCCTTGTCGATCCCTCCGAGCGGCCCAATCGAACCCGCCGTGTCGCCATCCATGGTGCAGTAGCCGACCGCTGCCTCGGAGCGGTTGCTGGTGGTGATGTTCAACTTCTCCTCGGCATTCGCGACGCACCACGGCAGGAGCGCCCGCGATCGGGCCTGCAGATTCTGGCGCGTGATGTCGTCCTCCTGCCAATTGAGCGGACGTCCCAGATATCTGGCCAGGAAATCCTCCCCAAAATCCACGGTGCCCTGGACGCTGACATTCTCGAACCGCGCACCGAGTTCCCGGGCGGTGCGCTCGGCCGCCCGCTGCGTCTGCGCGGAGCTGTTCATGGTGGCCTGGTAGATGCAGGTCAGGATCCGATGGGTGGCCTTGGTCGCGGCGGCGCTGCCGCGGTCCGCCCCTTCCCTGGAAATCTCGAACCAGGGGAACACGGCCTTAAAGGCGGCCTGGTCATCGTCGCAGCCGTAGCACCCCACGCGGACCATTTCGTGAACCAGGAGGGCGCAAAACGTGGAGTCGGCGCCGCCCGAGAGCGAAATGACGAAACCCTTCATCCGCGTCTTCCGCAAATAATCGAACAGGGCGAGCGTCTCCGCCGCCAGGAGTTCGAAAAGTTTTTCCGGTTGTTTCGGGGTGGCATCCTTGTAGCCGTCCGCATTCCAAGGCTCGATCGGCGGAGGCGGCTGGGCCCGGGAGACGGCCTCGTTCGTGGGCTCGATCTTTCCCGCGGGATAAAAGGTGCGGGCGTCCGGACGAAAACTCACGCTCCGCGTGCGGCTGAAGCGATTGGTGTCGAGGTCGACCACCGCGGTGGTCAGGCGCCAGCGGCCGTAGCCAAACCGTCGCCCCTTGGTGACAAGTTCACCGGCGCTGGCGATGAGGCACTCTCCGTCGTAAACGATGCGACCGGCCTCGTTGCCGAGGAGATTCGCGTAAAGGTAGGCACAGTTGAAGGCGCGGCTGCCATCCGTCACGAATCGCTCGCGGACGTGGGTTTTCCCGAACGCAAAATGCGACGCCGACGGGTTCAGGATGAGGTCCACGGCGGCCTTGGCCAACGCGATGCCCGGGCGTTCCGCCACCCAGGCATCCTCACAGATCTCGAAACCGAAAGTGGCTTTCTCCCCGCCGGCGGCGAATTCGAACGTCGTATCGCCGAGCGGAACGACCGCCCCGCCTGGCAGGGCATAATTCACCACGACCGACCGGGGCCACGGCTTGAACCAGCGCGGTTCGTAGTGCACGCCGTCCCCCGCCAGATTCTGTTTCGCAGAGAAGCCCTGGATGGCGCCGTGATTGAGCACGGCCACGACATTGTAGAGCGCACCGCGGTGCTCCAAGGGGAGACCCACCGCCAGAATCAGGCCGGACGCCGCGCTGTCCCGGGCGAGTCTTTCGGCCAGGGCCAGAGCCTGGGTTCGGACATGCGGCCGAAAGAACAAGTCCTCGCACCCGTAACCCGTGAGGCAGAGTTCCGGCAGGCAGAGGAGCCGCACGCCCTGATCGCGAGCCGCCCGGACCGTCTCGGTGATGGCGGCAAAATTCCATTGCCAGGCGATCGGGGTCGTATTGATGGCGGCGGCACCGACTTTGATTTTCATGGGAGCGCAAAGCGGACGTTCAACTGATGGCGAAGGTCTTTTTCAGATTGGCGAGAAACTCGGGGTCGTCGCAGGTGGCCTTCTCCGGTTCGTCCGAAATTTTTGCGACGGGCTGCCCGTTCACCGCCGAAAGTTTGATCACCTGGCTGAGGGCCTTGTGACCCGGCACGCTGTTCGTCAGAAACGTTCCGATGAGAAAACTCGTTTTCCACGGGTTGCCCTCATAACGCGCCCACAGGGCGAGCATGGTGTCGATCGTGAGCGTGTCCGAGTAGACGGCGAACTTCGAGGCGGGGTCGACCCCCAGCGAGCGCAGATGAGCGCTGACCAGTTCCGTCCAGACGTGCGGGTCGCCGGAGTCCTGACGGAAGCCGTCGAAGAGTTTGGCGAAATAGAGATCCACCTGCCCGAGCCACGCCTGGGTGGTGAGCACGTCCGGCAGCATATAGCCGAGGTCGCCACGATATTCGTTCACCCAGGCCTGCATGGCGCGGCTCGGGAAGGTGGCGAGCGTGCCGCCGTGTTGTTGGAAGAGCATGCCAAAGAGGTGCGCCTGGGTTCCCACCAACCGAAGCCCCATTTCCTGGGCGAAATGCACGTTGCTCGTGCCGAAGAGCTGATCCGGGATGCGCGCCTTCATCCGCTGCAAGACTTCGCGCTGATGCTGCAGCGTGAAACGCCGGCGGGTGCCGGCTTCCGTCAGGCGGATGGGCTTCTCCGGATGCGTCGCGGCCGCCTGGCTGATCTTGGCAAGTTCGAGCTCCAGCCGGGCGAGCGCTTGTCGGCTGGCCGCGAGCCGGTCGCTGGCGGCGGGAAAGGTGAGCTGGCTCCAGAGCTCCGAGAGGATGGCGAGAATCGGCTGCTCGAGGAGCATGGCCTGGATGCCTCCCTCGACCACCAGGTGGAGTTCCCCGTTCCGCTCTGAAATCTCCACGTAGTCCCGGGGGTGCAGCCGCAGATCGCGCAGGTGGTCGATGAACACCGGCTTCAGGTAGCGCACGGCGCGCATATAGGGGAGTTCCGCCGGCAGGAGCACGTGCCGATCCTCGAAAGTGTCGAGGGCCTCCCGCAGCGCGTCCCGCAACCGCGCGGTGTTGGCCCCCTTGGTGCGCACCGTATATTTCATCCGCACCCGCACCCCGCCGTCGTGGTTGAGCTGATGCATCAGCGCCTGCAGCTGCGTCAGCTGGTACCAGTCGCAAAACGCGGTGAAGGGTGCGCTCGTGAAGGAGACATCGAATTTCATGGCGGGGCGGAAACGCGTTGCAATATGTGTATTCGGGACACTTTAAGCGGCCGCCCGCAAGCGGAAAAACGACGCAAACCGCCCGGTCCCAGCGAATTTCGGCGGCGCCGGAAAATCCGGTTGCTCTAAAGCGTCATTTGTACGCTTATTAAAGCGTCCCAAAGACACTTAATCCTCCAACCATGAAAACCCATCTCCTGATCATCGATCCACAGGTTGATTTCTGCGACCCGCGCGGCGCCCTCTTTGTCCCGGGGGCCGACCGCGACATCACCCGGCTGGCCGCGCTCGTGCGGCGGCACGGCGCGGCCCTGGCCGACGTGCATCTCACGCTGGACTCCCACCAGCTCGTGCACATCGCGCACCCGATTTTCTGGATCGACGCCGACGGCCACCACCCCAAGCCGTTCACCGCGATCCAGGGGGCGGAGGTCGAGGGCCGGGATCCGAAATGGAAAACCACTTCGCCGGCGCTCCGGCAGCGGGGCATCGACTACGTCAAGGCCCTCGCGGCCGGGGGGCGCTACCTGCTCGTCGTCTGGCCGCCCCACTGCCTGATCGGGCGGCCCGGCCACAACGTGGTGCCGGAATTGGCGGACGCGCTGGAAACGTGGCAGCAGCGTCTCCGCCTCGTGCGCTACGTGACGAAGGGCTCGAACCCGCTCACGGAGCACTACAGCGCGGTCAAGGCCGACGTGCCCGATCCCCTCGATCCGGGCACGCAGATCAACACGCAGCTGATCGCGACGCTGCAGGAGGCCGACCGGGTCTTGATCGCGGGCGAGGCGCTTTCGCACTGCGTGGCCAACACCGTGCGCGACATCGCGGCGGAATTCGGCGAGGACCAGATCAAGAAACTGGTTCTGCTCGAGGACGCGGCGAGTTCGGTCACCGGCTTCGAAAAACTCGGCGAGGACTTCGTCCGGGAAATGGTCGGACGCGGCATGCAGATCGCGACCACCACCAACGCGCTGTGAACCTCAACTCCCTCCTTCCATGCCTGATCTCATGACCAGCACGGCCCTGGCGGGCCAAAACACGGTTTCGCAATTCCAGTTCAGCGGCCAGCAGGTCGCCGAGCTGACGAGCACGGAGTATACCCTTGCGGGCCTCGCGGTGGATCTCTCGAGCTCGGTGGGACCTTTCACCAAAGAATTGGAAAAGGCGTACGCCGCGGTCGTGAAAGCCTGCCGCCGATCTCCGCGGGCGCACAATCTGCTCCTGCGCGGGGCGACCTTCAACGACGCCGTGCGGGAACTCCACGGCTTCGTGGAGCTCAGCCGCCTCCAGGAGGACCAGACCACGTTTGCGCCCAACGGAATGACCGCCCTCTACGACGGAGCTCTCGACGCGATTGAAGCCGTTGAAACCTACGGCCGGTACCTCACGGCGAAGGATTTCTTTGTGAACGGCATCGTCGTCATCGTCACCGATGGCGCCGAGAACCGCTCGCGAACCGCCACGATTCGGAAAATCAAGGAGGCGCTCGCCCGCATCGCCCGGGCCGAACAGCTGGAGTCGATCAAGACGATTCTCATCGGAATCGGTGACTCCAGCGTGGTGCAGGCGGGGCTGGAGCAGTTCCGAAAAGACGCCGGCCTCGACCAGTTCCTCTGGGTGGGCGATGCCACGCCCGGCCGCCTGGCGAAGATGGCCGAGTTTATTTCGAAGAGCATCAGCTCGGCCTCGCTGAGCCTGGGGACCGGCGGTCCGAGTCAGAACCTCGGGCTCAATTGACGATGGAAGCGGACGCCCACTTCATCCTGGGTTCAACCCACGCGGTCTGCCAGGACTATGCCCTGGCAGGCCGCGCCGGGTCGCGTTGGGCCGCCATCGTGTGCGACGGATGTTCGTCATCGCCGGACACCGATTTCGGAGCGCGGGTGCTTGCCCGGGCCTTTCTCGCCGCCCTGCTGCGCGATGCGCCCGTCCCGGAGGCCGTCGACCTTGCGCTCGCCGGGGCCCGCGCCGTCATCGCGAACCTCGCGCTGCCGCCCGACGCCCTGGATGCGACCCTCTGTGGATGGGTCGTTGAAAAAAATGTCGCCCATGGATTCATCCACGGCGATGGGGTGCTGGCGGTCCGACGGTCGGCCGGCGTCGAAATCCACCATGCCACGCAGCCGGCGAATGCGCCCGACTACCCCAGCTATCGGTGCGATCCCCGTCGCGCCCTTGCCCACCGCCAAAAATACGGGCCCGACACCATGATCACGGTGACCGGCGTAAACCCGAGGACCTTCGCGGTGTCACGCGATTATCGCGTGGAATTTCCGTGCGTGGAGATCATCGCCCTGGCCGCGTTTTCCGACGGGGCCGCCACGGTCAGCAACGGCACCGCAACGCTGCCGACGAGTTCGGTGGCCGATGCGCTGACGCGGTTTCCGCAGGCCAACGGCACGTTTTTTTGCCGCCGGCTCCGGCGCCAGCTGCGCGATTGGGCCAGAGCCGGCTGCGCCCCGACCGACGATCTGGCCGGCGCCGCGCTGGTGCCGTGAAGACCTACTTCATCCGGGGGCAGCCGCTCCAGCTCACCGACCGCGACTTTCTCGCCGAGGGCGGCGAAGGCAAGGTCTACGGGCAAGGGGCGTGGGCGTATAAGATCTTCCATGATCCGAAGCAGGCGCTGCCCAAGGAAAAACTTCTCGAATTGGCCAAATTGGATCGGCCGGAAATCCTGGGTCCACGGCTGCTGATCGAGGATCAAGACGGAGGGCTCGCCGGCTACACCATGCCGCTCGGCAAAGGGGAGGCGCTCTGCAAGTTTTTCACCGAGAGCTATCGCGCCCTGGTTGGATTCTCCCCGGGAGATGCGCTGAAGCTCGCCGCCAGAATGCAGGACGTCCTGGCCTGGATTCACGCCCAAGGCTGCCTCGTGGTGGACTACAACGAGCACAACCTTCTCGTCGATCCGCACGAGACCCCGCTGCACATCGACGTCGGCGCGTGGCAGACCGTCACGCACCCGGCCACTGCACTCATGGAGCATGTCCGTGATCCGAAGATGAACGGACTGACGTTCACCGCCGGAACGGATTGGTTCAGTTTCGCCGTCGTCGTGACCCAGCTTTATGTGGGGGTGCATCCCTACCGCGGTCGCCACCGGGACTACCAGCCGATCGCCTGGCGGCAGATGATGGCGAAGGGCATTTCGATCTTCAACCGCGAGGTGAAGCTGCCGCAGGGCGCGCGGGATTTCGCGGCCATTCCACGCGGCCATCGCGCGTGGCTCGAAGGCGTCCTGGAACATGGCGAACGCACCGCGCCGCCACCGCCCGGTGGTCTCGGCGCGCCCGTGATCGCGCCGCTGCCCACACCCTCCAGCGGCAAGGTGCGGCTTGAGCTGGTGGAGAACTATTCCACGACGATCCGCGAGGTGTGCTTCCACGCAGGTTCCGCCTACGTCGTCACCGCAGCCGGCGTATTCCGCGGCCGCACCCTCCTCGCCCCCGCTGGCAGCGGCCGCAGATTTGTGCTGATTCCGACCCCGGACGGAGCGCCAACCTGGGCGGAGTGGAATGCGCGCAGCGAGACGCTGACCCTCCCGCTGGAAAACAAGCCGCAAACGATCGCGACCGCGACTTTCACGGTCGCCCATGAGCGACTCTGGACGACGGATGGATCGTATCTCCGGGAAAACCGAATTGTCCGCTTTGGCTCCAGGCTCACGCTCAACCTCCGGCCGGCCGCCGGCGCCGTGCCCACGGCTCGCTTTGGCGACGGCGTCCTGGTCCAGCCCATGCCGGGTGGAGATCGTTTCAGCGTCCTGCTCAAAACGGGAGGCGTGCAGACCATGCGGATTCCGGAGCTGGCCGGCTGGCGCGTGCTGGCGGCGACTGGACGGGAACGCCTCGTGCAAATTCTCGGGCGAAAAAACAACGACCTCCAGCTGGTGACGGTCGAGCTGGATGACGCGGGCAGGATCAAAACAACTTTGCTTGAACCATGGCCCGACTATGAAGTGCCGTCTCTGGCGATCACGGCCAAGGGCGTGGTGGTCCGCCTCACCGGGAGCGAACTGCGGATTTGGCGGGATCCCCGTCATCCCGAGGTGATTCCCAACCCCGGGCTCAAGGCCGGTTCCCACTTATGGATCGATGGCGCGGACGTCTACGCGAGCGAAGGCCAAATCCTCTGGCGCGTTCGAACCACCTGAATCGCCGCTGATCCGTGGCGCCTCTTTCCCAGGGCATTTCACCTCCGAACCCGAAAACACCTAACCCGGAAATTTTTCCGCATGAAGAGAATTCTCAGAGAAATTTCCGTCCCCCGACTTGTCGCGAGGGGCGATCACATCGCGGTTAACCCCGACGACGTCGAGCATCCGCACTCTCCGCCGACCAGCCTCAGACATCCTGACCTGCCCTGGAATCAGGGTGAACCCACTTGGCGATAAATCAGGCGGAGGTTGGTGGTGGGGAAACAGGTTTCCGTGGCGGTGAGGGTTTTGCAGAGTGCGGCGACGGCGGCGTCCTGTAACG
>SXSC01000398.1 GCA_005792355.1 Opitutaceae bacterium
CTCCAGCACCGAAAGATCATTGAGCGCGGCCGAGTAGCTCGGGTTCAGCTCAATGGCACGCAGGTACGATTGACGGCTGGCGTCAATCTGGCCGACGCCGGCCAGGGCATTGCCCATCGCGTAATGCGCGCGGGCTTGTTGTCCACGCCCTGCGCGAACAGCACCGCGAGGCTGATGCGCTGCCGGAGAGTATCGCTTCCAGATCGGCCTATCTGTCGTTGCGGCGCAGCGTCGACGGCTGGCGACTCGTCGTGCCGGCAAGTGCGGTGGACTCAATCGCGAAAGAGATTGGCGATCCAAGGTAGGCGCAGCTTCAACCCGGCCGGCCAGACCGGGATCACTCCAAGATAATTCCGAGCCGCTCGACAAACGCGGCGCGGTTTTCCGCGCCGAGGTATGGCGGGGGAATGCCGTTGCCAATAAAAGTTCTTCCGTCCAGGGGCGTGTAGACGATCGCAAGATCGCCGTCCTCCCGTGCCTTCTCCAGCCAAACCAGGGCCGCTTCCTCGTCGCCGAGAAACGCGTGAAGCATGGCAAAGAGGAGCGCCCTCACATACTCGGACTCGGATCGCCGGACGAGATCCGCCAGCACCACTCGCGCCTCATCCTTTCGCCCGGCCTGGGCCAGCACACAACCCGTCGTCGCCACCATCCACGGCATATTACCCGACAATTCGGCGGCCTGCCGGAGTTCGGCCAGACCTTCTTCGATTCGACCGAGTGCAGCGTAAGCCAGGCCCAAGAGCCAATGCCCCATGAGGAATCGCGGCTCGAGATCGATAACGTGCCGCAGCCGCCGAGCCGCCTCCTCGTTGCGTCCGGCGCACAAGAGCATCCAGCCCAGGTGCGCGTTAGCGAACAACGAAAACGGCTCGATCCGAACCGCCTCTTCGTCGATCGCCACGAATTCAGCGTAACGGGAAAGCGGGACAAATGTGGACGCGTACCAGTAGCGGGCGGGCACGTAGCCCGGCTTCAGCTCGATCGCCCGCCGCAACGCCCGTTGGGCCGCGGGAATATTTCGATCGTAAGAAAGGAGGATGAAACCCAGCGCGCAATGCGCCTCGGCGAGATCGGGATCGATGGCCAGCGCCCGCTCAGCGGCGGCCCGGGCCTTGGGCATGACATCGTGGGGTCGCGCAAAACCATAAAACCCAAGCAAGGTGTAGGCGTCCGCGACACCTGCGTGGGCCAGCGCGTAGTCGGGATCGCGCGCCAGGGCCGCCTCGAAACAATGGAGACCCTTCGTCAGGCCTGCGCCGCGCTGCGCCCAGTAGTAGCGGCCCTGCAAATAGAGCTGGTAGGCTTCGAGGTCTTCCGTTGCCGCCTGCACCAGCGCCTGCTGGTCGCCGCCGGCGAGCTTCGCCTTGAGCTTTTCGACAATCATGCGCGCGATTTCGTCCTGCACCGCGAAGATATCGTCGAGCCCGCGATCAAAGCGCTCCGACCACAGGTGGAATCCATCCGCCGCATTGATGAGCTGCGCCGTGATGCGGATCTTGTTCCCCGCCTTGCGCACACTGCCCTCCAGCACCGTGCGCACGTTCAGCTTGGCGGCGATCGTCCGCAAGTCGTCGGCCTTGCCCTTGAACGCAAAGACGGAGGTGCGCGCGGCGACGCGCAGCTCGGGCACCTGCACGAGCGCGTTGATAATCTCCTCCGTCATGCCGTCGGAAAAATACTCGTTCTCCGCGTCGGCGCTCATGTTGGCGAATGGCAGCACCGCGATGGACTTGTCGTCGGCCGCCGGCGGAGCCACTCTTGCCGCCAGGCCATGATGACGAGACTCCGAGGGGAGCTCGACGCCCTCGGCGCGCGGTGCGGGACGGGGGCGTCCCGCCTCCAGATCGAGCCGACCCGGTTCCGATGGCGCCATTCGGGTGCGCTCTGACCACAGCTTGAGGAACCGCGCCTGCACGTCGGGCGACACGACTCCGCCCGCCAGTCGCGTCCACTGCACCTTGCGAAAACGCTCCGGCACCAGCGCATGGGCTTCGCTCGTGTCGTCAATCACGATGGGTAATACAAACGGCACATTGTGGGCGAAACCTTGCGCCCGCTCGGCCGCCAGATCCCACTCGATCCGAAAGTAACCTTCATGTCTCGCCTGCGTGTGCGCCGAGACCACCGGCAGGAAAAATACGCATTCCCTGATCTGCCGGCGAATCTTCGCGTCCCACTCGTCGCCGTGCTCGAGCCCGCCCGCCCGATCGAACCAGACGCCCACCCCGGAGGCGCGCAGGGTCTCGCAAATCCGTCGCGCCGCGTCCGCATCCTGTGAGGCGTAGGACAGGAACACGGCATTGGGGGCTTCGCTCATGGTTGGTCGATTCAATCCACCGCAAGAAACGCAAGGAATGCGGGCTCAGAAATTTCCCTTCACGCCCATCTGAAACGTCACGCCATACTCGCCCTCCGCCGCGTATTTCACGTAGCGCGGGCTGCCGATCGCGTAGGCCTCGTTCTGATCGCGATCGTTGAAAATATTCCGGCCCGCCAGGTAGAACGCATAGTTCCGGCTGAGCCGCACGTCGATCGACGCATCGAAACGCAACCGCTCCGCCGCATAATTCCAACCCGCCGCCCCGAGGTTGCCCGCCCCGACCGTGCCAACCCGCTTCTTGCCGACGAGCGTCCAGCGGCCGTTGAACACGATCGGCCGCCGGTTGTAGGCGAAGCCCCAGTTGATCAGTTTCGGCGAGAAACCGCGGAAATCCGCCTCCGCCGGACCCTTGTTCCGCACCAGCGTGGCGTTGGCGAAAACCCGGAACGGCCGCGCAAAATTCGCCCCGGTGAAAAAAGAGAGCGGCTGCGACACGTTGAACTCCCAGCCGTTGATGTGCGCGATGCCATTGATGTTGCCGGGCGCATTCACCTGGTAATCGACGAACTCGTCGCTCAACCCGATCGACTCGAGAAAGCCGGCGGTCGCGATGAAATTCCGCGTCGCGAAGAAATTCTTGATCTGCTTGCGGAAAAACCCGGTCGAGAGTTCCCCGCCGTTCGGTGAGTAATACTCAAGCCGCACGTCGAGGCTGTTGGCTGTCCACGGGATCAGCGCCGGATTTTTCGTCGTGATCGTGCCGAGCGCCGAGCCGGTCGCACTGGAATCGGGATTGAAGTCGACCTGGCTGACGTTGGTCGCCCCGAGGATGTTGCCGAAGTCGGGCCGGCCGATGGTGCGGGCGACGCCAAGCCGGCTGATCACGTTCGGCGTGATATTGTAGGAGGCGTTCAGGCTCGGGTAGTAATCGCCGTATTGCTTCTGCAGCCGGGCGCCGAGTTTCTTGTAAATCAGTTTGTCGATCTCGATGCCGTCAGTGGTGATCGGAATCGGGCGGTTCTGGGCGTTGAGGATGAGCGCGCCGGTCGTGGGATTGCGCTGATACTGCGCCTGGTTGTCCTGCAGCACGGTGCGACCGTCGTCAGTGGTGCGCTCATAGCGGACGCCCGCGAGGATGCGCAGCCGGTTGCTGAGCAGCGCGCCATCTCCCATCAGGTAGACCGAGTCGAGGCGCTCGGTGATCTGCTCGGTGTTCCGGGCGTCGGCCTGCAGATCGGTGCGGAGATTCGCCGCCGTCCGCTCGAAATACTGCGGGTACTGTTCGTAGAGCTGCCAGGCGCGGCGACCGCTGGTGAACTGCGGCTGCGGGGCGTTGCGCGGCTGGTGAAAGTCGAGCATGGCGTAGTTGGTCAGATCGACCGGCGCCCGCGCCACACTGTCGTCCGCGTTGTTGGCGATACCGTCCGGGCCGACGTAGGTCGGGTTGAACGATGACGTGCGCCGCGCGCGATACGACTCGTTAGTCGAGACACCGGTCTTGACGGAGAAGCTTGTCGCGCTCGTGAAGAACTTGCGCTTCACGTCGATCCGCGCGCTCCTGGCCGTGCTGTCGTTGTCGCGGGTGCCGTTCGCGCCATTGAGGAAGAAATTGTAGTTTTGGAGATTGAGCGGATTGACCACCTGGCCGGCGGCATCGCGCACGGTGATGCGGCCCGGTTGGTGATCGCTGAAGCCATCGAGATCGATTGTCGCGCCCTGGATGCGGGCCGACGATGTCTCGAACTGACGATGGGAGATCGCGCGGTAGGATTGATCGGAGAAATTATAGCCGGCGCCGCCCGTGATGTCCCAGTTCGCCCCGATGTGCCGGTAGTTCAGCCGGAGGATGTTGTTTCTCACGCGCACGTAGCGGGCGGTGTTGTTGACGTTCAGCGTGCCGGAGCCGGGGCGGCCGTGCGTGAAATCCGGGCCCCAGGAAACCGGGTTCGTGCCGGTGTTCATGGTGAAGACATGCTGTTCGTAGTCCTGCACGAGCCAGTTGCCCGAGTAGACGAACGAGAGCGTGTCGACCGGCGACACCTTCCAATCGAGCCGCGTGCCGAGCGAGTAACGGTGCTCGTAGACGGGAAAGACGTTGTAGGAGTATGTCGTGAGGTAGGGATTGTCGACCGTCGCACGGAGTGGATTCGTCGCGGCGGTGATGGCCGTGTTGAAGGTGCGGTTGATCCGGCGGGCGACGCCAAACTGATCGTTTTTCACCGCGTTCACGGAAAATCCGAAGTTCTTGGAAACCGGCACCGTGTAGGAGATATCGAAGTCGGGCTGGTAGTGGAACGTCTTCTTCTGGTCGTCGCCATCGCCGCCGCCGGGCTGCGGATTAAAGGGCAGGTCGTGCTTGTTCTTGCTCACATAGGTCTTGAACCGAAACTCCGGCCGGCTCGCCTCGAACGCCGTCCGGCTCACCATGTTGATCGAGCCGCCGAGGCTGGAGGCAGGCATCTCGGGCGTCGGCACCTTGTAGACTTCGATGCGCGAGGCGTTGCTGAGCGAGATGGCTTGCAGGAGAGTGTTGCGCGTGAGGCCACCGGACCCGGCCGAATTCACGTCGTCGCCATCGAGCGCGATGTTGGTGTAGCCTGACGGCATGCCGCGGAGGCCGATCTGCACAGAATTCATCTGATCGGTGCCCACGTCGACGCCCGGCAAATATTTCAGGAATTCACCGAGATTATTCTGGATGATGTCGCCCATCGCGTCGGTGTGGAGGACGGTCTTGATGTTGCCCGCGAAACGCTGCTCGTTGATCGCAATGGACGCGGCGCTGGTGTCGCGCGCGGCGCCGACGACGAATTCGTCGAGCTTGAGCACGCCATCGCCCGCGGCAACGGCGGTGCCGCCAGCCAGGGAGACGAGCGTGAAGTCGCGCCGCACCGTTTCGCCGGCCGGCAGTTTCACCGCGGCGGTCTGAGGTGCGAGCCCGGTGAAAAAGGCCTGCACCGTGACGTCGCCAGCCGGCAGCTGCGGGAAGCGATACTCGCCAAACGCATCCGTGAACGCCTCGCGATTGGAGCCGACGATTGTGACGCGGGCGTTTTCGAGCGCGGCGCCGGCGGCTTGGTTGAGCACGCGGCCGGTGAGCGTGGCGGTGCCGGTGGTCTGGGCAAACGCGGAGAGTGCCGCGAACGCCAGGGAGGCGAGCACGGTCGTGGTCAAACGCGTTGCAACTCGCCGGGAAGCGGGAGGTGGCATCAGGGGAGGTGGTTGGTGGTCACCTTGAGAAAAACAGCGTCTGGCACCATCGCCAACGTTTTTTCCGGGCCAACCGTGGCCCGCGGCGCATCGGCGGGTCGACGGTGAATAGTGTTTCGATGGATCGGCGGTTTCCCAACCGTCGCCACGCGATCAATCGCCCCGGGCGCTTGGAAAGCGCCCGTCCTGCCCCAACCCGCGTCCAGCGGCCATCGGCCCTCGTTTCGTCGCAGGCGTGTCGACAGCGGACGGAATTTCGTTTCAGTTGGGTCCGCGCGCAGGGGGTCGCCGCTCCATTCCACCAATGGGTCCCCCACCGGTCTGGCCCGCGTCCTGCTCCCCACCCCAACAACCAATCCCCCATGACTTCGCTTGTCCATCGGACCGACCCACGCTACAATCTCCGTCTCGCCTCCGGCCTGCTCTGGCTGGCGCTCACGGCCGCCCTCTCCGCCCAAACCACCCCACCACCGCGGCCGACCGAGAGTGCCCAGCCCGTCCAACTCGAGGCTTTCACCGTCACCGGCTCCAACATCCGCCGCACCGACACCGAATCCTCCCTGCCCGTCACCCTCATCGATCGCGAGGACATGGACCTGCGCGGCATCTCCACCCCCGCGGATCTTTTCGACACGGTCACCTTCGCCGCGCCACCGTCGCTCAACGAGCAGGAAGGGGCCGGCCAGAGCGCGCGCGGCGACAACACCTCGATCGATCTTCGCGGACTCGGCTCCGGCAGCACGCTCGTCCTCGTCAACGGCCGCCGGATGCCGCCGCATCCCATCTCCCAGGGCGAATTCGGCACGCCCGCGCTCTCGGTCAACATCAACACCGTGCCGGGGGGCCTCGCCTCGCGCGTCGAAATCCTGCGCGACGGCGCGTCCGCCATCTACGGCTCCGAGGCGGCGGCCGGCGTGGTGAACTACCTCGTCACGCCGCGCTTCGACGGCCTGCGCACCACGCTGCGCGGCTCCACGACCGAAGACGGCGGCGGCGGCGAGTCGCGTTTCACGCTCACGTGGGGCGACGACAAGCTCAACGGTGGCCGGACCCGCATTTCACTCGGACTGGATTTTCTGCGTCGCGACGCGCTGATGGCCTCCGACCGCTGGTATGCGGCGGACTCCGACCTGCGGCGCACCACCCGCCTCCCCGCGCCGTGGAATGGCCAGCCTTTCACCCTGCCCGGCGCCACGGCGCTGAGCCGCGACAACGATTTCAACAATTCAAGCAACATCAGCCGCTTCGGCTACTTCACGCGCGGAATCGCGAACCCTGACGGGTCGATCACCGGCACCCGTCCTTCGGCCAACCGCGGTATCAACATCGCCACGACAATCACCACCCAGTCACCGGCGGCATCGATTAGCACGGCCGGCGGCTTCTATCTCGTGCCGCTGGCCGACGGCCGCGTCGGTTTTCATCCGTCGACCACCGTACCGGTCGCCTCGATCGACAGCCACCTGAGCGGTTACTACCACAACGTCAACGACAGCACCTACATGGTGCCCAAGACGGATCGCCTGAGCCTGGGCGCCAGTGTCGATCACCGCCTCAACCCGCGGTTGACCGCGTTTGGCGACCTGTTCCTCTACCGCGCCGAATCGGTCACTGGCCGCACGGGAGTGCAGATCGACGCGGCCGATACCCGCAATCTTTCGCTGGGTGTCGACAATCCCTACAACCTTTTCGGCTCGCGTTTTTACCACGCCACCGGCGCGCCAAACGCCGACGGCAGCACGCGCTTTGTCGGAGACCCGTCGCCAATCGTGCTCAACGGCGTGCGTCCCGCCGATCACAAGAACCGCAATATTTTCGTGCAGAGCACGTCGTTCCGCGCCACCGCCGGTCTCCGGGGCAAACTCGGTGACGGCTGGGAATGGGAAAGCGCCCTGCTTTACGGCGGCGCGCACACCAAGGACGTCGAGAACCGCAACATCCGCGAATCCAAACTCGCCGCCGCGCTGCAGAGCTCCAACCCCACCACCGCCTACAACCCCTTCGGCTTCACCTTCCGCGTCGATCCCGCGACCAGTTTTATCACGATCGACCGTCCCTACTCGAATCCCGCCGCCCTGATGGAATCGATGACCGACACTTACGAGCGGCAGGCGTGGACCGGCCTCGGCATCGTGGATTTCAAGCTGAACGGAAAAATCTGGTCGATGTGGGGCAACGATGTCTCCGCCGCCGCCGGCGTCGAGGCGCGCTACGAATCCTACAAGTTTCGCACGCCGCCCTACTCGGGCCCGGCCCCGGCGAGCGACACCAACCCGTTCATCCGGCGCGGCGACAACGATTTTATTTTGCTCAGCCCCAACGACAGCGCCGATCTCAACCGCACGGTCTACTCGACCTTCGCCGAGGTGTTGTTGCCGTTCGTGACCCCGAAGAACGAGGTGCGCTTCGCCCGCTCCGTCGAGCTCTCGCTCGCCGCGCGGCTCGAACATTTCCCGGGTTTCGGCAACGCCCTCAAACCCAAGGCCAGCCTCGGTTTCATTCCGGCGCGGTGGTTGAAGATCCGCGCCTCGGTCAACGAGTCGTTCAAGGCGCCGAACATCCTCCAGACCAATCCCGCCCGCCGCCAGGTGTTCGCCACGGGCGTCAGCGATCCCTACCGCTTCGAGGTCACCAACATCTTCACCGACGGCTCCACCGGCCGGACGGTTTTCCGCGAGGGAAATCCGGGACTCAATCCGGAGGAGTCGGTGAACTACACCGCCGGCTTCGTGCTCGACGTGCCCTTCGTCAAGGGCCTGGCGTTCACCGTCGATTTGTGGAAAGCCAACCAGAACAACCTTATCACCTCGGAGGGCGGCTCCGATCAGCTCCTCACCGATGAAGTGATGCTGGACGACGAAACGCAGCGCCAGCTCAGGGCCGGTGTGCCCATCGCCAGCGTCGACCTCGGATCCGGCACGGCCAACTACAAGGGAAACACCAAGATCAAACGCGCACCCGTGACGGCCGCCGATCGCGCCCTCTACAATACCTACAACACCAATCCCAACAACGCCGCCAACCGCCGTGGGGTCGTCGGCCCGGTGCTCGATATCAACGAGGAGTTCATCAACCTCGCCGGCCGCGATCTCGAAGGCGTGGAATTTGGCGTCGAGTATCGCCTCCCGCGCAGCGCGCAGCTCGGCGAGTTCACGTTTCGCGGCGAAGCATCGTATCGCCACAAATTCATGCTGCAGGAATCGATCGGCGCCGCTCCCGGCGACGACAACTGGGAGGACGGCCGCGCCAAGTGGCGCTTCAATGCGAGCCTGCGCTGGCGGAAAGGGAATTTCTCCGCCGGCTGGTTCACCAGCTATTTTGGCTCGTTTGTCGACACCAGCGCGGCCACCACGCTGGCCGTCTACGAGTATCTCGGCCGGCCCGGCTACATCGACAACACGACCACGACCAACGCGGGCACGACCCGCTATCTCCTCGAGATCAAACCCGCCGTCTCGCACAATTTCAACGCGGGTTACCGCTTCGACCGCCGGCACCGTTTCGCGCCGTTGCGCAACTCCTCCGTGCGACTCGGTGTGAACAACGTGTTCAACACCGATCCGCCCATCTCGGACTCAGGCTATGGGTATCAAAGCGGCAGCTACAACCCCCGCGGCCGCCAGTACTGGCTGGAGCTGGCGAAGGCGTGGTGAGGTTTCGACGCGCATCGCCCGATCCGCCCCAGTGTCTCCGGGGCGCATCTCCCGATTTTTCCCACCCTTTATCCGCGTCATCGGCGGTAAGTGCCTTGGCCGCTTCTTTGGCTGCCCTTCGACTCCGCCCAGGGCCTTGAGATATCTGTCGAAAAGGCGGCCGCCTGCCTCAGGGGAAAATCCCCCGGCGAGGCCTCCCGCAGATTCAGAAAGACCGCAGATGGTCGGATTCCGGGTCTTGAATCTGTGGCCTTTCTGAATCTGTGGGAGGCCCTGCGTTTCGGTCATCTTCGCGACGATTTTTCACTCCATGTAGGGCCGCACCTTGGTGCGTGCCTCACGTGGATTCTAAGTGCGTTCGGCGGCACGCAGCAAGCTGCGGCCCTACAAGCGCGGATATTGTCATGACCTTGGGTGAGGCCTTGAGCGGCGGTGCGAGTTACCCGAACTACCGCCCGCCGTTCTGCCTCACCCACGCCGCCGTCACGTCGGAAAAATCGGTGAAAACGCCATCGACTCCCGCGTCGCGAAACAGCGCGGCGTGCAACGCCTCCACCGAAGGACAGTTTTTCGGCAGATCGTCGCGCCGCACCGTATAGGGATGCACGACGAGTCGTTCCGCGTGCGCCAGTTTCACGAGCTCGGTGATGCTCGCGGCGGCACCCGGCGCGGGCCACGAGACAATCCGCCCAATCGTCGGCCCGATGCCGTCAACCATCGCCGCCAGTTCCTTGAGGCCCATGGAGGAGCAGAGGTAGTTGTGCTCGGTGCCATCTTCGCCTTTCGCCTTCGAGTCGATTAACATCACGAGCCGCCCCCGCCAGCCGAGTTCGCCCCGCAGCCGGCGCACTTCCGCCAGTTCGAAACACTGCAGAAAGCAAGCGTCCTCCTTCGTCGCGTAGCCATATCGCGACAGGATCGGCAGCACGGCTTTGCTGAGGTCGTGCCCCTGGGCGCGGTGCCACTTCGGCTGCTTGATCTCCGGATAAATGCCAACCGCCCGCCCCGTGCTGCGGTTGAGCGCCTGAATCAGCTGCAACTCCTCCTCGAGCGTCGCAATCTGAAACGACGAGGGGAAAGCTTGGGAGTCATAACGCTGCGGATACACCGGGCGGCCGGTCTTCACGTTGAAGCGCTCGCTCACCCGCAGCTGTTTCACCTCCGCGAGCGTGAAATCGAGCACGTAGAAACGAGCGTCGGCCCGCTGGCGGCCGGGAAATTTCTTTGCGACATCGCTCACGGTATCGAGGTAGATGTCGTGCAGCACCACCGGCACGTCGTCCCGGGTGAGCACGAGATCCTGTTCGAGGTAGTCGGCGCCGAGCGCGTGGGCCTGGGCCTTGGCCGCGAGGGTGTGCTCGGGCAGATAGCCGCTGGCGCCGCGGGGGGCGATGACCAGGGGGGCCTGGGCGAAGGCGGCGGCGGTGAAGACCGAGGCCAGCAGGTAGGGCCCGACCTCCGGGCGGGCTGCCGGCCATCGCCTTGCGTGCCAGGCCGCCCGGAGGTCGGCCCCTACCCTCAGCACCCGTCTTGGGAACAGCGTTTTCATTTGGAAAGCTCCCCGCTCGTTGTCTGGTGCCCGAGCGTCATCGCGCTGAAGCCCATCGTGAGCACACAGCACCCGATCATCGCGCCAAATACCCCGCCCCACCCCCAGTGGTCGGCGATCCAGCCGACCCCCGCGCCAGCGATGGCCGAGCCGAAGACGTAGCCAAAAAATCCCGTGAATCCGGCCGCCGTGCCCGCGGCCTTCTTCGGCACCAGATCGAGCGCGTGCAGCCCGATGATCATGATCGGGCCATAGACAAAGAACCCGATCGCGATGAGCGACGCCACGTCGATCCAAAGCGGCCCGTGCCGATTCAGGCCGTAGACGATCAGCCCGACCAGGGTCAGCGCCATGAAGAGAATCGTTGCCGGCGCCCGGCTGCCCTTGAAAATCCGGTCGGACATCCAGCCGCAGAGAATCGTCCCGGGGATGCCTGCAAATTCAAACGCCGCCCACGCCAGACTCGACTGCTGGAACGAAAACCCCTTCGCCGTCTGCAGGTAGGTCGGAATCCAGTCCACGACGCCGTAACGCACAAAGTACACGAACGCGTTCGCCACCGCGATCGCCCAGAGATATTTGTTGTTCAGCACATACCCGAAAAATATCTCCTTGAACGTCAAGGTGCGCTCGTGCGCCGCGGAATAATCGGGCGGATAGTCGTTCCGGTGCTGCTCGATCGGCGGCAGCCCGCAGCTCTGCGGCGTGTCGCGCAGCAGGCAGGCGATCACGATCGCGCAGAGAGCCGCGACGATGGCGGGAAAGTAGAACTTCGCGCCCCAGTCCTGAAACAACAGCACGCCCACCAACGCGAGTTTCGCCACGAGGCCGCCGCCGATATTGTGCGCCACGTTCCACACCGAAACGACCACTCCGCGCTCCTTGGTGCTCCACCAATGCACCATCGTTTTGCCGCACGGCGGCCACCCCATCCCGTTAAACCAACCGTTGAGCGTCTGCAGCACGACCATCGCCGTCAGCGATCCGTAGATCGCCGGCACCGTGCCAAACACGAAGGTCACGCCCGCCGTCAGCAGCAAGCCCAGCGTCATGAACCAGCGCGGATTGCTGCGATCCGACACCGAGCCCATGATGAACTTCGACACGCCGTAGGCGACGGAGAGTCCGGTCATCGCCGACCCCAGCGCCGCTTTCGAATACTCCGGGTGCTCCTTGAGGATGTCCGGCACCGCCAGCGCGAAGTTCTTTCGGACGAGGTAAAACGCCGCGTAACCCACGAAGATCCCGATGAACACCCGCCAGCGCATCCGCCGATACTCGGGATCGATCCGATCAAGCGGCAGCGGAGCGGCGGCCGGGGCGGGGGTGAGGAGGGAGAACATGCGGGGGCTGGATTGGAAAGGTGATATTTCTTATCGGCAACGTACTTCTCAGGGCGTCAGCTGACGCCGCGGCGCGTACCCGCAGCCATACCCATTCGGTCCGGGTGCGTTTTACCTCTGATAACGAAACCGCTAGATGGTGGAACCCGATGTCCTCATCGGGTTTTGAGCCGCGCGCTCTCCAATCAGTCCGTTGGGGACAACGGGCTCCACCTCGTACTGGATCGTTATGGGTTAGGCAGACTCAGGGTCCTCAGCTTGTCGAACGGACAAGCCACGCGCCCTACGGTGAGCGCATCGTGTCGGAGACATCGCCCTCCTTCTCGATTCGGCACCTCACCGCGTCAACTGCTCCCGCAGCCAGCCGGGCCGGTCGGTGGTGATGCTCGCCACCCCGAGGGCGATCCAGTGCTTCGCCACCGCCAAGTCGTTCACCGTCCACACATGCAATTGCAGGCCCGCTTCCTTGATCTGCTTCACCTCCGCCGCCGTCAGCGGCCAGGTGTGCTGCAAATCGAGGCCGGTGAGATCCGCCGCCCGCGCCTCGCGGATCACCTCGGCGAGCGTCGGCTGTTTTTTTGCCTTCGGCGTCTTGGGATCCGGCGCCTTGTAGCCGACAAGATAGAGCGTCGCGAGACGCGGGAGTGTTTTCCGCACTTCTTTCAATGCCTCATAGTTGAAGCTGATGATCGTGATATTTTTCTCCGACGCCCCCGTTCGCAGCAGAGCGCGGACCAGCTCCGGCACAATCTCCGGGCCAATCTTGATCTCCACCAGCAGCCGCTTGCCCGGCGGGACCAGCGCAATCTGTTCGTCGAGCGTCGGAAGTTTCTCGCCTGAAAATTCCGGCCCTTTCCACTTCCCCGCATCCAAGTCCCGCAATTCGTCAAAGGTCAGATTCGGAATGCTGCCCTCGTACCCGGTCGCGCGCCTGGTGGTCTTGTCGTGCGAGACGATGATCTTGCCGTCCTTGGTCAGATGGATGTCGGTCTCGACGGCATCGGCCCCCTGTCGCCACGCGAGTTTCTCCGCCGCAAGGGTGTTCTCCGGCGCGTCGAACGACGCACCGCGGTGGGCGACGATATCGACGGCGGAAAGCGGGGCGGACATGAGGGAGAATGCGGCGAGGAGACGAGTAGGAGAAAGGAGGGAGAACATGCGCGAAAAGGAATCTGGGAGCGGTGTTGAACCTAGCACGGATATTCGCAAAAGCCGCAAAGGCAGAACCAGTTTTCGCCCAGAGTGTGGCTTCGCTGGCGAGGAGAGCATGAAATATCCGGGCTCGCCCGCGACTTCACCCGGCGTCTTCCCACCGCTTGGCGCGCGCGAGGGCCTTGGACCAGCCGCCGAGGAGTTTTTTCCGCGGCGCGGTTTTCATCCCCGGCACGAAACGCCGGTCCGCCTGCCATTGCGCCGCGATTTCCCGCTGGTCCCGCCAATAGCCGACCGCGAGCCCGGCCAGATAGGCCGCGCCGAGCGCCGTGGTTTCGGGCACGCGTGAGCGCACCACGGGCACCCCCAGCAAATCGGCCTGAAACTGCATCAGGAGATTGTTCGCGCACGCTCCGCCGTCGACCCGCAGTTCCTTCAGGCGAATGCCGGAATCGGACTGCATCGCGAGCAGCACGTCGTGCACCTGATACGCGATGCCCTCGAGGGCGGCGCGGGCGAGGTGCGCCGCCGTGGTGCCGCGCGTGACCCCCGCGAGCAGGCCGCGCGCATATTGGTCCCAATGCGGCGCACCGAGCCCCGCGAACGCCGGCACGAGATAAACCCCGCCGTTGTCGGCGACCTGCGCCGCGAGCGCTTCGACCTCGGCGGAGGACTTGATGAGGCCGAGCCCGTCGCGCAACCACTGCACCACCGCCCCGGCGATGAAGCTGCTGCCTTCGAGGGCGTACTCCGTGCGTCCGCCCACGCGCCATGCCACCGTCGTGAGGAGGTTGTTTTTCGA
>SXSC01000399.1 GCA_005792355.1 Opitutaceae bacterium
CCGATGAACGCGATCATCGGCATGAGCCACCTGGCCTTGCAGACGGAGCTCAATCCCAAGCAGAAAAACTACATCGAGAAAGTCCACCGCAGCGCCGAGGCCTTGCTGGGCATCATCAACGACATTTTGGACTTCAGTAAGATCGAAGCCGGCAAGCTCGACATGGAGAAGGCCGACTTCCGCCTGGAGGACGTCTTTGACAATCTTGCCAACCTGGTCGGCATGAAGGCTCAGGATAAAGGCCTTGAGCTGCTTTTCTCCGCCGGCATCGCGGTGCCCACTGCCCTGATCGGCGACCCGCTGCGACTCGGGCAAATCATCCTCAATCTCGGCAACAACGCGGTAAAATTCACCGAGCGGGGAGAAATCGTCATCGGAGTCCAAGAGGTCTCCCGCACCGCCAACGACGTCGAACTGCACTTCTGGGTCAAGGACTCCGGCATCGGCATGACGGCAGAGCAGCAGGGCAAACTCTTCCGCAGTTTCAGCCAGGCCGACGCCTCCACCACCCGCAAGTACGGCGGCACGGGGCTGGGTTTGGCCATCTCGAAGCAGCTCGTCGAAATGATGGGCGGCAGGATCTGGGTTGAGAGCGCAGCCGGCCGGGGCTCCTCCTTCCATTTTCACGCTCATTTCGGCCTGCAGCAGAACCCTGGCGCCCGCCGCGCCTACAAGACCGAGGAACTCAAGGGCCTGCGCGTCCTGGTCGTCGACGACAACGCCCATGCCCGCGAAATCCTCGCCACCATGGCTACGAGCTTCGGTCTCGACGTGGAGGTCGCCAGCGATGGCAAACAAGCGCTCGAACTCATCGATCAGGCCGAGCGGAAGACGGCACCGTATGACCTCGTCCTCATGGATTGGCAAATGCCGGTCATGAACGGCATCGAAGCCGTGCAACGCTTGCAGAAGGGAACTTTGCGCCGCCCGCCGGCAGTCATCATGGTTACAGCCTACGGCCGACAGGAGGCTCTGGGGGTCGCCAGTCAACAAGGTGTCATCCTCAGGTCTGTCCTCGCCAAGCCTGTCACTCCCGGCTCGCTGCTCGAAGCCATGCTTGAAGCTCTGGGCAAGGACGTCGAAGCCGGTGGAGCCAACGTCAAACGTCAGGAAAGCGCCCCGAATGCCATGAGGAAACTGGCCGGCGCCAGGGTGCTGCTGGTCGAGGACAATGAGATGAACCAGGAACTTGCCCTCGAACTGCTGAGTCAGGCCGGCATGGAGGTCACCCTGGCGGAAAACGGCCAGATCGCACTGGACATCCTGAAGCACACCCGGGACTTCGACGGCATCCTGATGGACTGCCAGATGCCGGTGATGGACGGCTACACCGCGACCCGGCAGATCAGGAAGGACCCGGACTTCAAGACGATCCCCATAATCGCGATGACCGCCAATGCCATGGTGGGTGACAAGGAGAAGGTGATTGCGGCCGGCATGGTCGATCACATCTCCAAGCCGCTAAACGTCACCGAAATGTTCAACACCCTGGCCAGTTGGATCATTCCGGCCAATCCCGCGACATCGCAGCAAACCGGCGCGAACAGACATGGCAGTGGAGCGGCGAGTGCCCTGCCGGATTTGCCGGGCATCGATGTGCAGGCCGGCATGGCGACGACCATGCAGAACCTGAAGCTCTACAAGAAACTCTTGAGCAAGTTCCGCGATACCCAGGGCGAATTTGCGGCGCTCTTTCAGACGGCGCAAAAAGATGCCGATGCGACCGCGGCCACCAGAGCCGCGCACACCCTCAAGGGCACGGCGGGAAACATCGGAGCGAAGGCGCTGCAGGCGGCGGCGGGCGAACTCGAGTCCGCCTGCCACCGGGCGGCGACCGCGGAAATCGAAACCGCTCTGGCCAGAACGCTCGCGGAACTTGCGCCCGTCGTGGCCGGATTGGCCACCATCGGCGGCGAGACGACTGCTCCGTTTGCCCCGCCTCGCACGCTTGATCGAGCCAGCGTGGAAGCACTCCTGAAGAAATTGGAGGGAATGCTCACCCAGAGCGACTCCAAGGCGGCCGACGTGGCCGACGAACTGGCCGCGGCGGTCCAGGGCACAACGTTGGCGCCGGTTATCAAGCAGGCCGCGGCCGCGATCTCCGACTACGACTTTGACGTGGCGATGGCGCAGGTGCGCGCCGCGCGGGAGGCCCTCGCCGCCATCCCGGCATAATTACCCGATGTTTCCTGCCGCCTCCAGCGCCGCTCGCCCCTGCATCCTGCTCGTCGATGATGCGCCCGCCAACATCGATGTGCTGGTGGGTTTGTTGCAATCCGACTACGACCTGAAAGTCGCCAACCGGGGCGCGAAGGCGCTGAAGATCTGCGAGACGAGCGACCGGATCGACTTGATCCTGCTCGACATCATGATGCCGGAGATGGACGGGTTCGAGGTCTGCCTCCGTCTGCGCCGGATGCCGAGGATGGCCGACGTGCCGATCATGTTTCTCTCCGCGCTCGGGGAAGTGCAGAGCAAGACGCGCGGCTTCGAAGTGGGCGCGAACGACTATCTCACGAAACCCTTCGAAGGGCTGGAGGTAAGGGCGCGCGTGCAATCGCTGCTCAAGGCCAAGGCCTACAACGACGCGGTGAAGGAGCAGATCGCCAGCGAACTCAGAATCGCGCGTGAAATCCAGATGGGCATGCTGCCGCATGACTTTGCCGGGATGGAGCAGACGTATCGCGTCGAACTCGGCGCGGTGCTCGAACCGGCGCGCGAAGTGGGCGGTGACCTCTACGGAGCCTGTGCGGCCGGGCCGGAACGGCTGGTTTTGTTCCTCGGCGATGTCTCAGGCAAGGGCCTCCCGGCCTCGATGTTCATGGTGCGGGCGGTCAGCGTCGCCCGGTTGCTGGCGCGGGAGATCGCCGAACCGGAGCGAATCCTCGCGCGGCTGAACGACGAACTCGCGGTGGACAATCCTTCGGGCATGTTCGTGACCTTTCTTTGCGCCATGTTCGATCCTGGCTCCGGACGCCTCGTCTTGGCCAATGCCGGCCATTGCCGGCCGGTGCTGCTCCGCGCCGGCGAACCGCCGGACTGGGCCGTCAAGCGCCTCGGCACGGCACTGGGATTCGAACCCGGTCTCGAATTTGAGCGCACAGATTTGATCCTGAACCCCGGCGACACGTTGGTCTTCTACACCGACGGTGTGATCGAGGCGTTCAATGCGCAGGAGGAGTGTTACGGCAGCGAGCGACTGCTCGCCGACGCGGGCGCGCTCGTCGCACAATCCGTGCCTGCCATGACCGCGGGGTTGCTCCGGAAGGTCCACGCCTTTGCCGGCGGCGCGCCGCAGTCCGACGACGTTGCCATTTTGATCCTGCGGGTCGCCGGCGCACCAGTCGAGCGGGGAGGATCGCGGCTGACCTTGGAACTGCACGCGACGCCTCAGGAGGTGATGCGAGCCGTGGAAGCCTTGCAGGAGTTTGGCCGAACGCGGCGGGTTGACGAGAAAACTCTTTTCGGGCTGGCACTCGCCTTGGAGGAATGCGGCAGTAATATCGTCAACCACGCCTGTCAGCGTGACGCTCGTCAGATATTTTGGGTCACCTTCGATTCCACCGGCAGCGGACTAAATATCGAATTGCGCGATCGCGGACCGGAATTTGATCCCACGCGAGCGCCCGCCGGCGCGGACCCAACCGCCGGCGAGGAAGCTGAGCCCGGCGGCTGGGGCCTTCAACTGGTCCGTCGTTACACCGACGAGATCCGCCATACTCGCGAAAACGGTGAAAATGTCCTGCGTCTGACCAAGCAGCTCAGCCCGATTGCTGGCTCGCCATGATTTTTCTATGACCCTAAAAATGCTCGAAACCAATCCCAGCCATGCCACTTGAAATTGAAATCCATCACAACAGCTACGTTCAGAACACAGATGCGGTCACCGTGAAACTGTTTGGCAGTCTTGATACGGCGACCGCGCCCGAGTTGGAGCGCCAACTCTCCCCCGTGCTGGCGGGCACGGTCAAAGACCTCGTGTTTGACCTCGCCCAGCTGAAGTTCATCAGCAGCGCCGGCCTGCGGGTGTTTTCGATTACGCGTCGCCAACTCAAGGATCGCGACGGCCAGGCCGTTTTCGTCTGTTTGCAGCCGCAGATCAAAGAGGTCTTCGAGATCATTGAGGCCCTGCCGGGTCTCTCCGTCTTCCGCGACCTCGACGAGTTGGATGCATATCTGACGGCGCGGCAGCAGGCGCATGAGGAAAAAACGTAGCGGATTACGGCGCGCCCGCAGTTTCAACCAGGGCAGCCGGGCGGCCTTCCAGACTCGTTCCTTTGGATCCGGGCGTGGAGTGAACTGCTGAATCTGAAATATTTGATTTCGTCTTTCCCATGACATCTGAAACACCTCCAACCGTCCAACCGCGTCCGTGTCTCCTGCTCGTCGACGACACGCCGGCCAACATCGATGTGCTCGTCGGCCTGTTGAAAGCCGACTTCGATCTCAAAGTCGCGAATCGCGGCGCGAAGGCGTTGAAGATCTGCGAGACGATTGAGCGAATCGATCTGATCCTGCTCGATGTGATGATGCCGGAGATGGATGGGTTTGAGGTTTGCCGCATCCTGCGATCAACGCCGACGACCAGGGAAATCCCGATCATCTTCCTCACCGCCAAGACCGAAGTCGACGATATCGTCAAAGGATTCGAAGTGGGAGCGAACGACTATGTGGCCAAGCCTTTTCGGCCGGCGGAATTGCTGGCCCGGGTCAGGACCCACCTCACGCTGCGCGCCCAACAACGCGAGATCGCGAAGAAGAACACGGAATTGAAGGAGATGCTGCACCTCGTCTGCCACGACGTCGCGAACCAGTTCGCCGTCGTCGGCATGTCTCTCGACCTGCTGGCCAACCACCCGGGGCAGAGCATCGACCGCTTCCTGCCCCGCATGACGGCGGCGACCCGAAACGGCGTCGCCTTGACGGACTTGGTCCGCGATCTGCGGCGCTCCGAGGACAAAGGGATGACGCTGCAGGCGGTGTCGGTGCAAGCGGCGTTCGCCGAGGCGCTGTTGCTGGCGGAGGACAAACTGCGCAACAAGGAACTCCAAGTGGTCGCCGATCTGCCGGCCGTCAGTGTCGTGGCTGAGACCTGCTCGCTGACTAATTCCGTTTTCGGCAACATTCTTTCCAATGCGATCAAGTTTTCCCGGCGGGGCGACCGCATCGAGGTCGCGGCCGAAATGGCGGCCGGAACCATTCGCGTGCGCATGCGGGATCACGGCATGGGCATGCCGGCGTCCGTCTTGGAACATTTGTTCGACGTCGGCCGCAGCCATAGTCGCAAGGGAACCGATGGCGAGAAAGGCACCGGATTCGGCATGCCCTTGATGCACAAATTCGTCACGCAATACGGCGGCAAGGTGGAGGTCACGAGTCGCGATGTGGCGGCGCATCCCGACGACCATGGCACGGAGTTTTGTATCATTTTGAAAATCGCCGAGACGACGGCGGCGAGCGCGTGAACGCCGGAGGCGGGCGTGATTCTCGATCAAAGTTTTTTGAGCCACCGACGAGGCTGACGATGAAAATTCTGATTATTGATGATACCGATGGAATCCGGCAGTCGCTGCAGGACATCCTGGAGATGAACGGCCACGAGGTGCTGGCGGCCGATAACGGTGCTGATGGAATCAAGCTCGTGGCCTCCCGGCCCGATTTTATTTTCTGCGATGTCTCGATGCCGGACTTGGACGGCTTCGCGGTGATCGCTGGCATCCGCCAGCTGGAGGAGGGCAGATTCGTGCCCTTTGTTTTCCTGACCGGCAATGCCGATCGCGCGGACCAACGACGCGGCATGGCGCTGGGGGCGGATGATTACATCACGAAGCCATTTTCTGAAAAAGACGTGCTCGACGCCATCGCCGCCCGCACCCGTCGGCAGCGGCCGATGCAGGAGCGGATCGACGAGTTGGTGGATCAGCGCCGGCGCGAAGTTGGCGCCGACTGGTCACATGAATTATTGACACCGCTCAATGGGATGCTCGGCGGGCTGCAATTGCTTGAATTGGAATTGGAGACAATGAATCGCGAGGAATTGAAGGAGATGATCGCGATCATCCGGGGCGGAGTGGAGCGGCAGGAGAAACTGTCGCGCAAGCTCCTCCGGTATTTCGAACTCGAGCGCTTGAAGGAGGCGAGCCGGCTGCCGGGGCGCGATCGGTGTCAGGCCGAGGTGGTGATCGCCGCGGGCACCCAGCGTGCGCTCCTGGGGACAAACCGAGAGAAGGATCTGGCGGTGCAGTGCGAACCGGGAATGGTGCCAATCCGGGATGTGTTCCTGTCGGATGCGGTCGCCGAACTGGTCGACAATGCGCTGCGTTTTTCGACTCCTGGCCAGCCGGTGACGGTCACGGGACGAAGGCTCGATCCGTTCTACGGTATCGAGGTAGTGGACGAAGGGCCGGGAATGACCGCGGCGGAACGAGCGGCGGTGGCGCCCTTCACGCAATTCGGACGCAAACTCCGGGAGCAGCAAGGACTGGGACTGGGTCTCGCGATCGTGCGATCAGTCGCTCAGCTGGCCGGCGGAAAGCTGAGTCTGGAGGATGGGCCGGGAGGTCGTGGATTAAAGGTCACCGTGCTGCTGCCGTTCGCCTGACACGGAGCACAACGACAACCGGCTCCGGTAGGCGACGGGCTCTGCCGTGGCGACGAACGAAATCGGACCGGCGAAATTCGGAGAAGCGTGGCCGATGCAGACGTTTTTTTCCGCGAACCCCGTTGAGATGCCTGACGACCCCGCTCGCCTCGTTCTTCAAGTCCCTAATCGTTTGTCACGTAATACGTGACAATGCCGAAATCACCTTGAAATTGATGTCACGTAATAAGTGACAAGAGTGAGGCGTGGTGCTGAGGGACGGAGGATGTGAGGGTTGGAGCGGGCTTGAACATGTTCCCCGGTCTCGGCTTTCCATGACTATCGTGGTTTTGATCGCAGCGTCGTCTGGTCAACCGCGCTTTCGCATGAAGACACTGTTGTTCTTCGCTCCACTGCTCGCTTCGCTGTCCCTCGTCGTTGCCCCGGCCACGGCCGCGGAAGTTTCCCTGGTGGTCGACGAACCCAGCGGAGTAGTGCGCGCGGGATGTTCGTGCAATACCTCCGCACGGGGGACCGGCGGTTTTTCCGGCGCGGGGCGCAGGCGGCGCGGCATCACCTCGATGTGGATGTGGTGCACGCGGTGAATCCGCTCGTGAAAAATCCTTTTGGCCTGCCGCCCAAGGTGGGAGAGATCTGGCTGCACAGCCTGAACCACACGGGCGGCTACTACGCGAACGCGCCACTCCCGGTCGAACTCACCTACCAGATGGGCCACAGCGCCAACTACGGGCACGTGTGGATCTCGGGCGATCTCGACTACCATTATCTCACTGGCGATCGCCGGGCGCGCGACGTGGCGTTGCAGGTGGCCGACATGATGTCCTCGGCGATGACCGCCAGGGTGGGCACGCACATTCGCACGCTGGGCTGGCCGACGATTCTGGTGTTGTCCGCCTACGAGGCCACCGGCGATCCGCGGTATCTCGAGGCGGCGGCGAAGAACTGGCAGGCGCTCCGGCAAAGCCTCGATCCGCAACGCGGCTGGGTGGTAAAGCTGGCCAGCGATCATTGCCTGCACCCGGCCGGCAGCACGCAGCAGGAGCGCAACACGAAATACCGTGACCAGCGTTGCGAGGGCAACGTGCCCTTCATGGAGGGGCTCACGCTGTGCGCTCTCGCGCGTTATCACCGTGTCACGGGCGATCCCGAGGTGCTCCGGGCCGTCACGGTCGGCATCGACCAGATGATCCGCGAGTGCTGGCAGGAGGACGTGAAGACCTTTCGCTACACCGCGTGTCCGCTTTCCATCAAGACGGGGTACGGCCTCTTCATGCTCTCGGCGGAGGTGATCGCGTATGAGGCACAGCTCACGGGCAACCTCGAGCACGGGCGGATACTGCGGGAAGGATTCCGGTCCGCAGTCGAGAAGAACCAAGGCGACAGTTTTGGGAAGAGCCTGGGCCAGAGGACCATCTTCGCCCCGCATGCGTTGACGGCGTTGGAGTAGGGCTCCGGGTCGGGCAAGGAGCACCCCACGCTGAGCAGGGAGGCAAAAAAACGGTTCTTCCGGAAAGTGGCTTTGCCGGGGCGGCCGGGGTCAGCGACAATCGATCCAGCATTTGGGCCGCAGTCATGGGATGCGCCCGTCGTGGTGCGGCATCGGGCCCGGCTTGGCCCCGCATCCTCGGCCCGCAGAACAGCGAAATGTCCCTGTCCGCTTCGAATCCATGGGGATCAAGCCCCAACCAGACCGGCGGGATTGGGCTTTTACTCCATCAGATTCCCCAAGGGATTCGAAACGTCCATGGATTAGCCGGGCAATCGTACCCATCGCGCCGCAAGTGCTTGTCGCGGATTCGATCCGCGATCACCATGTTCCGCGCGCATGAATCACCTTTGACGGCGATGAACCGACTGAATCCAGCCGAGGTAAAAATCTTGATCGTCGACGACGATTCCGCCGTCCGGGCGGGAACCGCTCGGCTGCTGGCAAAAGCCGGCTACGTCGTCAGCGAGGCCTCCAGCGGCGAGGCGGCGCTGCAGGCAGTTCAAGATCGCCGGCCCGACCTGATCCTGCTGGATCGCAACCTCCCGGGACTGGATGGCCTCGAGGTCTGCCGTCGGATCAAGCAGGACCCCGCTTGCGCGGACCTCTTGGTGGTCATGGTTTCGGCGTCCCACGTGCAGAGCGACGAGCAGGCGGAGGGCCTCGAGGCCGGAGGGGATGGCTACCTTTCGCGCCCTCTCGCCAGTCGCGAACTGCTCGCCCGCGTCGAAGCCTTCGGCCGCCTCGTGGTTCTGACGCGGTCGTTGCGTCTCCAAGCGGAGGAACTGATGACGAAATCCGCCACCGCCCGCCGCGTTCAGGCCGCCTCCCTCAATCTGATGGAAGACGCGGTGCAGGCCCGGGACCGGTTGGAAGCCAAGAATCGGGAATTGCGGCACGAGATCAGCGAGCGGCAAAAGGCCGAAGCGCGCTTGCGCCTTAACACCGCCGCCCTTTCCGCCGCCGCCAATGGGATCGTCATCACGGATCGCGCGGGGCTCATCGAGTGGGTCAACCCGGCGTTCACCACCCTCACCGGCTACTCCGCCGCTGAAGTCCTCGGCAAAAACCCCCGGGAGTTGGTCAAGTCGGGCCGGCATCCCGTGGAATTTTATCGTCGCCTGTGGGAGACCATCCTCGCCGGCGAGGTCTGGCACGGCGAAATCATCAACCGCCGGAAAGATGGCAGCGTCTACACCGAGGAAATGGCGGTGACTCCGGTGCGGGGCGAGCGCGACGAGTACACGCACTTCATCGCCGTCAAACAGGACATCACCACCCGCAAGCGAACGGAAACCGAGCTGCGCACCTCCCAGCAGCTCCTGCGGGCCCTCACCAATCGTCTGCAGGCGGTGCGTGAAGAGGAGGCCACCCGGATCGCCCGGGAAATTCACGACGAATTGGGTCAGCAACTCACCGGACTGAAGATGGATTTGCGGTGGCTGGAGCGCGGCCTGGAGGAGCTGGGCGAGCCCCGGCTCAGCGCGCTCCTGGAGAAGACGGTCACGGCGACCGAGCTGGTCGACGCCACCATCCAGACCGTGCAGCGCATCGCGGCGGAGTTGCGGCCGGCCGTGCTCGACAAGCTCGGCCTGGTGGCGGCGCTGCGGCGTGAGATCGCCCAGTTCCAGCGGAGCAGCGGGGTCATCTGCCGGCTGACCGTGCCGGAATTGGAATTCCGACCGCCGGCCCCGGTGGGCATCGCCTGTTTCCGAATTTATCAGGAAGCCATGACCAACGTCGCCCGCCACGCGGCGGCCACCGTGGTGGAGGTCGACCTGCGGACGCCGCCGGGCGGATTGGAACTGGAGATTCGCGACAACGGCCGAGGCCTGCCCCCGGCCGGGGTGGAATCGGGCGCGAGCCTCGGTCTGCTCGGCATGGGGGAACGCGCCCACGCCCTCAACGGCGAGGTCACGGTCACCCCGCGGGCCGGCGGCGGCACGGTGGTCAGATTATGGATACCGGCAGGGGGCGCCAGCTGAACAGCCGCAGATTATCCTCGACGGCTGCCGCGACTGAAGCCAGTCCCTGCGCCTCTTTCTCGTTCTCTTTCTCCTCCGAAAACTTCGAGAAAACCTGACGAAAGAAAAGGCGCGGGAGCGGCGGTTGCCCAACCGCCGAAGTACGATCGGCGACCCTGTCTTGGGCGGTTGGCAACCGCCCCTCCTTAGATCCGCCCTCTGCGCACCGCATTTGTTAGGGGCGACTTGGGGGCCAAGTGCAGGCCTTGCCCGAATATCGCCATTGAACGAAACCGCCTCGTCCGCCATGAACGAGCTCCGACCGCCGTCCGCGATCGCGAACCGTTCCACCTTCCCGCCAACATGCCCGCCGCAGCCCGCCCGACCCCCGCCGCCGGTTTACCGGGGCACGTGCTGATTGCCGACGATCATCCGGTCATGCGGCGGGGTTTGCGGCAGATGCTGGCCCTGGAATTTCCCCGCTTGACGACCAGCGAAGCCCGGGACTCCCGCGAGGCGGTCGACCTGCTGCTACAGCGGGACTGGGATTTGGTGTTGCTCGACCTCAACATGCCCGGTCGCGGCGGCTTCGACGTCCTGACCGAGGCGCGGCGGCTCCGACCCCGGACGCCCGTGCTGGTGCTGACGGCCTACGCCGAGGAGGAGTTCGCCCTGCGCGCCTTCAAACTTGGCGCCGCCGGCTACCTGAACAAACAGTGCGTCCCAGACGAGTTGGTCGCCGCCGTGCGGAAAATTCTCGCCGGCGGAAAATACGTCACCGCTTCACTCGCGGAACAGATGGCGGCGTTCCTCGGGGGCGAGTTCCGGCAGGCCCCCCATGAATCACTGTCCACGCGCGAGCTGCAGGTGCTGCGGCTGATCGCGTTGGATCGGACGCTCAAGGAAATCGCCGCGGAGCTGGCGCTGACGGAAAAAACGGTCGGCACCTACCGGGCGCGCCTCACGCAAAAGACCGGGTTAAATTCGAAGGTCGAGATCACCCGCTACGCGCTTCAGCACAATTTGGTGGAGTGAGAAGCCGCGGAGAAGACTCAAGCATCGGAGTCGTTTGACCCCGCCCAAGGCGGAATGCCTCCGCGGTCTCCGCGAGCTCCGCGTTTCAAGAGGTTTGGGTTTGGGTCCGAAAAATCTTCCTACGACCTAATCTTCCTACCTCCAAAAGCTCCCCGGATTTTGGGTGGGAAAATTAGATCGGAGGAAAATCCCCCAACCAATTCATCGGGCAGGTTCAGGATTGGCTCACCGACCGAATTGCAGCACCTCCCGCAGATTCAGAAAGACCAAAGCTGCTGAGTCAGCGGGCCGGACATCTGCGGTCTTTCTGAATCTGCGGGAGGCAAAATTTGCGGTTCAACTCCGGTGCCTTGAGCCCAGGCTGCGTTTGTCAGAAAATGGATCAAAAAGATTCCCCGACCTCGGTGTCTGAGATTTTTCTGACTCAATTTTTCTGACAAAAGATTGGCGGTTTGTCGGGTGAACACCTGACACGCCCCTTCCGATCCCTCCGACAGAAAGATCAGGTTCACCCGGAGTGACGGCCGGTCGCCCGGAGATTAGCCTGCGGCCGGGATGAACGTTTACGATCCGAGCCCGGTCCCCAGGCCCAGCGGCGTCACGCCGCCGACGGCCGGCGATCCGCCCGCGACCAGGCCCGGGTTTCAGGTCCTGCTCGTCGACGATTCACCGATCGTGTGCGAACGGCTGTCCGCCCTGATCAACCAACTGCACCGGCCCATCCGGGTGGCGGTCGCCACCGACGGGGCCCAAGCCGTCGCTCTCTTCAAGCAACTCCAGCCTGCCGCCGTGGTGCTTGATCTCGAACTGCCCGGTCTGAGCGGTTTTGATCTACTGGAGCAGTTCAAACGGCGACGGCCGGGCTGCGTGGTGATTATCCTCACGACCTACGCGTATCCGGAATTCCGGGAAAACGCCCTGCGGCTTGGCGCCGACCATTTCTTCGCCAAGGCCATGGAATTTGAACGCGTCACCGAGGTGCTCAGTGCCCTGCTGGTGCCGCCACCCCTGACGCCATGAAACCCGGCCCCTCCCACCTGCTTGCGTCCGCGGTGACCCTCCTCGTGGGGGCCCTGGCGGTCGCCACCGGCGGCGGCGTGCTGCTCGGCTGGGCGCTGGATGTCGCCGCGCTGAAAAGCGTGCTGCCCGGTTGGGTATCGGTGAAACCCAACACCGCCGTCGCCTTTGTTCTGACCGGCCTCGCGCTGCTGCTCTTCCGTCGGCCTTCCGCCTTCGGCCTTCCGCCTTTGGCCGTCCTCTCCCGTCTCGCCAGCCTGCTCGCCGGCCTGCTCGGGCTGCTCTCGCTCGCCGAATACGCGTTCGATTGGAATCCCGGTTTTGACCAATGGCTCTTCGCCGAACCGGCGGAGGCCGTGGGCACCTCGCATCCGGGGCGCATGGCGCCGGACACCGCGATCTGCTTCGCGCTGCTCGCGGTGGGACTGGAATTCGCCCGCCGGGCGCGCCAGACCGGGTCGTCGTCGACCGCTCCCATTCTCGTCGGCGCACTGATCGTGGCGACCGGACTGGTTGAAATCCTTTCCTACTTTTCGCCCGTCCTCCGCACCCATGGCTGGGGCGGCCTGACGATGATGGCGCTGCCCACGGCGGTCCTGTTCACGGCGCTGGGCGCGGCGCTGGTCGGGATTGCGGTGGCGTGCGAAAAATCAGCGCCGGGCGACAGCGCGCAGCCTTTCGCGCGCTCCGAGCATGCAACCTCGCGGAGATTCTTCCTGATTTTCGCCGTACTCGCGGTGGGGATCGTCACTGCAGGCGTTTTCTACTACCGGAACATCGAGCGGGAGTTCCGCCTCGATGCCGAGCGACAGCTCACCGCCATCGCGCAGCTGAAAGTCGACGAGTTGACGCAGTGGCGCACGGAGCGGCTGGGCGATGGCTCCATGCCGCAACACAATCCCGCATTCATCCAACTGGTTCGCCGTTGCCTCGCGACGCCGGCGGAGGCGGAGGCGCAGCGCCAGCTGCGGGCATGGCTCCGCGAATACCAGACTCATTTTAATTATGAACGCCTCTCCCTGGTGGATCCGCAAGGCGCTGAACGGTTGGCCACCTCCGCAACCCTGGGGCCAACGTCTGGCCATATCATAGCTAACCTGACCGCGGTCCTGCAGTCAGGCCGGGTGACATTGCTGGACTTTCATCGCGACGCCCCCGACCGCCCGATCCATCTGGTGGTGTTGGTTCCCCTGCTCGACGAAGCGGACGGCCACCGGCCGCTGGGCGCGATTGCCCTGCGGATCGACCCCAATGAATATCTCTTTCCGCTCATCATCCGCTGGCCCGTGCCGAGCGCGACGGCGGAGACATTGCTCATCCGGCGGGAGGAGCAGGAGGTTGTCTATCTGAACGAACTCCGGTTTCTGAAAAACACCGCGCTGACGTGGCGCATTTCGCTCGCCCAAACCGACCTCCCAGCGGTGCGGGCCGCCTTGGGGCAGGAAGGCATCGTGGAAGGCCGCGACTACCGGGACGTGCCGGTGCTCGCTGCGGTGCGAGCCATCCCGGATTCGCCGTGGTTTCTGGTGGCCCGCCGGGATAAGGCGGAAATATTTGCACCGTTGCGCTCGCAACTCGGGCAGATCGTCATCGTCATGGGGGGCCTGCTCCTTGGCGCCGGGGCCGGGCTGGGCGCAGTCTGGCGCCAGCAGCGCCTGCAGTCCTACCAAGCGCGGTTGCAGGCGGCAGAGGCGCTGCAGCTGGAGAAGCAGAATCTCGACGCGATCCTGGAGTCCTCGCCTACCCCCATGTTTGTCCTCGACGAAACCACCAAGATCGTCCGAGTCAACGCGGCGGCCCTCGTTCTCACCGGCGGTCCGGCCTCGACTGCGCTGGAGCACCGTCCGGGCGACGCCTTGGGCTGCGTGCATAGTTCCCGGGACCCGCGCGGCTGCGGTTACGCCCCAGCCTGCCCGCTCTGTCCGGCACGCAACGGCATTGAATCCTTACTCACCCAGGGCGGTGCGATCCGCGGGGCTGAACTGATGCTGACGCTGGTTCGCGCGGGCGCGCCCCAGCAGGTTTGGGTCAGCATCGGCGCCGAGCCCGTCCACCTCAACGGACGCCGGCATTTGTGCGTCGCCATGGAGGACATCACCGAACGCAAGCAGGCGGCGGCGGCGATTGCGACGGAGAAGCAAAATCTCGAGGCGCTGTTTGCTTCCTCGCCGGTGGCGATGTTCATCCTCGATGAGACGACTAAAATCGTGCGGGTCAACGCGGCGGCCGTCGCCCTGAGCGGGGCCAGTTCCGCCGAAGTGCTGGAACACCGGCCGGGCAACGCCCTGGGGTGCAGGCACAGCATGGAAGACCCGCGCGGCTGCGGCTATTCAACGGCGTGCCGGGTGTGCGCGACACGCAATGGCCTGGAGTCGGTGCTCGCGAAAGGCGGAGAGTTGAAAGGGGTCGAACTGCCGTTTGAGTTGGTCCGCCACGGCGAGATCCAGAAAGTGTGGATGGCGGTCGGCGCCCAGCCCATTTTGATGAGCGGACGCCGGCATCTGATCGTCGCGATGGACGACATCACGGCGCGCAAGCAGGCCAGGGAGAAAATTCTCCAACTCAACGCCGAGTTGGACCAGCGCGTGGCCGACCGCACCGTCGCCCTGGCTGCCGCGAACAAGGAGCTCGAGGCGTTCAGTTATTCCGTGTCGCACGACCTGCGGGCGCCGCTCCGGAGCATCGACGGGTTCAGCCGCGTCGTGCTCGAGGACTATGCCCCCCGGCTCGATGCCGACGGCCGCGACAGTCTCAACCGCATCCGCGCCGCCGCCCAGCGCATGGGGCACCTGATCGACGCCATGCTCGATCTCTCCCGCGTTAGCCGGACCGAGCTGCACCGGAACCCCGTGGATCTGAGCGCGCTCGCCCGCGAGGTGGGCGCCGAGCTGCGGCAGCAGGAGCCGGCCCGCGCCGTGGAACTGACGGTGGCCGAAGGTCTCGCGGCAGAGTGCGACCTCCGCCTGATGCGCATCGTGCTCGAAAATCTGCTCGGCAACGCGTGGAAATTCACCGGCCAGTGCGCCGCCCCGCGCATCGAGGTCGGCCTTGCCACCACGCCCGCGCTCTCACCGCTTAACCCTCAACTCTCAACTCCGGCCTTCTTCATCCGCGACAACGGCGCCGGCTTCGACGAGGCCTACGCGGGCAAGCTGTTCGGTGCGTTCCAGCGTCTGCACACCGTCGGGCAATTCGCCGGCACCGGCATCGGTTTGGCGACAGTGCAGCGCATCATGCACCGCCACGGCGGCCGCGTCTGGGCGAAGGCCAAGGTTGGTGAGGGCGCGACGTTTTATTTCACGTTGGAAAAAAGCGAAAGAGCGGAAACCCCATGAGGACGCAGCCACAGCACCCGCGCGGCCCCGCCGCCACCGCCAGAAATGCCTCGAACATTTTTACCACGGATTACACAGATTCGATCCGGATAAAACCAAGCCAACTCAAGCAATTGAAACTCCCTTTCGGCCGGGTCCGGATTCGTGTCCATCCGTGGTTAAAACTCCGGGGCTGGGGCTCTCCTCCAGCCGGCTTTCTGCCTCGGTCATGATTTTCAATCACTCCTCAACCATCCCAAATCAAAAAAATACCATGAACGGCACCATCCTCCTCGTCGAAGACAACCCCGATGACGTGATGCTCACGTTGCGCGCGTTCAAGCAGCACAAACTCGGCAACGCCATCGTCGTCGCCACCGACGGCGCCGAGGCGCTCGATTACATGTTCGGCACGGGCCAATATGCCGGCCGTGATGTGCGCGACCTTCCGGCCGTCGTCTTCCTCGATCTCAACCTGCCCAAATTTGACGGCCTCGAGGTGCTGCGCCGGATCCGCGCCGACTCCCGGACGGTCCTGCAGCCCGTGGTCATCCTCACCTCCTCGAGCGAGGAGCAGGACCGGATCTCGGGCTATCAACTCGGCGCCAACAGCTACGTGCGCAAACCCGTCGACTTTGACCAGTTCATCGAGGCCGCCCGGCAACTCGGCCTCTATTGGCTGCTCCTCAACGAAGTGCCGCCCCCCGCGAAATGACCTCCCCCGTCCAACCCCTGCGCTGCCTCCTCGTCGAGGACATGGAGGACGATGCGAAGCTCTTGCTGCGCGCACTGCGCGCCGGCGGCTACGACGTGACCGCGGAGCGCGTGGACACGCCCGAGGCGATGCGCGCTGCTTTGGGGCGTGGGCCGTGGGATCTCGTCATCTCCGATTTTTCGATGCCGCAGTTCTCCGGGTTGGGTGCCCTCAACATGCTGCAGGCGAGCGGCCACGACCTGCCCTTCATTTTGGTTTCGGGCGCGATGGGCGAGGAGACGGCCGTGGCCGCCATGCGGGCGGGCGCGCACGACTATCTGTTGAAGCACGATCTGGCGCGGCTGGCGCCCGCCGTGCGACGCGAGTTGGTCAATGCCGCCGAGCGCCGCAAGCACCGGGCAATGGAGCACGCGCTGCGGCAGAGTAAAGAGGCGCTGGACGTCGCCATGGCAGCGACCAATACCGGCTCATGGGCCTTTGACCTGCGCACCCAAGTCTCGACCCAATCGCTCATCCACGACCGCATGTTTGGTTATGCCGAAGCGTTGCAGGGCTGGACCGTTGAGAAGTTCTTGACCCACGTCCTGCCGGAAGACCGCGAGCGCGCGGCGCGCACTTTCCGTGAGATGTTCGCGACGCAGTCCGACTTGAACATCGAGTGCCGTATCCGCCGCGTGGATGGCGAAGTGCGGTGGATTCATGCGCAAGGGCGTCACGAGCGAGATGAGAAAGGCCGCGCCGTGCGGATCGCGGGCTTCGTAAACGACATCACGGAGCGCCAGCAAATCAAAATGGTGGACGCCTTTCTCGCCCAGTTCGGGAGCAACCCGGAAGGGGAGTCCTTCTTCGCCGCGTTGGCGCGCTTCCTCGCTGAGAAACTGCAGATGGACTACATCTGCATCGACCGGCTTGAAGTCGGCGCCCTGAACGCCACGACCCTCGCGGTCTGGCACGACGGGAAGTTCGAAGACAATGTTACCTATCGCTTGAAAGACACGCCGTGCGGCGAAGTCGTCGAAAGGAAGGTTTGCTGCTATCCCGCCCATGTGAGCCGGTCTTTCCCCAACGATGCGGTGCTCCAGCAGCTGCAGGCGGAGAGTTATGTCGGGATTATCCTTTTTGACCACCGCGGGCAACCGATCGGCCTCATCGCCGCGATTGGCCGGCGCGCCCTGACCGACCGGGCGCAGGCGGAGGCCCTGTTGGCGCGGGTGGCCTCGCGGGCGGCGGGTGAGCTGGAACGATTGCTGGCCGAGGCGCAGTTGCAGCGGAGCGAGGAGCGCTACCGGATGATCACCGAAAACGCCTCCGACCTGATCTGGCTCTACGATCTGCAGACGGCGCGTTTCGACTACATCAGTCCCTCGGTGGAACGGCTCTTGGGTTACACCCGCGAGGAGCTGCAGGCGGCCGAACTGACCACGGTGCTGACGCCGGCGTCAGCGGCCGAGGCGCGATCCAAGCTGGTACGGCGGATCGCGGCGCTGGCTCAGGGCGACCGCCGTGAGATCCAACACCTTGGCCGTTATGAGCACGTCCGCAAGGACGGGTCCATCATGATCGGCGAAGTGATTTCGACCGCGCTGCTCGATCAAGCCGGTCAGCCGATCAAGATCCTGGGGGTCGCGCGCGACATCACCGCACAGGAGCAGAGCCGGATCGCCCTGGAGCGCAGGGAGGAAATTTTCTCCAGCATCGTCAACCAGGCCGTGGACGCCGTCGGGCTGATCGACACGACCAACGGCAGCTTTATTGAGTTCAACCGCGCCGCCCACGAGAACCTCGGGTACACCCACGAGGAGTTCGCCGGGCTGACCATCGCCGAAATCGAAGCGAGCCAGTCGCCGGAACAAGTCCGGCAAAACATGGCCGCGATTATGGAAAGCGGTCGCAGCATCTTCGAGACGCTCCACCGCCACCGCGACGGCAGCGTGCACAATGTGCGGGTCAGCGCCTGCCGCGTGCACCTGCATCAGCGCGAATGCATCACCGCAATCTGGTCGGACATCACCGAAACCAAGCGGACGCAGACGCAACTGCAGCTCCTTGCCGAGGAACTCCGCGCCCGCAACGGGGCCCTCACCCGCTTCAACGTTGCCGCCGTCGGACGCGAACTGCGCATGATTGAGCTGAAGCGCGAAGTGAATGAACTCTGCACGAAGCTCGGCGAACCGCCGCGGCACCGCATCGCAGAGGTCCCGGCGACGCCGGAGAAGGAGCCGCCTCCGTGAGCAAATAAATTTTAACCACAGATTTCACAGATTCGATCCAGTGACCAAACCACCCCTCCGACTGATGCCTTTTCCTCTTCCGGCGTTTATCTGCGTCCTCTGCGAAATCTGTGGTCAAAACCTGCTTTGGGGCGTGCTTTGGTTGCGGCTCCGCGCCAAGTCGTCCGTGGTTTAAATTCCGGGGCTGGCAGTGAACCTCTGCTACCCATGATGAACGCCCCTCACCCGCCGCCCACCCCGGCCTTCGTCGCCGAAGACGTCTATCGCCTCTACCTCGACGGCTTGCTGACGAACAATCGCGAGCAATGCCGCCAGTGCTTCCAGCAGTGGCTGGACGCGGAGCCGGACCTCCTCTCGCTCTACGAGGACCTCGTGCAGCGCGCGCTCTACGACGTCGGCGATCTCTGGGAACGAAACCGGATTTCCGTGGCCACCGAGCATCTCGCCACGGCGATCAGCGAGAGTCTGCTCAACCTCGCCTATCCCCGGCTCTTCGCGACGCCGCGCAACGGCCAGTCCGCCCTCGTCACCTGTGCGGCCAACGAACATCACCAGATCGGCGGCAAGATGGTGGCCGATTTATTCGAGTTCCATGGCTGGCGCGGCTGTTTCCTCGGCGCCAACACCCCGCTGCGCGACGTGCTCGCCCTCGTCGGGGAAAAGTGGGCTGACGTGGTGGCGCTCTCCGTTGCGATGACCTCCGGCCTGGCCGACGTGATCGACGCCGCGACGGCCATTCGCACGGCGTTCCCCGCGGTGCCCATCCTCGTCGGCGGGCAGGCGCGCCGCTGGGGCGGCCGCGAACGCGTCGAGCGCGTGCCCGGCGTGCGTTGCCTGGCGTCCCTCCGCGACCTGACCATCTGGCTCAAGGAAAATGAAAACCATGATTGATGATTCGATCGGCACCGCCGCCTTGGGCACCTACGTGCGGGAGACTGCGCCCGTGCTGGCCCTGTGGCTCGATGCCGACGGTCGCGTGACGGAGGCCAACGCCCAGGCGCGCCGCGTGGTGCGCAATGGAGCCGTGGGTCGGCCGCTGGCGGAGCACATCGTGGACTTCACGCACACGCTCGATCTGCCCGCCCTTCTCCGGCCGGGCGGCGCGGTGCACCGGCTGGCTGAGTGCGCGCTGGGAGGAAGCGCAGCTCGTCTTCGCGGTGCGCGACGAGGGCTCCGGCCTCGGACCGGAGGAGCAGGCGCGGCTCTTCACCGCATTTGGCCGCGGCGGGGCCAAAAAGACCGGTGGCGAACGCAGCACCGGGCTCGGCCTCGCGATCGCCCGGCTGGTCGTCGAGGCGCACGGGGGCCGCATCTGGGTCGAGAGCCCACCCGGCAAAGGCGCGACGTTTCTCTTCGCCCTGCCTGCCGCGGAATGAAGGTCGCGACCAAATCTTGAATCCATGAATTCCAATCCTCCAAACGTCGGATTTTCCCCAAGGATTCGAAGCGCCCGGAGATTCCCAGGCAGGAATCCATGTACCGCTTCGAATCCATGGGCTCTCAGGGATCGGCGCTCATCACGGCAGGTTCAGGATCGGTTCACCGACCGAATTAAAGGACCTCCCACAGATTCAGAAAGGCCACAGATGCTGAGTATGCGAGGCCGGCCATCTGCGGTCTTTCTGAATCTGGGGGAGGCAATCTCCGGGTTTGAGATTTTTTCAGGGATAGACCCGCCAAGGCATTTAAACGCAGATGGCGCAGATAAACGCAGATGCCAAACCGTGAAGACCCCAATCCATCTCACCACCAAGACACAGCGACACCGAGGAGGAACCACAGAGGAAGAAACAGCAAACATGAGCTCCCATCCTTGGCCCAGAAGGCAACGAAGTCCGAAGGTGGGCCGTGCGTTCGGGGCCAATCGACTGCCTTGGTTGGAAAGCCAACCGCCAATCCTTTGGGCAAAAAGATGGGGTCAGAAATATCCCGCAACGCTTCAACCGGAAATTTTCCTGACCAAACACATTTTTACCACAGATTTCACAGATTCGATCCGGATAAAACCAAATCGGCTCGAGCGATCGAAACTCCCCTTCGGCGTTGGCCGGATCCGTGTTAGTCCGTGCCATCCGTGGTTAAAATTCAGGGGCTTGGGCTCTCTTTCGGCAGCTCCGCGCCACCGTGCCTTGGTGGTGAATCTTCGTTCTCTTCGTTGCCTTCTGTTCAAATCTAGTGGCTCGAACCTGCACCGATGAATCCCGCTGAAATCAAAATTCTCGTGGTCGACGATTACTCCGCCGTCGCACGAGCTGCAGCGGGCGAGACCGCCGAACGCAACTACTCCGGGTCAGGGAATCAGCAACGCCCCGGGGATCTTGCCATCCAACGTCGCGAACTGCGCGCCGTGCGTTCGCGCCAATTCCAGCAAGTGCCCGTCGGTCAGCTCGCCGGGTTTCTTCACGTATTTGGGCAGGCGATCCGCACCCAAATCGTCGGACCAAAGTTCGGTTGGCACCGGACTGGAAGCTTTCAATTTGGCCAAGGCCACGGTGGCTGTACTCACATCCGGCTGCAAACCCGCCTGCACGCTCACGCGCACGAACCCCAGTTCGGTGATCGCACAGGTGGCCAAAATCTCAGCGGTCGGCCGGACGCTTCCCAGCCATTTTTCCGCCCGGGCATGGTGCGCATGCAACGTGTGTCCCAGGGCGACGAGCGTGTTGACGTCGAGCAGGTATCTCACGGGAAGTCGGCCAACAAGGCGCGAATTTGTTCACTCGTGACCAGCGGGGATCCGGGCGCTCCCTGCGTCACCACCAACCCTGTCCGTTTCGATTTAACGAAACTGGGCCGCCCCTGCGGCACCGCGGCGGGCGTCAGCACGATTCGGTTACCCTCCACGCGACAGGCAAATCTCGCCCCGGATTTGAGGCCGAGTCGCCGGCGGGCGGCGGCCGGCAGCACCACCTGGCCCTTGCTGGATAACGTGGTCGTCATGTCTTACCCTCTTACGTGGGCCGACCGGCGTCAAGCGGCCGCATCTGGATCGAGAGCCAGCCCGGCGCGGGCGCGACGTTTCTCTTCGCCCTGCCGGCACCGGAATGAATCGCGGACCAAATCTTGAAGCCATGAATTCCAATCCTCCAAACGCCGGATTTTCCCCGCGGATTCGAAGCGTTCATGGATTTCCGGGCAGCAATCCCTGTACCGCTTCGAATCCGTGGGTCCTCCGGGATTTTGCTCAGGCGGATTTTCCCCAAGAATTCGAAGCGTCCATGGATTCCCGGGCCTCAATCCGTGTACGCTTCGAATCCATGGGCTCTCAGGGATTTTCCTCGGGCAGATTGATTCGTCGCTGTTTTCGGTGGATTATGGCGCGAGGACGGGACACTAGCCGAGTGCCAGCACTGATCAGCCGGCACCTCATTCCTTGGCCTTTCATTCCCCTGCCACCCATTCCTCTGCCAAAGATTCAGGCCGCAGCTCACGGTGTCGCCCCGCAAAGCCGAACTCAAGCTGCGTTCGCTCGCACCATCGCAGGTGTTGAAGGATCGGCTTCAGCAGGATGGCAATGGAATCGGTGGCAGAGGAATGGTGAACCAAACATGAGCTCCAATCCTTGGTACAGAAGGCAACGAAGCAAACGAAGGGAGCGCAGACCAACGCCTCTTCGTTCTCTTCGCTGCCTTCTGTTCAAATTGAGTGGCTCTCACCTGCACCCATGAACCCGGCCGAAATCAAAATCCTCGTGGTGGATGATGAAGCCGCCGTCGCCCAGGGCACGGCGCACCTGCTGAAAAAGGCCGGCTACACCACCGCCACGGCCGCGAACGGCGTGGAGGCACTGCAATCCCTGCCCGCCTTCCGCCCGCATCTGATCCTCTCGGACCGCGACATGCCGGAGCTGGACGGCATGGAATTGTGCAGGCGCCTCAAGGGCGATCCGGCGCTGGCGGACATTTTTGTGGTCCTGATCTCCGGCAGCTTCACGCAAAGCGAAGAGCAGGCCGAGGGCCTCGATCTGGGGGCCGATGGCTACATCGCGCGCCCGATCGCGAACCGGGAATTGCTCGCGCGAGTGGCGGCGTATGCGCGCATCCTGCGGCTGAACCTTTCGCTGCGGCGCAGCGAAGCGCACTACCGGGCCGTGACCGACTCGGCCATTGATGCGATTGTCACGATCGATGGCGCCGGCGCCATCGTGGGCTGGAACCGCGGGGCCGCGCGCATGTTTGGTTATCAGGAAAGAGAAATCCGCGGCCAACCGATGGACGCGCTGATCCCGCTGCGCTTCCGCGCGGGGCACAACGCCGGCCTCGCACGGATGCAGGCGGACGGCGCACGGCACGTCATCGGCCGGACCGTCGAACTGGCGGGGTTGCGCCAGGATGGCAGTGAATTTCCGCTGGAGCTCGCCTTGTCGGAATGGGAGGCGGCTGACGGACGTTTTTACACGGGCGTGATTCGCGACATCAGCGAACGCAAACAGGCGGAGGACCGGATGCGGCTGCAGAGCACGGCGCTGGAGGCCGCGTCCGAATCCGTCATCATCACGGACCCGACCGGGACCATCCTGTGGGTGAATCCCGCGTTCTGCCGCGTTACCGGCTACACCGCACAGGAGGCGATCGGCCAGAATCCCCGGGTGCTGAAGTCGGGGCACCAGCCCGCGGAGTATTACGCCGCGATGTGGCGCACGATTTCCTCGGGCGCGAGCTGGCGTGGCGAGTTCGTCAACCGGCGCAAGGATGGCGCGCTCTATGCGGAAAGCGTGGGCATCACGCCGGTCCTGGACGACCAAGGCAAGGTGACGCACTACATCGCCATCAAGCAGGACATCTCCGCGTTGAAACACACCATCGCCGAGTTGAAGACACAGGAGGGAAAATTGCGCCAGGCCACCGCCGCCGCCCAGGCCGCCGCGCAGGCGAAGAGCGAATTCCTCGCCAACATGAGCCA
>SXSC01000400.1 GCA_005792355.1 Opitutaceae bacterium
AAACGACCGCGGTGCAGACACTCTTGAACGCGCATTACCGCCTCACGCAAGGCGACCCGCAGTCCCGTAAGCAAGCGTTTTATGAACTCGGCCAAAACCTCGGCTTGAATGATGTAACGATCCTTAATGGTGCCCGGCTCGGACTCGTCGGCATTGACGACGAGGTAAATTGGTTTGCCGCTCTTGCGATCGACGAGCGTCCACTTGACGCCGCACGGGAAACCGGCGCCGCCGCGCCCACGCAAGCCGGACCTTTTCACCTCATCGATGATCGCGGCGGGCGGCATCGCCACCGCTTTCCTCAACATCTCGTAGCCGCCGTGGCGGACGTAGCACGCGAGATCGTTGGTGTAGCCCGGCTGGTCGATGTGCTTGAAGATGATCCGGCGTTGGGAGGGAGCGGGCATGTCTGAAATTTCGCTTGGGGATTTTCGATTTTCGCCCGCCGTTCAACGGCGCTGGGCGGCCTCGGCTTTGATCTGGCCGGCGATCCGCCTGGCTTTTGCGCCATCGACCTGCTCGTGCAACGTGTCATCGACCATGACGACGGGCGCGGTGCCACAGCTGGCGAGGCACTCGACAAATTCGATCGTCACCTCGCCATCGGGAGAAATCTCGCCGCGGTGGGTGTTGAATTCCCGCTCCAACGTCTCGCACGTCTTGTAGCCGCCCAGCAGCGCGCAGGAGAGTGTGCGGCAGACCTTGATGTGGCGGCGACCGATTGGTTTCTGCCGGAACATCGGGTAGAACGTCACCACTTCGTGGACGTTGATCGGCTGCAATTCCAGTTTCGCCGCAACCCACTCGATGGCCTCGGACGAAATAAAACCCGCGTCCTCCTGGATCAGATGCAGCAGCGGCAGCACCGCACTCCGCTTAACCGGATAATGCGGAATGACCTCGTCGATCTTCAGAAGTGTGTCGGAACCTAGATTCATCAGGAAATTGCTCCGCAATTTTCTTACCGGTCGCACTCGCCCATGACGAAATCGAGCGAGCCGAGGATCGAGACCACGTCGGAGATCAGGCAGCCGACGCAGATTTTCGGGAGGATGGAAAGATTGCAAAACGAGGGTGAACGAATCTTCAGGCGGTAGGGTACGCCCCCACCCTTGCTCACAATGTAGAAGCCGAGGATGCCCTTCGGATTCTCCGCTTCGAAATACACCTCGCCCGGCGGAATCTGCGGGCCCTCGGTCACGATCATGAAATTCTGAATCAGCTCCTCCATCGAGCTCATCACCTTGTCCTTCGGCGGGGCGAAAATGCGCTTCGCCTCGGTCGCGTACCACGGGCCGTCGGGAAACTTCGTGATCACCTGTTTGATAATCCGCACCGACTGGCGCATCTCCTCGCCCCGCACGAGATACCGGTCGTAACAATCGCCCTTCGTGCCCACGGGCACATCGAACTCGTAGTTTTCGTAGCCGGAATACGGCTTGTCCTTGCGCAGATCGAGACCGACCCCGCTGCCCCGCAAATTTGGACCGGTGAGACCGTAGGCCAGGGCGTCGGCCTTCGCAATCACGCCGACGCCCGCCGTGCGATCCATGAAAATCTTGTTCCGCGTCAGCAGCTTCAGCGTCTCCTCGAGGATCGGCAAAAACTGATCGCAAAACGCGTTGACCCGGCCGAGCCAGCCCTCCGGCACATCGCGGGTCACCCCCCCGATCCGCGTGTAGCTGGTGGTGAAGCGCGCGCCGGTGAGTTCTTCGAAGAGTTTGTAGAGCTTTTCGCGTTCCTCGAGCGTGTAGAGCAGCACGGTCCACGCCCCGACATCGAGGCCGAACGCCCCCAGGCCCATCAGATGCGACGACACCCGCGCCATCTCCGCGGTAATCACCCGGATCGCCTGACAACGGGCCGGCACCTCCAGTTTCGCGAGCCGCTCGACCGCGATGGCATACGCCATGTTGTTCGCCAACGGGGCCAGGTAGTCCAACCGGTCCGTGTAGGGCACGAACTGGTTGTAGGTCATGTTCTCCGCGATCTTTTCGTCGCCACGGTGCAGGTAACCCAACACCGGGTCGGCCTTCGTCAGGATTTCCCCGTCGAGCTCCATTTGCAGGCGGAGCACGCCGTGCGTCGACGGGTGCGACGGCCCCATCGAGAGGGACATCTTTTCTGTCTGAAATTCCGCCGGAGCTGAGGTGGCAGCAGCAGCCTTCGCGGCGCTGTCGGGATAGGAGATTTCCGTGGCCATCGCTTGAGCGTTATTCTCTTACCTGACGCAGGGCGGTCTGATCGGGCCGGGCGTCGCGGTCACTCCAACTTTGATCTTTGGCGCGCGGTTCAGCCTCGGTGAGGTTGATCTCCCCCGGCGAGGCAACAAACGGACCGCCCGCCATCGGCGCGGCGATCACCCTGGTCCCCGTTTCCTCGGCGATATCCGCCACTGGCAGATCCGTCTCGATGCCCGCCAACGGGAACTCCTTCCGCAACGGGTGATACGGATAACCATCCCACATCAAGATTCGCCGCAGGTCCGGATGCCCCTGAAACTTTATCCCGAACATGTCGTAACACTCGCGCTCATGCCAGTCGGCACCCGGCCAGAGGCTCACGATGCTCGGAGCCGACGGCTCCCCTTCCGATCCGGCACACGCGGCGGCGACGCGGACATAGCTGCCGGTGCGCGTGGTCGAGAGCAGGTGATACACCACGGTGAATCGCGGCGAAGCCCCCTCGGCCCAGTCGATCGCAGTGACGTCCATCAGCAAATCAAACGCCCATTCGTTGCGCAGATAACCCAGCGCCGCGACCAGGTCGCCCAGCGGCACGTTTACCGCCGGATGATCCGCCGAAGCACGATCAGTGGCCTGCGGGAACCTGGCCTTGAGCGCGCTGACGAGGTCGGTCGACATAGGATGTTGCCTCGGCAAAACCTAGGCGGAAAGCAGCCGGCTCGCCGACGGCTCCAGCCGCACCTTCGCCTGAAGCTTCATCAGGGCGTCCAGCAGCGCCTCGGGCCGCGGCGGGCAACCGCTGACATAAACGTCCACCGGCAGGATGCGATCGACTCCTTGGAGTGTGGCGTAACTGCGATACATGCCCCCCGAGCTGGCACACGCGCCCATGGCGATCACCCACTTCGGCGCCGCCATCTGGTCGTAAATCCGACGGACCTGGGGAGCCATCTTGTACGTCACCGTGCCGGCCACGATCATGCAGTCAGACTGCCGGGGCGAGAAGCGCATGACCTCGGCGCCAAAACGCGAGATATCGAACCGCGCGCCACCCACCGCCATGAGTTCGATGGCGCAACATGCCAATCCCATCGGCATCGGCCACATGGAATTGGTGCGGATCCAGTTAATCGCGGCATCGGCCCGCGACACGATCACGCCGCCTTCAATTTTGCTATTATAGCCAAGATCGGTGCTGGCGGTGACCATGTGCGTGGTAGTGGATGATGCTAAAATCCTCCGCAGGGTTGGCATCGGTCCCCAGCCGCGCAAGTCGGTTTTCGAAAAACTTCCCGAACCTGCGGTCCCACCCCAGCGAGCGAACGGCAACCGACGCCAATTTCCTCCGTCAGAGAGGCGGCTAGACCGGCGAAGAATCCGACTTCACACCCCAACGTTTGATCAAGGCCTTCAGCTCCTCGATGCGCACGGGTTTTGAGATGTAATCGTCCATCCCGGCCTCCAGACAGCGCTCGCGTTCACCCTGCATTGCGTTGCCGGTCATGGCGATCATCCGTGGGCGCATCGGTTTCCCGCTCTTGAATTTTTCGCAGACGCGCCGCGCCGCCTCATAGCCGTCCATCTCCGGCATCCGCACGTCGAGGAAGATGAGGTCGTAGACCTTTGCATCAATCACCTTGACCACCTCCAGCCCGTTGCCCGCGACATCCGCAGAGTAGCCGAGGCGGTTCAGCAGCATCAGACCAACCATCTGGTTGATCGCGTTGTCGTCGGCCACGAGGATGCGCAGCGGCAGTCGCGAAGCGAGGGAGTCGGAAAACGCCGACGCCACGGGGGAACGCTTTTCCTTCGCCGGACCACCCGTCACGGCGCGCACCATGGCCTCAAGCAATAACGACGGGCGGATGGGTTTGACAATCAGGCTGTCCGCCCCGAGCGCCAGCAGGTCGCCCGCCCGCGGTCGTTTCACGACGGTGAGCACGATTGGCGTTCCGACGGCGAGGCTCCGCATGCGGGCCAGGCCCGCGGTCAAATCGGATCCCAAGAGTTCGCCATCGACGACCATCAGGTCAAAATGCTTGTTGCCGGGCGCGGAACAACTGCTCTCGGCCGCGGCCAGCGTCTCCGCCTCTACGATCGTGAGGCCCCACAGCTCGGCGCATTGCGCAAACAGGCGGCGCTGCAAGGCGTTGTCTTCGACGAGGAGCACGCGTTTCTTTCGCAGCGTAACCGGTGCCAGATGCCAGGAAGGCACCTCGAGGGGGCCCATCCCCACGACGATCTTGAAACAAAATGAAGAGCCGCGCCCGGCCTCGCTCTCAATCCAGATCGATCCGCCCAACAACTCCGAGAGCTGTTTGCAAATCGCGAGGCCCAGGCCGGTGCCGCCGTACTGGCGCGTGGTCGAGCTGTCGACCTGGCTGAACGACTGGAACAACCGGTCCTGTTTGTCCTTCGGAATGCCGATCCCCGTATCCTTCACCGCAAAGTTCAGCACCAGTTTCCCCTCCTCCGGTCCCGCACTGGAGTGAACGGAAATCATCACCTCGCCCTTGGCCGTAAACTTTACGGCATTGCCGATCAGGTTGACGAGCACCTGGCGCAGGCGGGTGACATCGCCGACGACCACCGACGGCGTCCGCGGATCGATCAACACCACCAGATCGAGATTCTTCTCCACGGCCTTGGGCGTGAGCAACTCGGTGGCTTCCTCGACGCAGTGGCGCAAGTCGTACGGATGATTCTCCAGTTCAATCTTGCCGGCCTCAATCTTCGAGAAATCCAGGATGTCGTTGATCAACGTGAGCAGGCTCTCGCCGCAGCTCTTGACGGTGTCGACAAACGTGCGCTGCTCGCCGGTAAGCGAGGTGTCGAGGAGCAGCGTGGTCATGCCGATCACGCCGTTCATCGGCGAGCGGATCTCATGGCTCATATTGGCCAGGAACTCCGATTTGGCCCGCGTGGCCTCCTCGAGTTGCTGGTTGAGCGTGACGAGCGCGGCGTTGCGTTCGGCCAGCTCCTGCTGGCTCTCGCGGAGCGCGCGGAAGGCCTCGTCGCGCTGCCGCTGGCTGACATAAAACTCCGATTGAAACCGGACCCGTGCGATGAGTTCGACCTTGTCCGGCAACTTCACGAGATAGTCATTCGCACCGAGTTCGAAGGCCTGCGCCTTCACCGCGGGATCCTCCTTGGTCGAGAGCACGAGGACCGGCACGGCCTGGATGGCCGGATTGGCACGGTATTGCGCTTGGTCAGCAGAATTCATGGGCGCATTCCGGTTCGGGCAAATGGCCAAGGTTATGATATAGGGCCACCTCCATTGCCCTATAGGTTCGGAAACCATATGAGCGTCTGGTCACCACTCGGACTTTATTGTTCAAGCC
>SXSC01000401.1 GCA_005792355.1 Opitutaceae bacterium
GCTCGACCTGGATGCGCGGGTTCATCTCGATGAAGAACCACTCGTGGCGATCGAGATCGTAGAGGAATTCCACCGTGCCGGCGTTGTCGTAGCGAATCTCGCGTGCCATGCGGGCGGCGGCGTCGCAGAGCTCGCGCACAACGTTTTCCGGCAGCCCGAACGACGGCGCGACCTCGATGACCTTCTGATGGCGGCGTTGCACGGAACAGTCGCGCTCGTGGAGGTGGATCACGTTGCCGTGCTGGTCGCCGAGGATTTGCACCTCGATGTGCTTGGCGCGCGGAATGTATTTCTCGAGGAAGACGGCGGGATTGCCGAACGCGCGGCCGGCCTCGCCCTGGGCCTCGTCGAGGAGGTGGGCGAGATCCGCGGCCTTTTGGACGACGCGCATCCCACGACCGCCGCCGCCGAAGGCCGCCTTGATGATGAGGGGAAAGCCGATGGATTTGGCGGTCTTGAGGGCCTCCTCGCGATCGACGATGGGATTTTCGGTGCCGGGGAGGGTGGGGACGTTGATGCGCTGCGCGAGGGCGCGGGCGGCGGTCTTGTCGCCCATCATGTCGAGCAACTCGGGGCGGGGGCCGACGAAGATGATCCCGGCTTTTTCGCAGGCGCGGGCGAAGTGGGCGTTTTCGGAAAGGAAACCGTAGCCGGGGTGAATGGCGTCGATGCCCTTTTCCTGGGCGACGCCCACGATGCTCTCGATGTCGAGGTACGCGGCGACGGGGCCCTTGCCCGCGCCGACCTGATAGGCCTCGTCGGCCTTGTAGCGATGGATGCACAGGCGGTCTTCCTGCGCGAAGATGGCGACGGTGCGAAGATTCAGCTCGGTGCCGGCGCGAAAGATGCGGACCGCGATCTCGCTGCGGTTCGCGGCCATGAGTTTCGCGATGGGTCGGACCCCATTCGGCAGGCTCAGGGCAGGCCCGGTCGGCGGATTCGACGAGCTCACCGCAGGCAGGCTCAGGGCAGCGTCGGCGAAGGCGGCGCGGTTTTGTGAGGACGTGGCGGGAGGAGTCGACTTGGTGGGCATCAGGCGTGGAAGGCCGGATCTAGGTCGAGGAATCCCGGAAGGGGAAGCGCGAAGAGGCCAACCCGTGAATTTCGGGCGTTTCTGCGGATTAGCGGCGGGCGACGCGGGGCCGAAGGAGCGGGGGCTTCCCAACCGCCCGCGAGCCGCGCAAGTCTAGCCCGGAAAATTCATACCTGAATGAAGCCAAGGCATGAGTCACGGAGGACACGGAGCCGAGGCACAGAGGGCACGGAGCAAGACAGTATGATTGGCTCCGTGAACTCTGGGTCCGACCTCTGTGCGCTCGGTGCCAGAAAGATTTTCACGGAAAGGGTTCTGCGATCCGTCCACTTCGATCATGTTCGCGACGATTTTCCAACCGCAGAGGTTTTGACGCGGAAAGGATCTCTGCAACGTCCCATGGATTCGCAGCGAATCTCACCGACCGAAATAAAGGACCGCCCACAGATTCAGAAAGGCCGCAGATGCTAAGTCAGAAATCAGCCCATCTGCGGTCTTTCTGAATCTGCGGGCGGCCCAAACCAAATGTGCCATCAGTGATCGAGGTCACGCGCCCGTCCTGCCGACGGCAATCTCAATCGGGAAATGCGAGCGCCAAATTCGGACGCGTTCACGCGTTCATCTGCCCTCGCCAAGGAAGGGCAGACGGATCTGGTCGAGGTTCGCCCGGAACGACAGGCTGTACTGCGTGCCGAAGGTGCGCCGGGAGGTGTTGCGTCCGCCCTGGTAGAAATTCCGCCACGAATCGTTGGTGAGATTCGAGCTGGTGAGCTCGAGCATGTAGGTCTTCGTCATCTGCCAGCGGACAGTGGCATCCCAGCGCTGGTGCCGCGACTCGAACACCGGACGCGTATCCGTGGCGGTCGGGGCGGTGGTGATGGCCTTCGGGAAGATGGTGGTGCGCACGTTGAAATAGAGGGTGCGGCGCGGAGTCTGGTAGCTGATTCCGGCGCTGGCGTTCCAATCGTAGAAGTTCGGCGCGAGCGGCTTGGTGATGACGCCGGCGCGGTTCGGCGCCTCGCCTTTGAAATTCTTGCTGTAGCTGCCGAACACGTCCCAGCCCCGGAACATTTCCGGCAAGGCCTTGAGGTGGGGCTGCAGGCCCTGGCGCACGGAAACTTCCATGCCTTCGAACTGCCCCTTGCCGCCATTCTCCTGCGTGCGGAGCTCGTAGCCGGCATACTGGCCATCGAAGCCGTTGTCGTTGCCCGCTTCGATGTTGGTGATGTCATTTATGATGTAGTTGGTGATCGTCTTCTTGAAAACCCCGAGCGTCACCGTGCCGGCCGGGCGGGTATAGAGTTCGAACTGGAGGTCGATGTTGCGCGAATAGGTGGGCGACAGGCCGGTGTTGTTCACGGTTACGTTGGGAATTACCGCGAGGTCGTTGACGGTCGTGTTGGGCAAGATCGACTGCACCCCGGGGCGCGACATCGAGCGCGTGACTGCGCCGCGGAAAAGGAAGTCAGGCGTAAACCGGTAGGTTGCCTGAAAATTTGGGAAAAAATCCGTGTACTTGCTGGTGACGCGCTGGGTGCGGGAGAAGAGCGCGAGTTGCTGGTCGAGCGCGCTCGCACCGGGGATCGCGGCGGCGGAGTTCACGCGCAAGGGGCCACGGACGAAATTTTCCGTCAGCTCGCCGCGCACGCCGGTGGTGAGCGCCAGCTTGGGGCTGAGCTTGAGATTGCCGGCGACGTAGGCGGCGGTGACGTCCTGGGCCATCTGCTGCGTGTTGGAGTAACGACGCGCGATGTTGGCCGCGGCGATGTCCTGGATGGCGAGCGGATACTGGCGCATGTAGTCGGCCACCTTGTACGGATCGAGGAGTGGCGGACGGCGGATGCCGTAGAGGAACCTGTCGCCATACGTCGCGTCGCCGTCGAAGCGCGACGCATTCAGGGTGTTGGGGCCGTCGTCGGCGGTGCCGGCGATGCCGTCCGGCCCGAGGAAATTAAGCACGATCTGGCCGGCCTGTTTCCGGCGGTGGAGCTGGTAGAGGCTGGCGCCGGCGCGCACATCGAAGGGGAAACGGAAACTGGCGAAGTCCCGCCGCACATCGAATTTCAGATTCAAGGTGCGGTCGTTTTGAAAGCGTGGGGAGGTCTGGAGCGACAGGCCGGTGGAGTTGGTGAAGCTGCGCAGGTCGTAGAGATCGGGACCGGCGGTCTGCACCAGGGAAAGCGGCGCCGGGAGGGTGGGATCAGCGGTCATCCGGACGGCGACGCCCTGGGCAGCGACGAGGTTGAACTGCACCGACTGGATCATCGAGGGCAGGTCGGTGACCTTGGAGTCCGACTTGGCGTAGTTGGCCGAGTATTCGATTTTCCACGGGCCGAGGCGGTGCTCGACCCCGCCAACGTACCCGTAGCTCTGGCCGATCTGATCGCTGTAATCGTCGAACACGTCGACGAGCGCGTTGCGAATCGTCGCGTCGGTCGTGGTCGAGGCGGGGTCAATCACGCCGGGCCGCACGCGAAAGGTGTGACTGCGGCTCTGGTTGAGGTAGCCGTTGAAGGAGGTCTTCAATTTCAGGACGGTGTGGCGCCCGAGCTTGTAGTCGGCGTTGATGCCGATCGTGCGGCGGTTTTTCACCTGGGGGCCATCGACGAGGGTGAAGGTGTTGACGTTGAAGCGCGAGGCGTCGGTCAGCGGGTTGGCGGCCGTGCCGGCGGTGAAGGCCGAGTAGCCCATCGCGTAATTGTGCTGGGGGTTGATGACGTTGCTCTCGAAATAGGAGAGGGAAAGGCCGAGGGTGTTGTTGAGGAACGCCTCGGAATAATTGACGCTGCCGCCGGGCTTGAGGCGATACGTCGGGCGGGCACCGGGTCCGGGGACGCGGCCCAGCCGGAGCATCTCGCTGTTGGCGGACAACGTGAAGGTGGTGGAGAATCGGCGGCCCTTTTGGTTGAAGGCGTTCTTGGTCACGGCGTTGATCACGCCGCCCGTCGAGGGGGACATCCAGGGCGGCGGCGCTTTGTAGACCTCAATCGTTTCGATGTTGTTGATCGTCGCCATGCTGAACTCAAACGCCCGGCTCGAGGTGTCGCTGCTGCCGGTGCTCGAACGCGGCGGCGTGCCGGCGGCCGCCGGAACCTGGCCGTCAAAGGTGAAGAGCGTGGCCTCGGGCTCCTGACCGCGCATCGAGACGGTGCTGGCGTCGGCGTTGCTGAAATTCACCTGGATGCCCGGCACGTAGCGGAGAAACTCGCCGATGTTGCCGTCGGGCACGATGCCGAGCGTGTCAGTGGAAATCGCCTGCACGAAGAAGTCTGATTTTTTCTGCTGGTTGATCGCGGCGGCGTTTCCCTCCCTTTCGGCGGCGACCGTGAACGCCTCCAGTTTATAGATGCCGGAGGTGAGGTTGAACTCTTCGCGCACGGTCTGGCCCGCCGCGAGATGGACGGTCCGTTTCTCGGCATCGAGGCCGGTATAGGTGACCTCGAGCTGGTAGCTGCCCGGCGGCAGATTGCGCAGGGCAAACGTGCCGTCGCGCTCGGTGAGCGTGGTGCGATTGGCGCCCACGAGTTTCACCTCGGCGTCGGTGAGGAATTGCCGGGTGCTGGAGTTGGCGACCGTGCCAACGATGGCGGCGGAGTTCACTTGGGCGGCGAGGCGGGGAAACGCCAAGGCGAGGCCGAGCAGGCAGAACGAGGCGAGACGGGCGGAACCGATTCCACGGGAGTAACGGAGCAGGAGCGCAGGATGGTTTGGCATGGGGGTTTGATGTCGGATGGACCGGCGACCGTAACGAAGCGCGGTCGACGGCGGGTTTGCCAAGCGCGGCCGGGGTCGGACAGTCAACGTTGCCGCCAGAGATTGTCCGGTCCTCACGGCGCCACCCGGCGGCCGACGATCACGAGATCACGCTCGACTCCGTCGAGCACCGCGACGCGCGGCAGGTGTGCCCAGCGGGAGAAGCCGTGTGCCTCAAACAGACGCAGGCTCGGTTCGTTGTGACCGAAGATGTAGCCGAGCAAGGTGTGCAGACCGAGTCCCGGTGCCCGGGTGAGCGCGGCCTGCAGCAGATGCCGGCCCAGTCCGAGCCGGCGGTGGGCGGGCGACACGTACAGGGCGATCATCGCCGTGCCGTCGTAGGCGGCCCGGGGATAGAACGAGTCGAAACTCAACCACGCGCAGACGCCGCCGGCCGGTTCTTCCAGGACCCAGATCGGCCGCGACGGGTGTTGGTGCGCGGCCAGCCACGGGCGGCGCGACTCGACGGTCACCGGTTCGAGATCGGCGGTCACCATCCGGCCCGGAATCGTGGAATTGTAGATGCCGACGATAGCCGGCAGGTCGGCGGCGGTGGCATCGCGGAGGGAAAGATTGGGAAAGGCCATCGGGTAGGACGGGAGAACCGGAGGAATTGCGCCACTTCTCACTGACAAAAAGCCGGCTGAAATCGAGCCCGTGATGGCGACCGACAAGTTGCCGCTCTACTCCGCAGCCGTTGCACGTCGAATGACAGTCGATGAAACTTGTCACGTATTACGTGACAAGGACGCATTTGCCCCGAATCGCTTGTCACGTAATACGTGACAAGAGGCCAAGGGGCGTGGGCGGGGGCGGGCGGGGATGCCGGTCCGATTTGTCGCGGGCAAGGTCCGGGCCGGGGGGGCCAATTGGTGGCATGGTGGTGCCGCACGAGGGAATTCGTGCGGCCGGTTTTCCGCGCGTCACTCTGGTTTCTCGAAATTGAAACCGATTTTCCCGACGGGCGTGAGGGCCTGCCACGTGACCAGGTCGCCGCTCGCGGTGTCGAAGTGCAGAATCATGTCAAAGACACCGGCGCGCGATTCCTTGGTCGCAGGCGTATAGCGGTAGCGTTGAATCGTCAGCCGGCCCTCGACCCGCTGCGCGGTGGGTGCACCCAGCAGCTTGTCCACCGCGGACCGCCTGGGACGGGCGGAGGCCACGTCGGGAGCACTGACCGACGTTTCCACGGTTTTCCCCGCCTGATCGATTTTACCCCGGCCAAAGCTTTTGATGACTCCAACCAGAAATGCTTTCGGCATGACGGCGAAATACGGTTCCGGAATCGCGATGCGGTTGAGTTTGTCGTCGGCAAAACCCAGCTCGAGGGTGAGGTCGTATTGAATTGTTTCCGCCACGCCGGGCGGCGGCTGTTTCACCCAGCGCACCTGCCATTGTTCGGCCTGCCCCAATCGCCCGATCTTCTCGGGCATGACTCCGAACCAGCGCACATCGCCCGTGCGGATGACGGGCTGGTGGCAAAGAATCACGAGCCCGTCGTCGGCGCGGAGCGCGAAATTCTGATCAAATTTTCCCAGCTGAAACTTAAATTCCAGCAGGCGCAGGAAGACGCATCCGCTGAGGAGCAGAGCGAGGCCGGCCGCGCCGCAAGCCACGAGGCGACGCGCCCAGGGGCGTCGCAACCGGCTCATTTTCCAGCGGAGCTGGCGACCGGCGGCTTGGAAAACGAAATCTTGTCGACGATATCGAGGAGGCGCTTGCGGAGGATTTCATCCTCTTCGGCGGTGGTCTTGTTGAAGGACTTCCCCTCGATGACCCGCTCGGCGAGTTCAATGCTGATGACAAAGATGTGACCGTTGCGGGCAAAGAGCAGGTTGCCGCGTTTCGCCACCGGGATCCGCTCGCCGCCGAGTTGCGACACGCGTTCGGAAAACATCGTGCCACCCGGCACCAGCAGGTAGGTGAGCAGGGAGCCTTCGAGCGTGCCGGGGACATATTTGGCGCTCTCAATCTGGACGCCCGCGAAATTCTGTTTGAAGTCGGCGAGAACAAAATTGCTGAAGAAATAAATCAGGTAATCCTTGAGTCCCCGGGTCGAGAGTTCCCAGCGCTGGGTGGCGTCCTGCTGGAATGCCGCGATGCTGACGTGCACGTTGAAGTCGTCCTGAAACGTCACGACGTTTGGGGTGTCGGTGATGTCGCCGCCAAGTTCCGGATACACGGGAATCTGGATCTTGAAGAGACCGGTGGGGGAGACGTAGGTCTTGCCTTCAACTCGTCCTTGGAGCCCTTGGGCTTGGAGCGGAAGTGCGACGGTAAGCAGTGTCAGAAGCAGGGCAGGCGTAAAGCGGGACATGGGAAGGGGCATACCTGTACTGGGTCTTGGCGTTCTTTCAAGTCTACGGTGGCACCAGGGAAGAAAACTTTATCCACCAGCCAACCGGGATGGCTTCAGGGCGGGATTGTTCTGAGAGGCCCTCCGCGTGCAGCAGTTCCCGCCAGCCCGTGGTGGTCGCTGGCAGGCGGGCGCGGAGCAAAGCGCCGATTTGCTTCCGGCGTTGCTGAAAACAGCTCCGGATGAGCGCTTTCACCGGGGCGTCGAAGATAAACGCGGCCGGCTTGCGAACCAGGTTGAGCAGTCGCGACTCGACGTCGGGCCGGGGGAAGAAACAGGCGGCGGCGACTTTGTGGCCCGGTTCAATCGCGTACGCGGCCTGGACGAACACCGAGATCGCGCCGAACGATTTCGAGCCGGGCTGGGCGGCGTAGCGTTGGGCCGCTTCCTGCTGGAGCATCAGCACCATGCGAGCGGGCAGGGGGCCGGTCAGCACGGCGTCGAGCCACGGGGTCGCGATGGCGTAGGGAAGATTCGCGACGACCTTGAAGTCCGGGCTCGCGCTCGACGGAGGCGGAGTGCCCTCACCCCGCAAGAGCGGGTCTGAAGCGGGGTGGGGGCACCCCGCCTCCAATTCGGAGAGTCCGGCGAGCGGATGCTCGACGGCGTCGCCCTCCAGCAGGTGGAATTTCGCCGGAAAGCGGGGGGCGAGCGTCGACTCGAGGTGGGCATGGAGGGCGCGGTCCATTTCGACCGCCCACACCGTCGCGCCGGCCTCGAGCAGCGCGGTGGTCAAAGTTCCGAGACCAGGGCCCACCTCGACCACGTTGTCGCCGGCCCGGACCTCGGCGAGTTCGAGTGATTTGCGGACGATATTGCCGTCGACGAGGAAATTTTGCCCGAGAAAGCGTTTCGGCGCGTGGCCGAGTTGGGCGAGCAAGTCGCGCGTGGCGGTGGGCGACAGCGGCATGAATCAGCGCGGAGCCCGGCCTTCGTCGACCTCGTAATAATCGAAATAGGTCAGGAGATCGGTGCGGTGAGCGAGCCCGCTGTCGGCCTTGTTCTTTTCGAGGCCCGGAGTCGCCTCGTCGCGCCAGCCGCGTTTCGCCGCAAAACCGTTCCAGATGAGAACATCGACGTCGGTCAGCTGGCGTCCGCGCTGCCGGCACCACGCGAGGATTTCCTCATCGGTGCCGCCGGCGAGGGTGCGGGCCTTCAGCGCCGCGTAAGCGACGCCGAGAAAGTGGCAGAGCCGGCCATCGAAACCCTGGCCGAGATATTCGTGATGCTCCGCGTGCAATTCGTTCCGCGCGTGTTTGCGGATCTTATCGAGCGTGCGCGGCAGGAAATAGAGCCCGCCGAGTGTGGCGAAAGCGGAGATGGGACGTTGGTTCATGGGAAAGGCCTCTTACGCGCGGCGCAACTCCCCGATCAGCGCCGCCGGGTCCGTCGCGCGCATCAGCGCCTCGCCGACGAGGACGGCGTGGGCGCCCGCCGCCCGCGCGCGGGCGGCGTCGGCGCCAGTGGAAATGCCGCTTTCGCTCACGGCGATGAGGTCGCGCGGAAACCGCGGAATCAGGCGCTCGCTGAGGGCGAGGTCGGTGGTGAAGTTCGCCAGATCGCGGTTGTTGACCCCGATGATTCCGGCGCCGTGCGCCACGGCGCGCGCGATCTCGGGTTCAGTATGAATCTCGAACAGCGCATCGAGCCCGGCGGCGCGCGCGGCGGAGAAAAGCGCCGTGATCTCGTCGTCCGTCAGTGCGCGCACGATGATCAGGATCGCGCTCGCGCCAGCGGCGCGAGCCTCCAGCACCTGCAGCGGGTGCACCATGAAATCCTTCCGCAGGCACGGCAGCGCGGGCGGGGCGGCGGCAAATGCGGCGGTGACACCCCGCAGGTCTTCGAGTGTGCCGCCGAAAAAATGCTCGTCGGTGAGGATCGAGAGGGCATCCGCCCCGGCGGCCTGGTAGCGTCTGGCCTGGTCGAGCGAGGAGGCCCCGGCCTTGATGTCGCCCGCCGAGGGGGAGCGGCGCTTGATTTCGGAGATCACGGCGAGTTTGCCATCGGCCCGGCGCAATGCGGCGGCAAAGGACGGCGGGCGCGGGAGGGCGGCGTCCAGCCGCGCCAGCTCCGCGTCCGGAACGTCGCGCAGCAGCGGGGCGATCTCGCGACGCTTCCAAGCCATGATTTCGGTCAACTTGTCGGGCATGAAGGCGTCACGGAACACACGGAACACCGGGAACTCAAAGCCGAAAATTTTCCGTGTATTCCGGGTGTTCCGTCGGCAGCGTCCGCTGATGAGCGCAATTGACGATCTGCGGCGGACGATGGCCCGGCTCCGGGCGCCCGACGGCTGTCCGTGGGACCAGGAGCAGAGCCACGCGTCGCTGGTGCGTTGTCTGATCGACGAAGTGAGCGAACTCATCGACACGATCGATCGCGACGACTACGCCCACATGCGCGAGGAACTGGGCGACGTGCTGATCCAAATCGTGTTTCATGCCCAGCTTGCGGCGGAGGAGGGGCGCTTCAATTTCGATGACGTGGCGCGCGACATCAACGAGAAGCTCATCCGGCGGCATCCGCATGTCTTTGGCACGGGCAAGCTCGAAACCTCGGCGCAGGTGATTGTCGAGTGGGAGAAGATCAAGGCGACGGAAAAGAAGAATGGTCCGGCCCCCAGTATCACCGGGCTGTTCAAGGAGCTGCCGCCGCGGTTGCCGGCCCTGATGTTTGCGGAGGCGATTTGGAAGCAGATCGAGAAAAAGCAACTGCCGGCGGACGGGGTCGTCGATGTCGGCCAGGTTGCGGCGCTGGGCCGGCAGCTCGACGAGGCGATGCTGGGAAGATTGCTGTTCGAACTCACGGCGGCCGCGCGCGCCAAGGGGCTCGATCCGGAAGGTGCGCTGCGGCGGCACGCCACGAAGGTCATGCGAGATGTCGAAGCCCGTGTCCCAGCTCCCGCCCGCTGAAGTTCCGCCCGAGGTGGTCGCCGAGTGGTGGGTGCCGTTTGCGGACTTCCTCGCCAAGGAACGGCGCTATTCGCGCTACACGGTGCGAAATTACCGCCAGGCCTTCGAGGATTTCCAGCGCTGGCTGGCCAGCCCGGGAATCGGGCTGTGGACGCGCGGACTCGAGGCCCTGACCTCCCGGGATGCGCGGGACTTCGTGATCGAGGCGCAGCGCCGATTCGACCGGCGCACCTTGCACAATCATGTCTCGGGGTTGCGGACGTTTTTCGGATTCTGGATGCAACAAGGTCGTCTGCGGCGCGATCCGTTCCTTGGCGTGCCGCTGCCGAAGTTGGAGAAGCGGCTGCCCAAGTTTCTCACCGAGGAGCAGGCGAAGGTGCTGCTCGCGGGACCACAGCGTCTTCTGCAGGAGGGAAAGATTGGGCCACATGTCGCCTGGCGCGATCGGCTCGCGATGGAGTTGTTGTATGGTGGAGGGCTGCGCGTCAGCGAGTTGGTCGCCCTCGATCACGGCGCGATCGACCTTCCGTCGGGCGTGGCACGAGTGCTGGGCAAGGGCCGCAAAGAGCGGCTGTGTCCGCTCGGGCGCGTCGCCCTTGAGGTGCTGGCGCGGTTTCGTGATGAATTTGCGCCGGACAAGTCACCCTCAAGTCCGGTGCTCGTGAATGCCGACGGTCGGCGGATGTCGGTCCGCGAGGTGCAGCTGATGCTCAAACGCTATCTCGCGCAGGCCGGTCTGCCGCTGGATCTCACGCCGCACAAGCTGCGGCACAGTTTTGCGACGCACCTGCTCAACGCCGGAGCGGATTTGCGCCTTGTCCAGGAACTCCTCGGCCACGCGCAGTTGGCGACCACGCAGGTTTACACGCATGTGAGCATGGCCCGGCTGCAGGAGATCCACGCGAAAGCGCATCCGCGGGGGTAGCCCGCATTCCTTCGACCTTGCTCGGGTTTTCCTGAGCGATCGAGCACTGACACACGGGTCGGTTTCGGATGCGTGCGGTTCGTTCGGGCTGAGACAAAACCGCCGAGTGGTTTTGCAGCCAGCCGAGCAGCCCCAGCCGTGGCCGGCGGATAGCGATCCGCTTCGATCGTTTTTGCGGGTTACGCGTGCGCGTAGTAGTTCGCGTGCGGGCCCACCGCGCCGAGGTACATCGGCTTGCGCGGGAACAGTGGACTATACTTCTCGGCCAGCCCGCGCATCGACTCAAGGTCGGCGGAGGTGGCGGGCTTGAAGGCGACGCCGGCGGTGATCGAGCGTTCGTTGAGGTCGACGAACGAGGTGGGAATGGCCGACACGACCGGGTCGAGGGAAAGGCAGAAGCGGATGGCCCGGTTGATGTCGTCCTGTTCCTCGAGGGCCTTGTACCAGTAATTGTTGCGGGTCTTCTGTTCGCCTGGTTTCCAGGAGCCGGCGGAAATGGGCTTGATCGCGATGACGGCGGCGCCGTGCTGGCGCGCCAGCGTGAGCACCTCCGGATCGAACTGGTGCGTGTAGTGTTCGATGAAGTTCACCGGGTACATCACGGTCTCGAACTTGAATTCGCGCAGGCAGGCGAGCGCGGCCTCCTTGGTGTGGGCGGAAAAACCGAGCCAGCGCACCTTGCCCTGCTCCCGCGCTTTCACGAGCGTCTCGATCGCGCCACCGGGACCGAACGCCTGCTTCACGTCGGCGGCGGTCGACATCACGTGCATCTGGTAGAGTTCGAAGTGGTCGGTCTTGAGCCGGGTGAGCGAGGTTTCGAGTTCCGCCATCGCGCCGACGGCGTCGCGCTTCTGGGTCTTGCAGGAAAGGAAGATCTGGTCCCGGGGCAGGGATTGCAGCGCTGGTCCCATCGCGATCTCGGCTTTGCCTTTGCCGTAAGCGGGTGCGACGTCGAAGTAGTTCATGCCTTTTTCAAAGGAGGCACGCACGGCGGCGTTGGCGTCCTCCTGGGTCGTGCGGGTCAGCGCCAGGCCCGGGAAACCGATGATGGAAATGGCCTGCCCGGTGCGGCCGAGCACGCGTCGCGGCAGACCGCTCGCGTGGGGGATGAGCTTGCGGGTGGGGTCATCGGGAGCGGCAAAGACCGGACTAAAACCAACGGCGATTCCACCGGCGGCGGTTCCAACTTGCTTGAGGAAGGTGCGACGTTTCATAGCGATGCGGAGTTGACGGAAAAATTCACCAGGTCAGACGCCGGGCGGCGGCGTTGCCGGCCGTGTCGAAGAGCGTGACTTCCAGCGAGGTGGCGTTCGAGATCCGTGCGAGTGGCACCTCGAACGAGAAAGTGCTTGGTCAGCAGAATTCATGGGCGCATTCCGGTTCGGGCAAATGGCCAAGGTTATGATATAGGGCCACCTCCATTGCCCTATAGGTTCGGAAACCATATGAGCGTCTGGTCACCACTCGGACTTTATTGTTCAAGCC
>SXSC01000402.1 GCA_005792355.1 Opitutaceae bacterium
GGAATCCTGGATACGAGTGCCTGTGGAAAGGCTACGCGCAGTTTCGCGCCATGGTTCAAATCATCGGCCTGACCCGGAAGCGCGCCCGCAGCGCCGACGATTGATGCGCTACAGCCCCTTTTGTGGGGCAAGTGCAGGGCCAGCGTGGGTCGGAGTGGAGCGACCGAAGGAAGTGATCCGTTTTCGTCCACGCTATCCCGGCGTCGCGCTGGCGCAGCGCGCGCTCGAGCCAGGTGAAGGCCTGATCGGCTTCGCCACGGAAACCGTAGACTTGGGCGATATTGTACGCGGCGTCGGTGGCATGGTGTTCGATCAGCTCGCGCAGGGCGGTTTCGGCTTCGCGTGGCCGTTTTTGCGCCGAACGGGACGCAGCCAGCGCCGTGCGGCGGGCCCACGATTCTTGTTCGCGTTCGGCGAATGCCAGCGCCTCGTCCGGCCGGCCCTGGCGAATCGCGTTATGGCTTAGCATGGCGGACACCACCGCTGCCGCCGGGTTGATTTCCATCACGCGCTGATACTCGTGGGCGGCGGCGGCGAATTTTCCGGCCGTTTCCAGGCTGAAGCCTAGAAACAACCGGACTTCCGTGTTGACCGGGTCGAGCGCCACCGCCTGTTGGCTCAACGTCTGGGCCGATTCGAGGTCGCCCTTGAACAACGCAAATTTCGAGGCGTTGCAGATATTGGCGGCATCCGAGGGGGCCAGCGCCAGGGCCCGGCGCGATGAGGCCTCGGCGCCGCGCCAGTCAAACTCGAACGCGATTTGAGCCTCAAACGAGGCGGCGTGTCCCTCGGCCAAATCGGGTTCGAGGGCGAGGGCCCGGTTGGCGGCGCGACGGGCTTCGCCCAAAACCTGGTCGGCCGCGCTGCCGAATGCGCCCCACACCCAGCGCACGGAATTGGCGCGTGACAGCGCAGCCCACGCCAGTGCGAAGGAAGAATCGATTTCAATTGCTCGACGGAAAAAATCCACCGCTTTCGCGAAGTTCTCTTGTGAAAACTGCGCGGCGAAAAACTTCCCCTGCAAATAGAGTTGATGCGCCTCGGGGTTCTTGGTGCCGCCCTTCGTCGCCGCCTGCACTTGGGCGGCGATTTCGGCTTTCGCACTTGTCGCGGACTCGCCCGTGAGCCGCCCGCGCAACTCTCCGACGATAGCGATGGCGATCTCGCTCTGCGTCGCGAACACGTCCGTCAGCTCCAGCGGACCAAAGCTCTTTGACCATTCTTCCTCGTTGGTCGCCGCGCGGCTGAGGCGGGCGGTGATCTTCACCTTATTGCCGGACTTCTGCACGCTGCCTTCGACGACATGGGCCATGCCGAGCGTCTCGCCGACCGCCCTTGCCGTCGGGTTTTTCCCCTTGAACGACCAGGCCGACGTCCGCGCCGCGACGCGCAGCCCGGGGATCTTTTGCAGCGTAGTGAGCAACTCCTCGGCGATGCCGTCGGAAAAATACTCGTTGTCCTTGTCGGCGCTCTGATTGGCGAACGGCAGCACGGCGACTGATTTGGCTTCAGGGGCTGAAACGGCGGTCGTCGGTTTTGACGGCGCTGCGGCGGGAGAAAAACGCGGATCGGCGGCGAGGCGGGCGAGCAGCGCGGGAAACCGGCCATCCTGGCGCAAGGCGGCATGCTCGGGGTTGAAGCGCAGCGCCGCCGCGGTGAAATACCAGGTGAGGTTCGGCCGGCCTCGCAGCGAATCGACGTAGCGGTTCGCGCTGTCGAGGATGGCTTCGGGCGAGGTGAAGAGACCCTCCAGTTCCGGCCCGCGGGCGCCGAGGTCATAGGCGAGCTGGTAGGTTCGCCGGGCCTCGTCGCCTTCACCGAGGAAGTGAAGCACCTGGGCCTGCAGGGAGAGCAGATTGCGATTGTTTGGATCGGTGGCGAGGGCCAGCTCGACGAGTTCCCGCGCGCGGGAGAAATCGCGGCGCGCCAACTCCGGCTGATTGGCCATCCGGCGCAGTTTGCCGGTGAGAAGCGCCTTGGGGCCGATGTAGCCCGACATGCGGAGCCAGTCGCGCGGCTGCCGTTCGAGCGGCCCCAGCGCCATCAGAGGCTCGTTGCGCCACGCGTAAACCCAATACGTCAGATAGAGTCCAACGTCCTCCTGGAGCGCGGCCACGGGCATTCTTTCAAGGGTTGCCCGGGCGAGGTCGAGGTCCCCCAGCCAGACCGTCGCCAACAGGGCCTTCAGCCAAAGGTTATTCCAGGTCGGCTGGCTCGCAATCGAGCGCTCGGCCGCGGCGGCGGCGCCAACCGGATCACCTTGGAAAAATTTGATCCAGCCAATTTCCTTCCACGCTTCGGCGGCAAACGCGGGGATTTTCGTCACCCGTTCCAGCAGATCGAAGCGCTCGGGCTTGGCGGGGTCTTCCCACGCCCGAAAAATTCCGAGCGTGAGCAAGGTGCGCGGCTCATCAGGCTTTTCCGCATGCAACTCCCGCAACATCCGCTCGGCCTCGCGGATATAGAGCGGCGGCTTGTCATCACTGGTGAAACCCACGTCATCCCCTTCGCCGCGCAGCCAATAACAGGCCTGCGCCAGCCGCGCTTCGAACGAGCGGGGCGCCAGGCGCATCGCGCGAGCCGCGTGATCGCGAGCCGCCTCCCGGCGGACGAGGGAATTGTCGAAGTTGTAATAGACAAACCACGTGTTCACCTGCGACCACGTTGCCCAAACCTCGGCGTCGCCCTCGTCCAGTTCGGCCGCCCGCTTGCAGAAGCTATCCGCTGCACTCAGCTCGATCCGCGCCATTTCAGGCTTGTCCAATTGAAACCGCGCCTGGGCGACCAGCTTTTGGACCTCGGAGAGTGGCGCGGTTTTTGCGGCGTCCGCCGCCGGCGGCGAAGGTGGCGGACGCATCGCCATAAACCCGCCGAGGCCGATCACGAGGATCGCCGCACCAATGCCGACGAACACGGGCCAGCGACTGCTGGTCCGGTGAGTGGGCGAAGCGGGTGCCGGGGATACGCTTTCCGTTCCGAGGGCGCCTGAAATACGGGATTTGAGAAGTCCCGTGCGGTGTGACCAGAGCTTGAGGAAACGCGCCAAAACGTCGGGAGAGATATCGAGCGCCTGCCCGCCGGAGCCCGAAGGGCGAAGGCGGGTCCACTGCACCATCCGAAACCGATCCGGCACCAGCGCGTCCGGCTCGCGCGTGTCGTCGATCACCACCGGCAGGATAAATGGCACACCGCTCGCGATGGTGCGTGCGCGCTCGGCGGCGAGATCCCACTCGAGGCGGAAGTAGCCTTCCTCGCGCGCCTGGGTGTTGGCGGAGATGATCGGGATGAAGAGCACGCACTCCTTGATCTGCCGGCGAATCTTCGCGTCCCACTCGTCGCCATGCTCAAGGCCGCCATCGGCGTCGAACCAGACCTCGACGCCCCCGGTCCGGAGGGTGTCGCAAATGCACCGTGCCGCCTCCGCGTCCTGCGACGCGTAGCTGAGAAAGATAGCACGACTAGGATCGGCGGGCATGGTGTGGGAGGGGCCAGCCTGTGCGGCGCGGGAACCGAATCAATCTTTCTGACCGCTGCGCCTTCCAGATAGGATACTGGATCTTCAGGGGGATCGGATCGGGTGGGGGGTTAGGGGAAGGGGCGGAGGCAAACCAAGGCGCCCCCTTAGTCCCCCCACGAGCAAAAACCGCTCCCTCGGGCGGGTGTCGGCGATGCGTGGGGAGCGACGGGTCTGCCTGTGCGCTGCACGCAGACAGGTCGGGCTGGGAATAGTCGTCACCGGACAGTTCGCCCTGCCCGGCGTCCGCCGGCGCGACATGCGGTGGTAGGGCCAGCTCGAACCCGCAGGTTTTCGCGCCGCGCGAAAACCATCCGGCGGGCCGATCACCCTGCGCGTGACGCCGCCGCGGCCACGAGCTCGCTACACCCAAATAATGGGGTAAGACGCGCGCGAGCTGCGTCAACTCGGCGCGTTTTAATAGTCACCGGTTCCTGCACAACCCTGCACCGGCCCCTTGTACGAGGCGGAGTGTTCATCCCGGATGTGGCCCCCTTTTTTTGAACAAAGGAATTCAGCGTATTTCGCCCGCCGGGGCGTTCCTCTGGCGGTACACACGGCGCGCCGGGCCGCTGTAGTCCGCTTTCTTCGCACTGCCGGGGAACCATTCCGCTCACGGGGCATCCTCCTTTCAAAGGATGGGGTGTTGGATTGCGTTGGCAGCGCCGGGAAAACACACTCTCCGTACGATGAGATTTCTTGAGATCACCAGGACTGGCCGGGGTTCGCTCGTGCTGGCGCTGCTCGTTGCGTCGATGACTTTCGCACCGAGCGCCCGGTCGGCGGATGCCTTGGAAACGCAACTGCGGCAAACCAGCCGCCGGATGCTGCCGGCGTTTCCCGGGGCCGAAGGGTTTGGAATGTGGGCCGTAGGCGGACGCGGCGGGAGAGTGATCCCCGTGACCAACCTGGCCGACTTCCTGCCGGGAAAGGAAGCGTCGATCGCGGGCAGCCTGCGGGCGGCGGTGATGACGCCGGGACCGCGCACGGTGATCTTCCGGGTCGCCGGTGAAATCCGTCTCAAGACCGCCCTGGTCATCAGTCAGGCCTACCTCACTCTCGCCGGGCAGACTGCGCCCGGCGACGGTGTGTGCCTCCGCGGTCATTCCGTGGTGGTTCAGACCCACGACGTGGTGATCCGCTACCTGCGGGTGAGGTCGGAGAACAACGATTGCCTCTCGGTGGCAAGCGCCACGGACGTAATCATCGATCACTCCTCCTTCGAATGGAGCACCGACGAGAATCTGTCGCTGACCGGCAATAACCGCAACATCACGGTGCAGTGGTCGATCATCGCCGAGGGCCTGCTGAAGCATTCGATGGGGTCGATCATCGGGGCGGCGGGCGGCGTCAGCGTGCACCACTCGCTCTACGCCCACAACGGCACGCGCAATCCGCGTCTCGGCGGCATCGGGGGGCGCAATCCGATCATCGATTTTCGCAATAACGCGATCTACGACTGGAGCGGAAACTCGGGCTACAACAGTTGGGAGGCGGTGCGGATCAATTACGTCGGGAACTACCTGAAGCCGGGACCTTCCACACCGCCGAAAGTGCGCGGGCGCGCCATGACCCCGGGCAGCCGGTTCACCCGGCTGTTCATCGCGGACTCGGTGATCGAGGGCCTGCCGGAACAATCAGCGAACAACTGGCTCATGGTGGAGCCGGGCGCGGATAACTGGATCCAAGGCCAGAACGTTCGCGAGACTTGCGGCGTCACCACGCCGTTTCCCGTTCCCCCGGTGTCGACCCAAACCGCTGCCGCGGCATTTGCGGAGATTCTCCGGAGTGCCGGCGCCACGCTGCCGGTGCGCGATGCGGTGGACCGCCGGATTGTCTCTCAGGTGCGGAGCGGCACGGGGCGACTGCTGGAGCGGCCTGAAGACGCGGGTCCACGCCCGGTCTACTCGACTCCCGCGCCTCCCGTGGACAGCGATGACGACGGCCTGCCCGATGAATGGGAACTGCGGCATGGGTTTGATCCAAAACATCAGGCCGATCCCTCGTCTGATCGCGACGGCGACGGCTATACCGATGTGGAGGAGTATCTCAACGGCACCGATCCGCGAAAGGCGGACACCTGCGTATTCCCGCCCTCGATTGCTCCCGCCGATGGACACCTGTTCATTCGCCCGGCCGAGGTCGTGATGGCGTCGGCTGCCGCCGGAGCCAGCATTCGATTTACGCTCGATGGCACGGAACCTGGGCCGCAGTCCGCCGAGTATCTCCGGCCGTTCACGGTCGACCGGAGCGTGACGATTCGGGCGCGCACGTTTGCGGGCGATCATGCCAGCCCCGTGGTGCTGGCGACACTCACCCGCGCGATGCCGCGGCGAGCCGAGGAGGTGGCGGGACTGCAACCGGGCCTGCGCTACCGGTATTTCAACGGGAAGATGCAGGGCGACCGGAAAGCACCGGATGCGTTCCGGCACGACTACCAGCCGGTCGCTTCTGGAGTTGCGGTGATACCGTTTGACCAGTCCGCCCGGACAGCGGCGGCGGGTAATCACTGGTTCATCTACGAGGGCTATCTCCGCGTGCCGCGCGAGGGGCTATATACGTTGCAGGTTCGGGCTGACCTCCTGGCGCGGTTGTATATTGGCGGCGGCGATGAGGAAGACGTCTTCAGCAGGCGCGAAGCGGGCGCCCAGTCGGGAACGATTGCACTCGGGGCGGGACTGCATCCGATCCGCGTCACGTACCTGTGTCCCAATGGGACGCTGGCGGGAACGCTCGGCGTTTCCTGGGAGGGGCCGGGCGTGCCGGTTGGGCAGGTTCCCGCGGCGGCGCTGTTTCACCGGTGACGCCGCGGGCCAACCGCTCCTCCGCGGCGAGCCGGGGCTTCACCTCGCGCTCGGCAATTCGAACAAAAGAGCGCCCCACCCTGACCCATTGAACCCAACCTCGTCTTCCCCTATGACCCCACCCGTACCCTTCCCGCATGCCTTCACCTAATCCATCCGTTCGACCGCCGGACTGCTGCTAATAATTGCGATGGCCAACAACGCCGGCCTCACGCCCGCGAGCACCACCGCACAGTTCAACACGGCGTTCAACGCGCAGCGCGGCGGCCGCTGGCGCTGGCTCGGCACGCACCATCCACCGCGGGCGTGCCCGTGGTCTTCCAGTATCCCGAGCCGCGCGTATTTCTGCTGACCAGCGGTTTTGACTTCTGAAGTCGGGCTGCCCCGTGCAGCGCATCACGTGGGGCCGCCCGGGCTGTCCGACGAAGCCACCGATGGGGTCATGTCGTGGAACGCGAATCGGGCACGATGGACCGGTGATTTGCGCCGTCGTCCGGCCCGCGGCAACAGGGCGAGGCACACGGTCCCGCCCTGGACCTCGCGGGTCCGCGCTCGGCGGAGGGAGCCGGCCTGGTGATGTGCGCGGACTACCCGAGCATCGCCGCTATTTCGGCAAACCACTTTTTCCGCATGGCGGCGTCTCGCTTCCGATCGGTGGCAACTTCAAGCACGCGCATGCCAGTCGCCGGCAGGGTCGAGATTAATTCAGTGAAATGCGCCCAATCGCGAACCATGACGTGCGCCACGGAATACGCCGCACACAATTTCCCGAAATCGACCTCCTGGGGCGTGGCAAAGAATTCCTCAAACGGCGGGTCGAAGGCCGCCACCGGCAGGTGCTCGAAGATTCCACCACCGCGGTTGTTGATCAGCACAATGGTCAGCGAGCCGTGGAATTTGGCGCGCAGCAGAAACCCGTTCGTGTCGTGCAGCAACGCCAGGTCGCCGGTCAGCAGCACCGCCGGACGCCCCGACTGGTGGGCCGCACCCACGGCGGTCGACAGGGTGCCGTCGATGCCGTTGGCTCCGCGATTGCAGAGTGGCCGGATGGCACGGTTGCCCGGCGGCGTGACGTATTCCGCGTCGCGCACCGGCATGGAGTTGGCGAAAAACAGGGCGGTCTCCTCCGGCAGGTGGCGGGCGAGCAACCACGCGGCCTTCGGTTCAAACAGTGTCTCCTCGGCCTGCAGACGCTCATCGAGCACCGGACGAATCTTCTGCTCGTAACGCGCCCACATGCGTTGGTAGCCGTTCTCGTCGACCGCCGGCGGCAGACCGGCGGCGAGCACGGTCAACGGCAGGGCGATCTGCCGCGTCCGCCCATGCATTGCGTCGCGATTATCCGCACGCTCCGTCACCATCCAGATCAGGGCCTCGCTTTCCTCAATCCACCAACGCAGCACCTTGCTCGTCGGCCAGTCGCCCACGCAGAGCACCACCTCGGGTTTCAATCGCTCGGCCGCAACCGCGTGGCGCAGCACCAAATCGCAGGTCGTGACGAGGTGCGGCACCTGCGACGCGTTATGTCGCAGTGGCGACAACCCGTCGGCCAGGACCGGCCAGCCAAGACGACGGGCGATTTCGCCCACACCTGTCACAAACGCGCCGATGTCGCCCGGCTGTGCGGGCCCCACGACGATCACCCCGTGCACATCGGGGGCAATCCGCGGCAACAGTCCGGCCGGCGGGGCCGGTTCCGTCGGGACCAAATGCGCGTAGAAAATATCCCAGTTGATCGTGGCGGTGAATTGAGCGGTGGCGCCACCGTCGCCCACCGGCGCCAGTGGGTCGCGAAACGGCACGTTGAGATGCACGGGCCCCGTCGCGGGCGCGAGTGTCCGCCCAATGGCATGCGCGACGGTCTGTCGGAGGTATTTCAGCCGCGATTCGCCCAGCTCGGGGGTGGCAATTTCGTGGAAGAAATTCACGTACCCACCGAAGAGCTTCAGCTGGTCAATCGTCTGGCCCGAGGCGCAAGCGCGCAATTCGGGCGGACGATCAGCCGTCAGCACGAGCAGCGGCACACCGCTTTCATGGGCTTCGATCACTGCGGGGAAGAGATTCGCGGCCGCTGTGCCACTGGTGCAGATGAGTACGACGGGGCGCCCATGCTGCTTGGCCAGCCCGAGGGCAAAGAAGGCCGCCGACCGCTCATCGAGCACCGGCACCGCCTCGATCGAGGGGTGGGCCGCCACGGCCAATGCCAGCGGCGCGGAACGCGATCCCGGCGAAACCACCGCAAAGCGCACACCACACCGCGCCAGGGTTTCGATCAGCACGCCGGCCCAGAGCGAGTTTACATTGCGGGTGTCAGGAGGCGGAACGGACATGGTTCTTTCGAAGAACCGATGCTTCCCACCACGGTAGAAGGTCGCAACCAAAGATTCTCTCGATTGGGAGATTTGCGAATTGGTGGTTTGGGGGATTGCCTCAGAATAATTCCTCACCGCGCAACACGAACTGTGAAATGTGGAATACAACGCACAAAGGCCTGTCCGCGCCTTTCCTCCTTTGCGCTGCGGCAGAGCTTCCGCCCACGCCCTCGGCTGCTCCGTTGCGATTTCACCCGGAAATCCTTCCGGGAAAGCGACCCCAGCATCAAGCGTGGTTGCACCCGCGGTGAAGTCGTCGCGGGGGAAAGTGGAGAATGTCCGGGCTAAGCCACGATCGCCTCGATCATCGCCTTAAATTTCAGCTCCGTTTCCGCGAACTCTCTCTCCGGGGTCGAGCCCGCCACGATGCCGGCACCGGCGTACACGCGGGCTTTCGCGCCGGCGACCAGCGCCGAGCGGATCCCGACGAAAAATTCGCCGCCGCCGCGACTATTGAGCCATCCGAGCGTTCCGGCGTAGAGCCCGCGCGGAAACCCTTCCAGCTCGCGAATCCGGCCGACGGCCGGGTCGCGCGGCGTGCCGCCCACCGCGGGAGTCGGATGCAATGCGGCCAGCGCGTCGAACAGGTGCACACCGTCCGGCAGTTTCGCGTGAATGGGCGTGTGCAGGTGTTGGACATTCGCCAGCCGCCGGACCTGCGGAGCAGCGGGCGTCTCGGGAATGATGCCCAGCGGTGCGAGGCGGGCCACGATATCGTCAATTACCTGCCGGTGTTCATGCAGGTCCTTGCCACTGCGCAGGAGCGTCGTGGCGAGCGCGGCGTCTTCGCTGGCGCTGACACCGCGTCGGATCGAACCGGCGAGGGCCTCGGTTTCGAGCACTCCCTTGCTCACCCGGATCAACCGCTCCGGACTTGCGCCGATGAAGCTCGGACCCCGTCCGTGCGCGAAAGAAAAAGCATAACAGTCCGGAAACCGTTGGCGCAATCCGTTCAGCATGCGCAGCGGGTGCAGCAATCGGTCGGCCGTCAGGTCTTGCGCGCGAGCGAGCACGATTTTCCCAAACTCCCCCGCGCTGATCCGTTCGAGGGCACGCGCCACCGCCAGCCGGTAGTGCCCGGTCTCGCGCATCTGAAAAACGGGCGTTCCGGGCACCTCGGCGTCGGCGGCCGGAGCGGCTTGGGCGCCGATTTCGTGAAACCGCTGGTGGGCCCGCCACACCCGCCGCGCGAGCGCGTCGAGATCCGCCGCAGGCGTGACGAGGAGGTTGGCGACCGCCGTGGTGGTCCGGCCCGCGAGCGCGACCTGCCAGCGGGGCACGAAGATCGAGGCCGCGGGAAACGGTTCACCCGTTTCAACCTCGTCGTGAAACGCGAAGGCCGAGAAGAAGTGCGGCCCACCGAATGGCGCCGTCACGTCGCCCACGGCAATCGTGTGGGCCAGCATCTCGCCGACCCACGTCTTCACCACCGCGAAGCGGTCCGCGCCCCGCGCCTCGTGGCTCACGGCAATTTCGGCGCCGGCAATCGCGGTTTCGAGCGCCGGGCGCTCCGAGTAGAAATGCGGCTCGTCGGGCTCGAAAATCGATTCCAGTACCGCCAGCGGATCGAGGGCCTCGACCGCCAGTGAAATGCTCACGAGCTTGGCATGGGCATCCCGCACCGCGGCCCCGCGGCACTGCTCCAGAAATTCCCGCAACGCCGCCGGCGACGCGTGGTTGGCGGGGTGCAACGGGAGGATGGTCATGGTTAATCTTTCTCTTTCCTCTTCATCTTGCTCGTTCCTCCTCTCCCGAAAGTTTTCCGAACGAGAGAACGAGGAACGAGCACGGTTACGCCGGCTTCGCCGCCGCCGGCCGCGGGAACAGCACCAAAGCCTCCGCCACCTTCGCGCCGTCGAGCCGGTTGCTCCAGACCAGTTCGTCGCGCCAGATCGGTCCGGGCGAATAGCCGAGCACGGCGTTGATTTTCGCGGACGACGCCGGGGTGACATGCTGCAGCAGGGCGACCGCCAGCCGGAGCGCCTCGGCCATCGTGGCCAACGACGTGTGGAGACGCGCCCGCTCCTGCGGGTCGGCCGACTTGCCGAGTTTCCAGGGCGCGCGTTTTTCGATATAGGCGTTGGTCGCCGTGACGAACGCCATCGTACGCTCGATGGCCGTGTGGAATTGGAAACCCTCGCAGAGGGCGACACACTCCGGCGCGGTGCGCGCCCACAGCGCGTGTAATTCACGCTCGGGCTCCTCGCTGCCCGCCGCGGCCGGCAGCACGCCGCCGGCAAAGCGCGTGGTCATGTTGAGCGTGCGATTCACCAGATTCCCAAAATTGTTCGCCAGTTCACTGTTGTACCGCACGAGGAACTGGTCGGCCGTAAAGTCGCTGTCCTGCCCCACGTTCATCTCGCGAATCAGAAAATACCGGAACGCGTCGGCGCCGAATTGATCGACCAGCTCGAGGGGATTCAACGCGTTGCCCGTGCTCTTGGACATTTTGGATCCCCGCTGTGTCCACCAGCCGTGCACGATGATGCCCGCCGGCAGCGGAATCCCGGCGGCGCGCAGCATGATCGGCCAGTAGACGGCGTGCGGCGGCACGAGGATGTCCTTGCCGATCACATGATAGCTGGCCGGCCAGAGGCCCGGCCGGTCGACGACGGCGGAGTAATAATTCACCAATGCATCGAACCAGACGTAGGTGACGAATTGGCCGTCAAACGGGAGCGGAATCCCCCACTCCAGCCGTTCGCGCGGCCGCGAGATGCAGAGATCGTTCAGCGGCTCCTTCAAGAACTCGAGCACCTGCGTCTGCCGGTAGCGCGGGAAGACGAAGTTTTCGTTCTGCGTGAGGAACTCGATCAGCCAGTCCTGGTACTTGCGCAGACGGAAAAAATAATTCGATTCGGTGATCTCGGTGACCTCGCCGAAAATCTCCGGCCAGGTGCCGTCCGGGTTGCGATCCTTGTTTTGGAGGAACTGTTCCTGCCGGGTGGAATAAAAGCCCTGATATTCCGCCCGGTAGATTTCGCCCTGGTCGAAGAGTTGCTGGAGCAGCCGGCACACGACGCGCTTGTGCCGTTCCTCGGTCGTGCGGATGAAGTCGTCGTTCGTGATGCCGAGCTTGGGCAGCATCGCCTGAAACTCCGCCGCCACCGCATCGCAGTATTGTTGTGGTGGAATATCCCGGGCGCGCGCACTGGCCTGCACTTTCTGGCCGTGTTCGTCGGTGCCGGTGAGGAAATGGACGCGGTCCCCCATTTGCCGCCGGAATCGGGCAATGACGTCCGTCAGCACCTTTTCGTAGGCGTGGCCGAGGTGGGGCGAACCGTTCGCATAGTCGATCGCGGTCGTAATATAGAAGGATTTCATGGCAAGCCGGCCAACAGAACGCGGGACGAACGAAATGTCGAAAGTTTTGACGCTGCGTGATCCTTCGCGCACCGTGGTGGCAATTTCGCATGAATCCCCTCACCCGCTTCGTTGCGACGGCGCTTTTCGTCGTCTTGGTGGCATTGGCGGCCATGCTGGCCGTGCCAGTCTGGCGCGAGGCCCGGAATGAGGCCGCGGGCCATTCGCTCACCGCCGAGGCGACCGCGCGGTCGGTCGGCGCGCTGGTGCTCTCGCAACGCCTGGCCCTGGGGCTCGCGGTGGTCGGACTGGCCTTCGCACTGCCGTTGATGCTCAACCTCGCGGCCTGGCCGTCGCGGACGGCGGAGACCCCCACTCCTTTCCGCCGCGCCGGCTCCGAGCTCTCGACGCTGGCGAGACTGGCCGAGTCTTCAGTCGCCCAGGGGGCGGAGTTGACGCGCGAACGGGATGTGCGCCGCCTGGCGGAGGAAGATGCCAGCCTCAAGCAACAGATGCTCACGCAGTCGCTCGATGAGAAGATTCGACTCGGCCGCGATCTGCACGATGGCATCATCCAATCGCTCTATGCCGCCGGGCTGACGCTCGAATCGGTGCGCGCGCTCGTGAAGAGCAATCCGGATGAGGCCGAACAGCGGCTCGAACAGACCCGTGCGAGCCTGAACAACGCGATACGGGACGTCCGCGCCTACATTGGCGGACTCGCTCCGGAAAGCCTGCGGCGCGCCGGTTTTGCGCGGGCGCTCAGCGGACTCCTCGGAGAACTGCGCGCCGGGCGCGAGGCCCAGTTTGACATGCAGATCGACGACGAAGCTGCGGCGCAGCTGAGTTCCACGCAAAGCGTCGAAGCCCTGCAAATCGCCCGCGAAGCGGTCAGCAACGCCCTGCGTCATGGCGGCGCGTCGATGATCACCGTGCGCATGCATCAGGGGGACCACGAGGTCTGCCTGCTGATTCAGGACAATGGCAGCGGGTTCGACGCTTCGCGGTCTCGCGATGGTGGTCACGGGATGGCGAACATGAAGGCCCGTTCCGCCCGGATGGGCGCGACGTTGCGCGTCACCAGCGATGCGGAAACCGGCACACGGGTGCTGGCCACCCTCCCGATTGTCCGTTCTACTGCGACATGAGCACCAAGCCCGAAACTCCCCGCGTCCGCTTGCTGTTGGTCGACGACAGCGAAGTGGTGCGCGCGGGACTGCGCAGCCTCCTGGGGATCGAACCGACCATTGTCGTGATCGGGGAAGCCGCCACGGCGGCCGCGGCGATCGAGGCGGCCCGGCGGCTGAAACCCGACGTCGCCCTCCTCGACATCCGGCTGCCGGATGGCAACGGCATCGAGGTCTGCCGGCAGATTCTCCGGGATTCCCCCGACACCCGCGTGCTCATTCTCACGTCGGTGATCGAGAATTCGACGGTCGACGATGCGATTCGCGCCGGCGCCCACGGTTATCTGCTGAAGGAGATCGACGGCCGCGGCCTGATGAACGCGATTCGCGATGTCGCCGCCGGCCGGTCAATCTTGGATCCCGCCATCATCGCGCGGGTGATGCAACTCGTCAAAAGCGGCGGAGGCGGCAGCCGGGAAGCCTTCGCCACACTTTCCCCGCAGGAGAAGCGGGTGCTGGCCCTGATCGCCGAGGGGTGCACGAACAAGGAGGTCGGCGTCCGACTTGGGCTGAGCGAGAAAACCGTCAAAAACTATCTGAGCACGGTTTTCGAGAAACTGCATGTCTCGCGCCGCGCCGAAGCCGCGGTGATTTTCGCGCAGGAGCAGCGAAAATAAATCCGTGTCACCGTCCTCCCGCCCTCACCCACTCCGCCAGCCTTGACCAGGCCCGGGCGCGATGACTGAGGGTGCTCTTCACCGCGTCGCCGAGTTCGGCGAAACTCGCGGAGTGGCCAGCGGGCACGAAGAGCGGATCGTAGCCAAAGCCGGCGCCACCCCGTGGTTCAGCGCGCAGGCCCCCGTCGCAACGACCTTCAAACATCTGCTCGCGGCCGTCCGGACCACACAGCCACAGCACACAGACAAAATGAGCCCCGCGTTGCGCGGCCGGCACGTCGCGCAGCGCGGCGACAAGTTTGGCGAGGTTTGCCGCACCGTCACCCTGCGGCCCGGCGTAGTAGGCGGATTCCACGCCTGGCGCCCCGGCGAGCGCGTCGACGCACAGCCCGCTGTCGTCCGCGAGCGCCCAGGCTCCCGCGGGCACGCGCGACCAAAGCGCCCGCGCCTTCTTGCGCGCATTGCCGGCAAAGGTGCCGGCATCTTCCACGACGTCCGGCATTCCGCCGATCACTCGCGCGGAAAAAATTTCCACGGGCAACGCCGTGGCGCGGGCGAGTGCCTGGAGCTCGGTCACCTTGTGGGCGTTGCCGGACGCGAGGTAGATTTGCACGGTCGATTATTTGCCGCCCGGTTCGCCGCCGGGCGCAGTTGGCGCGGTGGCACGGACCAACGGGCCTCCGCCTGGCCGCGGGAATTTTCTCATCCGGGGAACCGGTTCAGAGTTCCTTCGCCTTCTTCTGCAGCGCGGCCCTGGTCAGGCCGAGCAGCTTGGCGGCCTGCGCTTCGTCACCCCGATGGGTCGCCAGGGCACGGGAAATGAGTTCGCGCTCCACCTGCGCCAACATCGGTTTGCCCCCGGTCTTGAGCAGATCGAAGACCGTGTCGAAAGCGCTCGCCAGCGTTCGCGGCGGGGTGACCGTGGTGGCGCCAGCGCCGGGCTCGTCGCGGGCGGACGCAACCGCGGTGGCCGTCGCCGGGGTTGCGACCATGCCGGCCCCGCTCAACTCCGCGGGAAGATCCTTCACGAGGATGGCATCACCCTGGGCGATGACCGCGCTGCGATAGACCACATTTTCAAGTTCCCGCACGTTGCCCGGCCAGCGGTGGCGCACCAGCACGGCCATGGCTTCGGGCGACACCTTGGACACCCGCGTCTTCCGCTGCTTGACGAGATTCTGCAGACAGAAATCGACAATCTGCGGGACATCGTCGCCACGCTCCCGCAGGGCCGGCATCATGATGCGCACGACGTTCAGGCGGTAATACAGGTCCTCGCGAAACGTCTTGGTCCGCACCATCTCCTCGAGATTCTTGTTGGTGGCGGCGATGATCCGCACGTCGACGCGCAAGGTTGCCGTGCCGCCCACCCGCTGAATTTCGCCCTGTTGCAGCACGCGCAGAATCTTCGTCTGAGTGGCGAGGGCCATGTCGCCAATCTCATCCAGAAAAATCGAGCCGCCGTCGCACAATTCGAATTTGCCGATGCGCTGCACGGTCGCGCCGGTGAAAGAACCCTTTTCGTGCCCGAACAACTCGCTTTCGATCAGGTTGTCGGGGATTGCCGCGCAGTTGACGGCGATGAACGCCTTGTTGGAGCGGTGGCTGTGTTTCCAGATCGAGCGCGCGACGAGCTCCTTGCCGGTGCCGCTCTCGACCGTGATCATCACCGTGACATCACTGGCGGTGACCTGGCCGATGATCTTGAAAACGTTTTGCATGACCGGCGAGCTGCCGACGATGCCTTCGCGGTAATCGTCGGCGTTGATCGTCGGCTTGTAATCGCCAACGGCGCGCAGATCGGCGTGCGCCTTGAGCGCGTTCTGCGCCAGGGCGAGCACCTTCGCCGGATCAAAGGGCTTCATCACGTAGTCAAACGCGCCGTATTTCATCGCCTCGATCGCGGTCTGCGCCGTGCCAAAGGCCGTCATCATCACGACGAGCTGACGCGGGTTGGCGGAGCGGATGTGCTGCAGCGCCTCAATGCCGCCCATGCCGCCCATGCGCACATCGAGGAACACCAGGTCGGGCGGCGGCCCTTGCCTGACCAGCGCGATCCCCTGCTCGCCGCTCGGGGCCTCGATGATCTGATAGCCGCGGGCGGTCAGCACACGGGAGAGCGAATAGCGGATTTCCGCGTCGTCATCGATCACAAGGATGGTGGGCGGTTTGGTGGTGACGTCGGTCATGGAAGCGTGGCGGCAGGACGCCCGGGACCGGGTTCAGACTCCGGAAAATGAACGAGATTGAACGCTGGCGTATTCCACGGGCGCGCTTTTGTTGCTCTGGATGCTCGGCTGGTCAATGAACCTTTTCCGGGTGCGCGGCATCCAACTCGCCGTCCACTTCTCTTTCTTCCTGTTGCTGGCGGTCAACGCCTTCGACGGGTGGGCGGACGGCGGCTGGCCGGGCCTCTGGTGGAACAGCGCCTTGTTGCTCTCCTTTTTCGGCTGCGTCGTCCTGCATGAGCTGGGACATTGCTTCACCGCCATGCACTACGGCATCACGGTGCCACGCATTCTGCTGCTGCCGATCGGCGGGATGGCGGAATTTGACGGCATTCCCCGCGAACCGCGACGGGAGCTTCTGATCACGATCGCGGGGCCCGGCGTGAACTTCGTCCTCGCCGGACTGCTTTGGCTGGTTCTGCCGGCGGAGCTCAGCCCGGCGGTCGAAACCTCGGCCGCGGACGTGCCCACGCTGCTGGAGACGGCCGGCCTCCTGATGCAGTGGAACGTGGCGATGGGCCTGTTCAACCTCCTGCCCGCCGTCCCGATGGATGGCGGGCGCATCCTGCGCGCCCTGCTGGCCACGCGCCTCAGCTATCTGCGCGCCACGTTTTGGGCGGTGACCACCGGGAAGATCTTGTGCGTCGCGGGCGCCGCGATTGCGTTATTTTACCAGCCCCTGCTGGCCGCGCTGTTTACGTTCATCTTCGTCGTCGGGGAGATGGAATACCGCGCCGCCCGGCGGCGCGAACTCGAGGATGCCCATTTCCGGGCCGTGCTCGCCCGCCTGCACGCGGCGTCGGTTGCCACGCCGACGGAGGAACCACCGCTCTTGGTCGGGTGATCTTACCGACCCCGGGGCGTCCGGCCGTCATCCCCGGTGCCGGACCAGCCCCAGGCTGCACCTCATTGCTCCGCGTGGGCGTCGATGAACGCGCGCATCGCCGCAGGCGTCGCCTTGATCCGGTGCTTCACAATCGCCCTTGATTTCAACGCCTCGAGACTGGGATGCGTCGGCTCGAGGCCGATCGCGGCCCGGATTGTGTCGGGAAATTTCGCCGGGCTCGCGGTCGCGAGCACCACGTTCACCCGCTCCGGGTTGAGCTCCTGGAAACCGCACGCCGTGTGCGGATCGACGATGTAACCGTAATCCCGATGCACGCGCGTGATGATGCGGGCAATCTCCGCATCGCTCGTGCGCGTCGAGCTGAAGGAATCCCGGTCGAAGTTCTCGAACGTGTAGCGACCCGTCGCCTGGAAGGTCCGCATCACCGCGCGCACCCGCGCCGCGTCGCCGCCGACGGCGAACCAGATGAAACGCTCGAAATTCGACGCGACCTGGATGTCCATCGACGGCGCCAGGCTTGGATGCACCTCGCCAACCCGATACTCGCCGGTCGTGAACAGGTGATGGAGAATGTCGTTCTGGTTCGTCGCCACCCTGAAACCGCGGATCGGCACGCCCATTTTCTGCAGCATCCAGCCCGCGAGCACGTTGCCGAAATTGCCCGTCGGCACGACAAACTCCACGTGGTCGCGTTCGCCCGGGGGCAGCCGCAGCCACGCCGACAGGTAGTACACGCATTGCGCGAGCACCCGCGCCAGGTTGATCGAGTTCACCGCCGAGAGCCGGTGCCGCGTGCGGAATTCCTGATCGCCGAAAACCTCCTTCAACGCTGTCTGCGCATCGTCAAACGTGCCGTCCACCGCCAGCGCGAAGACATTTTGCGCCCCCGTGCAGGTCATCTGCCGCTCCTGCAGTGGCGACACGCGGCCATCCGGATAGAGGATGAAGATCGCGGTGCCCGGCCGGCCGAGCAGTCCATGAATCGCCGCGGCGCCGGTATCGCCGGAGGTCGCCCCGAGCACGTTGATGGTTTGTCCGCGCACCCGGCACTGGTGCGCATAGAGGTTGCCGAGGAGCTGGAGCGCGAAGTCCTTGAATGCCAGCGTGGGCCCGTGGAAGAGCTCGAGCACGTAGAGGTTTTTCGCCAGCGGCTTGAGCGCCGCAATGTCGGGATGATCAAACCGCGTGTAGCTCGCACTCACCAACTGGCGCAGCGTTTCCGGCGGAATATCCGTCGCGAAGACGCGCAGAAATTCGAAGCAAAGCTCCGGGTAGTTGAGCGATTCGAACCGGGCCAGATCCCCGGAGAAATCCGGCAGCGTCTCGGGCAGGTAAAGCCCGCCATCCGGGGCGAGCCCGGTGGCGACCGCATCGGAAAAACCGAGGACGGGCGTCTGGCCGCGGGTGCTGAGAAACTTCATCTTACTCTTTCCTCTTTTTCGTTCTCGATCTCAAACTGCGAGCAAGAGCACGACCACGAAAACGAGGAACGTTGGTTCAGACCAGCTCCAGGCCAAACGCCGCATGCACCGCGCGCGCGGCGTCATCGGCCTTGTCCTTCGCAATGACCACGGAGATCTTGATCTCGGAGGTGCTGATCAACTCGAGGTTCACCCCGGCCCGGGCCAGCGTCTCAAAAAGGGTGGCCGCCACGCCGCTGTGCGTCTTCATGCCGACTCCCACGACGGAGAGCTTCGCAATCTTCTCGTCAAACGTCGCCTCGCCGCCCACCGCCTGCAGGGCCGGTGCGAGCGCCGTCACGGCCCGGTCCTTCTCCGTCAGCGGCACCGTGAAGGTGAGGTTGGCCACACCCCCACGACCGACGTTTTGGACAATCATGTCCACGTTGATGTTGGCGTCGGCCAGCGCGCGGAAGACTTTCGCGGCCGTGCCCGGCTTGTCCGCGACATTGCTCACCACGACCTTGGCTTGATCCTTGTCGACGGCCACGCCGCGGACGACGACCTTTTCCATATAGGCGACTTCTTGTTTCACGATGGTTCCTGGGTTGTTGTTGAAAGAGGAGCGCACTTCGAAAACGACGCCGTACTTCGCGGCAAACTCGACCGAGCGCGTCTGCATGACCTTGCTGCCCAGCGACGCCAGCTCGAGCATCTCGTCATAGCTGATTTCGGACAGTTTCCGCGCGTCCTTCACGACGCGCGGATCGGCGGTGTAGAGCC
>SXSC01000403.1 GCA_005792355.1 Opitutaceae bacterium
CAGGGAGACCGGTGCTAATGTCGCCGAACGCGTTCTTGTAATTTCCATTGCCGGCCAGTTCGACGATCACGGGGAACTTTTTTTCGGGACTCCAATCGGTGGGCAGATAGAGGACCACCGGCGGTGTGTTTGCGAAAAGTTCGAAGCTTACCCGTTTGCCCGGGCCGGGGGGGGCGTCGGTGAGTTCCGGGATCCGCAGATCGGCTGGCACCGTGGCCATGTCGGGTGCGGGGCCGGCTCGAAGCGCGGGGGAAGCGCAGACGACCATGGCCGCCAGAATGCAGGGCAGGCACCGCGGCGAGGAGGATGCTGGCAAACGGAGGTGCTTCATTTCTTGGCTGAAAGGAAACTGGATTTTCAATAGGAAACTGCGCACGGGGCGGGTCCGAGAGAATTAAAGGATAGGGGATGTGGCCAAAAGAAAAAGGCCCTGCGGTGGATCGCAGGGGCGGTGCTGTCACCCGGCTTCCGGCACTACGAACCGGGTGATGGGATATTCATGAAGCGGTCAGAACTCGAAGGTGTTAGTGATCTTGAAAGTGAGGCCATTTTGCAATTGTCGGGCCACGACGACGAGATCGTCGTCAATGGCGACTGGAATTTCCTTGGTGTCATTCAGAAGATTGTAGACGTTCAACTGAACTTTCCACCGAACCCTGTCCCTTAGGATTTTGCGCGAGTAGTTCACGAACGCATCCGTGGTCAGCTCCGTCGGCCCGAAGATCGGCCGATTGATGTCCTGCACGATGACGCCGAACTCGTTGCGCTTGGCATTATAACCGACAGCCGCTTTGTCCTGCCAACGGACCGCTCCGCCGACGGACCAGCCCTTGAACAGTCCGTCGGTGAACCGGTAGCTGTTGACGAGATTGAAACGCCATTTGCGAATTTCGGGCAAGATTGAGCCTTCTTTGCTTTGCTGGGTGCGAATCACCTGAACCGCACCGGCGTCAACTGCTTGGTTGATGGTCTGGCCATTGGGCCGAGCAATGAGGTTGCCCATCGCCCGCCACTGGGGCTCACGGATCGCGAGGTAGTCGGAATACTGCTCGAGCACGTTGGTCTTGATCGATTCCTGGGACGAGGCGTTGAACGTGATCGACCAGCGGCTCGTCGGGTTATAAGTCCCCTCGATTTCGTAGCCCTTGGAGAAGAAATCCGACGTGCCGGTCACGTTGGGATTGCCCGCGTCCGACACGCTGCTGGTGGTGTCGAGGTTGGGTTCGATCGGATTCCAGAACGCCTGGCGCATGCCGAGCGGCGGCAGGGTGTAGAGCTTGCGCCAGTTTTCGTTGGCCTCGCCTGGACCGGTAAGGATCGAGCGCACGTTGTTGTAGAACAGCCGCTCGAAATTTGGGATCTCCGCCCTGCCGAGCGAGCCGTCGGACTGGTTCGCAGATTTGGTCTCATACTTGTTGAAGCGCACGACCAGCTTGCCGGCGAAGAGATCGAGGGAGAAACCCATCTCCTTGGTCTCGCCGCGGGGGTTCTCGATTGGCCGGTTCAGGACGTCGACGCGACCGGCGAGAGGTTGGAAGTTTTCGGAAATGCCGTAGTGCACGCTGACGCCGACGCCCAATTTCTCCTCCCAGCGTCGCGGGAGATGGCCCACGGCGCCCCAGGAAAACGCGCTGCCCATGACCTCGGCACTCGGGGTGCCGGGCAGGCGAAGGCCGTCCAAGATGACGATATCGTCGGGCGTGCGCGGCGGCTGGTTGTTGAACCACTTCTTGCTCTTGTCCTGGCGCCAGCCGGCGGTGAGGACGAGATGCTTGTTGAGCAGATAGCTCTGGCTGATGAGGGCGAATGAATCGACCGAGTCTTGGTTCAAGCTTGCGCCTGCGATGGGATTGTCGATGACCGAGATGGTGCGGTTTTGCCACGCGCCCACTTCGCCGGGCAGATTGGGAGTCGCGGCGCGATTCCACATGACCGCGGGATAACTGGTCAGCTTGGGGGTGTTCGGAGGGACGGCGACGCTGCTGGCGTTGGGGCCGGTGACGGCTCCGAGATAGCGGATGCCGCGAATGTTGCGATCAAACGAAGTGGCGGGGAAACTGGCCGTGGGGCTGGTGTTGAAATCAATGATGGCCTTGTTGTCCAAGCCGATGGCATCGCCATAAATAGTTGCGGCGCGGCGGATGACCGCTTGCTGGTTGCTCAACATGCCCGTGAACACATGCCGGCCCAGCCAGCCGAGCGATTTGGTCTCTCGCTCGAGGTCTAGATCGTAGAAACCGGTTAGTCGCCACGACGAGCGGTAGGTCACGGTCTCCGAAAGCCCCGAACGGTAGTTCAGGAAGACCCGGCCGGCGTTGGGATTCGGCACCGCGTCGTTCACTTGGGTAGCCCGGTTGAAGACCGTGTAGGGAAGAAAGCCGCTCGTATCGACCTGCAGGTTGTATTGGGCCTGTTCGGTCGAGCCCGATTTGTCGTGTTGCCGGTCGTAGGCGAATTCGAGGCCGGCCCGCTTGTCGAAGAGCGATTGCTCCAGCGCGAGATTCAACGCGTCGAAATTCTTGAACTGGCGGTTGAGCGACCCGGTGAGGGCGTGATTGCGGTAGTCAAAGATATACCGGTCCGACTCGGACATGACCGCACCGCGCTTGAAGGCCGACGAGTCGGGCTCGTTGTCGCGGGTGATCCATGTGGATTGGTAGACGAGGGTGGTGGATTGCGGGCTGCGCACGTCCAGCGAATACCCTAGGACCGGCGTCGCATCGTTGGGCCCGTTAAGCACGAAGACGGGCGCGCGGTTGGCAGCGCGCAATCCGAACCGGATCGAAGGGTCGAGGCCGGGCACTTGGATGGGCTTGCCGGCTTTGATCCAGCCGGGGACGTTGGAGAGCGGGGCAAATTGCGACGGGTTGCTTTGCCGACGCGAGCCCGCTTCGGCGTTGGCGCGGAAGACGGTCCCCGCAAACGGATTCACGACGAGGTTGCCGTAAATGCGCTGCTCCTTTTTGAAGGGCTCCTCCTGCATGAACTCGTCTTCCTTTTTGAGTCCGATGATCCGGAACGCGATTTTATTGGGCACCAGGACGCGGTTCACATCGAGCACTTCGCGGTGCGAGCCGAAACTGCCGGCGGAGACTTCCACCGAGTTGGCGTCAGCGAATTTCGCCGGCTTCAGCGAGTTGTCGATGATGCCGCCCGGGCTGCCCAAGCCGAAGAGCATGCCGTTGGGCCCGCGGCTGACGGTGATGCGGTCGGTGTTGTAGCCCTCAAAGTCGATGTCGCTGAGAAAAAAGCCGCGCGTGAGATCGGCGCTGGCGAGGCCGCGCAGGCGGACGGTTGGCGACTCGTTTCGCCGCACGGCATCGTCGGTGGTCGCTCCGTTGTTGCCCGAGAAATTGCCGTCGTTGCCGGCGACTTCCGTGTTGGTGGTGTAGACGAGCAACCGAGTGGAGTCGGTCGAGCCAGTATCTTTCAGGAACTGCTCGGTTACGACCTGGATGCCGCCGGCGAGGTCTTTGAGCGAAGTCTTGAGGCGGGAGCCGGCGAGCGTGCTGGTGGCCCGGTAGCCCTTGTCTTCGCTGGAACCGACCGTGAAGGCGGACAAGACGATGGCCTCGTCGGGGTTTAATTTAGAATTTGCCGGCTCACTTTTGATCGCCTGTTGGGCGAACAATTGAGGAGCGGCGTTTAACGCGCAGAGTATAACAACTCTCTGGGTTACGCTGAAAAGGCGGGGGGCGGGTCTGGTGGTGCTCATTTTTTTACGGTTCGGGATGAGGAGTGACAATTGAAGGAGGCAGGTAGCGTGCGAATAAGGGAGGGGGGAAAGCTTGAGGCGGACTGGACCGCCGGCAGCGGAGTGGGGTTAGACCTGCTTGTCGGGTGTCGTGTGTGGCATCGCACTCTTGCAATGCAACCGGCGCATTGGTAACACCGTTTACCAAGTGACCCCCAAGACTCTTGCCGCCCACGTCACAACGACGCAGATCGCCGCCAAAGCGGGCGTCTCGCGCACGACAGTTTCTTTCGCCCTCCGCGGCCATGCCAAGATTCCGCTGGCGACGGCGGATCGGGTGCGGGCAGCCGCTGCGGAGCTTGGCTATCGACCGAATCCGCGCGTGGCCGCGATCATGGCGCACATCCGCCGGTCGCGCGCGGTGCTCGCCGGTGAACGCCTGGCTTTTGTGTGGGTGCACACGCCGCGCACGGAGTCGGTGAAGGATCCGTTTCTCCAACGCGTTTTTCTCGGTGCCAAGGCGCGGGCCGAAGCCTTGGGCTATGGGTTGGAGGAGTTCTGGACGGCCGAGCGCGGCATGACGGATCGGCGCCTATCGCAGGTGATGAAATCGCGCGGAATCGTGGGCGTGCTCCTGTCGCCGGTGATCCATGAAGCCGAGGTGACGCTGGATTTGGAATGGAGCGGTTTCGCGCCCGCGGTGATCGGCAGCGCCCGCTGGAGTCCCGAACTCCATCATGCCGGACACCATCACTATCTCGCGATGCGCATGGCGCTCGAGAAACTCGCGGCCGCCGGGTGTCGGCGGCCGATGGCTATCTTGGAGGCTGACGTCAACGAGCGGGCGCGGCGGGCTTGGGAGGCGGCGTTTGCGGTCTTTCATCCGAGTCGCGCCGCCGCGGCCGAGTTGCTGTGGATTGGATTGCCGGAAGACCGCCGCGCCGTCGCGCGGCGGATCCAGGCGAGCCGACCCGATGCCCTGGTGGTGAGTGCCCACACCCTCGTCGAACAGTTGCGGTCGATGGCCGTCGCCGTGCCGCCGGAGCTGCCGATCACCACGTTGCACTGGGTGCCGACGGCGCCGGAGATCGGCGGGGTCGACCCATCCTACGACACGGTGGCGGCGAACGCGGTCGACCTCGTCGTGAGCCAGCTCAACGGCAATGAGACCGGCGTGCCGCCCTGGCCGCGCATGCTGCTGTTTCCCGGGCGGTGGGTGGAGGCGGCAGCTACGGCGGCGCGCTAGCCCTGTGCGTTTCATTTTTCTTACTACGTGGGGCAACCAGTCGTCGTCACCCGTGAAACGCTCCTTCGGGCGAAACGAACGGCACCCGGTAGGTAGAAAAATCACGGAAGTCCGTCGTCAGGACAAATGCTCCGACGCTACTTCGAACCAGCACCACCGCACAGGCGTCTGCGAAATCCATCCTTGGGGACCACTGCTCCACCTGATCAAAAACAGCGCCGAGTCGCGCCGAGACCATCGAGACCACTTCCATGCGGCCCACAAGTCGCCGCAATGCCTGCACGGCCGCCAAGTGGTTCTCCAGCCCATGCTGGGCCTCCGTGATCGCGGCTTCACAGGTCATAAACCGCGCA